>CAYUTV010000108.1:0-4214 GCA_964447745.1 uncultured Planctomycetia bacterium | reverse complement strand
CGCGAACGCGCGCGCACGAGGTACTGCGCGGGATGTCCATGACCGGAATACACGAGCTCATTCTTGTCAAAATCCAGAACGCCGCAGAAACCCGATAGGTACATACTGCTCTGCCCAAAGTCCCGTACGATAAAATCATTCAGCTCGGCCATCAAGCGGGCCGGCGACGGATGCTTTAGGGCTAATCGCTCAAATTCCGCATGCAGACGGTTGACAAGCAGCGCTGCCGGCACGCCATGCCCCGTCACATCGCTCATAAAAAACAACAAGCGCTGCTCACCCAGAAATCCAAACCGCGCGTAGTCCCCTCCCACATGGCGCGCGGGAACGTACTCCACGCTGACATCGGCCAGTTTGTGAGAAATAGGCAGTGGAATCAACGTCTCATGGATATGTGCCGCAAAACCCAGCTCTTGTTCGGTCTGCCGGTTCTTTTCTTCCACCTGCTTCAACAAAACAAAATTTTCGACCTCTCTGTCATTCTGGTTACGCCGTACCACGAAACCCAACACAGCCCCGATCCCTATAAATATAAGGCCGTCTCCAAACGGATTAAATCGATTATAGGCGGGCACGTGTATCCCCAATCCCCACCTTACATAGGCGTGAAAAAGTGAGAACGCCGCCATAGAAACCACTGTCAAGAATGCCGTGTCTCTGATCGACCACGGCACAACAATGCAGGTAAGCGCCAACGCGAAGGAGAAGTAAAAGGCAAAGAGGAGTGCGTTTTCGGCATACACCACACCCACCGCCGCCAGCGACAACATCAGCATCACATGATAAAAAAATCCCAGCATTTTGGAAGCCAGAAGCGTCTTCGTTCGCTGGTTTAGATACGCGACCCAAGCCCCCAAGCTGAATAGCAACGTCCAAATATAGAGCTCTTGAAGCCGAAACGCATCCTCTTTAAAGAGAAAATGGCGTAAAGCATATTGGAAGGAAACACCGAAACATATTCCGGACGCCGTAAGGATCAGTACGGAAATGCGGTTACGCATCAGCGTTCTACGCAACTCCTGAAACTCGGCAAAATAGGCCTTAGGAATTCTCTTCATTTAATCTCCATCCCCACGGGACAATGATCGGAACCCATGACATCCTTCAGAATAAACGCCTTCTTAACACGCGGCCGAAGCGCTTTGGACACCAGAAAATAATCAATGCGCCATCCGATGTTCCGTCGGCGGCAGTTATTCATACGGCTCCACCACGTATAGTGCCCGCCGCTTTTTTCGAATTCCCGGAACGTATCGATGAACCCGACTTTCACCATATTATCAAAACCGCGGCGTTCCTGGTCGGTAAAGCCGTGATTCATGCGATTGGTCTTGGGATTGGTTAAGTCAATCTCTGTATGCGCCACGTTCAGATCCCCGCAAAAAATCACCGGCTTCCTTTTCTCCAATTTCTTTAAATACTTTAAAAAGTCCACGTCCCATTCTTTTTCGCGATACGGCAAGCGCTCGAGCGTCCTCTTCGAGTTGGGCACATATACATTGACCAGGTAAAATTCGTCAAATTCAGCCGTTAAAACACGTCCCTCATCATCGTGCTTGGCAATCCCTATCCCGGCAGAGACTTTTTTTGGCTGAACTTTGCTAAATATAGCAGTGCCGGAATATCCTAACCTCTTGGCATTATTCCAGTAATGAAAATACCCTGGCAGGTCGATATCAAGCTTCGACGAGGGTGCTTTTGTTTCCTGTAGGCAGATAATATCCGGTTTCTCGCGCTTAATAAAGTCAAGAAACCCATGCCTGAGGACCGACCGAATACCGTTTACGTTCCAAGAAATGAGCTTCATAAATTATTTTAACATCATTGGCCTTTAAGCCCTACGGTGGTATAATGAGTTCCTATGGACACGCTAGCCACCGAAAGACGTAAGTTTTTCAGGCACCGGATCAGCGTACCTCTGCAGCTTAGCCAACCGGACGCGGACTCCCCTTTTCTCACACAATCTTCGGATGTTTCTCTGGGCGGCCTTTGTTTTCTTTGGAGAAAGAGACTCACGCGGGGCAAAGTATTAAATATCACGATTCCGGTCAAAGAACGTCTTTTTGTCCTTCAGGGGAAGGTCGCCTACTGCCACGAAGACCGCAAATCCGGGCGATACCGCATGGGAGTTTCATTCTTGGATAGCTCGAGCGCGTTTAAAGCAAAGCTCGCCGAAGAGGCGCTCGAAATCATCGAATACCGCAAAAAACTTTCCAAAGAACAGGGCCGCGAAGTCCCCGAAGAAGAAGCCGCGACTCAGTGGATACGCCAGTTTGCCAGCTCGTTTCCAGCGGCAAGCGGACTGAACTCTTAACCGCGCCTCACCCTTCTTTCGCTATTTTCTTTAAATACTCGCCGTAACCATTTTGATTCTTAGCCGCCAGCGCAAGAAGATCGCTCTTCGAAATATATTTCTGGCGATAGACAATTTCCTCGAGACAACCGATTTTCAACCCCTGCCGCTCCTCTACCGTCCGGATAAGCGTTGAGGCGTCGATCAGCGAATCATAGGTGCCTGTATCCAGCCACGCATAACCCCGGCCGAGATAAGACACTTTGAGCTTGTTGGCGCGCAGATACGCATTATTGACATCTGTGATCTCGAGTTCGCCGCGTGCGGAAGGTTTTACGGATTTGGCGATTTTAATCACCTGATTATCATAAAAATAAAGACCTGTCACCGCCCAACGGCTCTTGGGATTCTTGGGTTTTTCAACGATGGCCTTAGGTTTGCCGCTCTTGCCCGTCTCTATGACGCCATAACGCCCCGGGTCGTTCACCGCATAACCGAAAACCGTTGCACCGCTCTTTTGGCTTGCGGCCTCATGCAATAGTTTGGGGAGCCCGTGACCATAGAAAATATTATCCCCCAACACGAGGCAAACCTTCTCTTTGCCGATAAAGTCTTCCCCCACGCGAAACGCGTCCGCCAGACCTCGCGGTTTATCCTGTACCGCGTATGAGAAGCGAACCCCGAGCTCACGTCCGTCAGAGAGCAGTTTTCGAAAATGATGAATATCTTCCGGTGTTGAGATGATCAGGATATCGCGTATCCCGGCCAACAACAGAGTCGAGATGGGATAATAAACCATCGGCTTGTCATAAACGGGCAGAAGCTGTTTACACACGACTTTGGTCACGGGATACATGCGGGTGGCCTTGCCGCCCGCCAACACGATACCTTTCATCAGGAAATCCTTATGGGTGCTGTTCGCGTCACTTTAAAAATAGGCCGGCTCATTTCCCTTTTTCCATTTGATAGAGCAGCCCACGGCGGGTTTCTGTTCAGCCGCGACGGGTGTACCGGTCAAAACAGCCTCAATGGCCGCGCGTATATCCTTGCCGGTGACGGGCTCTTCGTTGCCCGGCCGCGCCCCGTCCATTTGTCCGCGATAAACCAATTTTCTGTCGGCGTCGAACAGGAAGAAATCAGGCGTCGCAACGGCCGTGAGTCGCTTGGAAAATTCTTGCGATTCGTCAAATAACACGGGCATCTCAAAACCTTCCTCCAGCACCATTTGCTTCAGGCCCTCTGGACCGTCCTCGGGATATACCGCCGTGTCGTTTGCGCTAACCGAGACGATGCCCAGATCTGAATTCTTGTAGTCCGCAGACAATGTGGCGAGACCTCCTTTCACCCGTTGCACAAAAGGGCAGTGCTTACACATCACAATCACGAGCAACGCCTTTTTGTCTTTGAAATCAGCCAATGAAACCGTCTTTCCGGTAACCACATCCGGAAGAGAAAAATCCGGCGCTGCTGCTCCCAGCGGTAGAAGACCTTCGCGCCCCTCCGTTGTCGCCGCAGCCAATACGTCGCCGTTCACGGCCAACAATGTTAACACCATTACACCCAACAACAGCTTCTTCATCGGTCTCTCCTTAGCTCAGCCACATCGCGATCACACTCATCGCCAGCATGGATACAAGGTAATGCAGTGAATTAAGCAGGAACACCATTGGATGCTTCGATTCCCACAAAACGCCCGCAAACAAGGTCGTTGATACAAAACAGAGCCATGCCACCGTGCTAACAATGGCCGCTTCAAGAAACGTCAGAGCGCCGACCGCTTGCACAAAATAATGAACACCCATGCTCATCGCGATGGCCGACAGAAACGCCATCGTGTAGGTCTTGTTCATATTTTTGGCTTTTCCTGCCGCCACTTGTTCCGGCGTAAACCCCGAAAGCTTGATCCATTGCTTGCCGAACA
>CAYUTV010000107.1:0-4299 GCA_964447745.1 uncultured Planctomycetia bacterium | reverse complement strand
TTCAGCGAATGTTTCCGATTAAGCTCTTGCAGACGAAGGGCACAAGAAAGGCCCGACACTCCTGCACCAATAATGGCAATCTGTTTTCTTTTATTCAATTTGTCTCTTAATAAACGGTTGATATGATTTGGGTCTTTGATTTAAGCCTGTCGGATATCCATTGAAGTTTTGCCTTCTCTACAGGCAAAACACTGGAATAGACGGGTGTCCGGTCTACCGTGTAGATTTGCACCTCATCCGGATGGATACGCTTAACAGTCTCAATCCAATGATCGATAGCTTTGTCGCCCGTGTTGTCAACTCTACCGGAAATAAACATGCTTTGCAGGGTCACGTGCTGCAGACGCCTAAGACCGCGGACGATACTTTCCAACATTAGCGTGGAAGATGGCTGATCAATTGCGTGAAACATATCCGCGCTTCCGGCATCCAATTTCATGAAGCGGCCATCCAATTGTGACAAAGCCAGGCTAATGGCAGATTTATAACAAGTAGACGAATTGGACAAGACTCCGATAGGGACCGAAGAAAAATAATTATTTCTAAGCGACAGCAGCAGTTCTACAATTTCTGGAAAATCAGGATGAAGCGTCGGTTCTCCGTTACCCGAGAGCATAATCCAGTCTATCTTCACTCCATCTTTCGATAATTTTCGAAAAGCCTCATCGGCCGAAGCCACAATTTGACAAAAAGCAGGGAAACCAACCTGCGGGCCAGGGCGAGAGGAATACTGGCAGTAAATGCAGTCAAAAGAGCAAATTTTACGAGTCGCTGGCAATAGATTAATCCCTAATGACATTCCAAAACGCCTGGAATGAATAGGACCATAGACTGTGCTTGTTTGAAGCTGTATGGTTTGCATTTCAAGTAAAGGATAAAACAAAATTCGAAAAAAATCTGTGACGGACGTCACATTCGCCCTGCGCTCTGCTCAGTGTGATAAAACTGTGATAATTTTAAGGTAAATTGAGGAAAAACACGGTGACTAGAAATGAATCGAAAAGACGGCAAGTGCTTACAACCAAAGAGAATAAGTGAATTAAAGCAAATCGGGGAAAATCCTCATTTCGGATTGCGAACGAGGCGCTCTACCAACTGAGCTACAGGCCCTAAATTTGGCATTCTTTGGATGGATAGAATACCTTTTTTCTTGTCTGGCTTCAACCCCTTCCTCACCGCCGCTTTGGTCCTTCGGCATCAAAGACCTGGGGCCTGTCTTCTTTGTCGGGAAGATACGAGAAACGCCTATCAAACCTTATGCTATACTAACAAAAAGATAGACTTCATAATCGTGGAAAACCTGATGAATCTCAAAGACTTTCTGCTTTTTATGTATGTTGATCCCGGTTCGGGAAGCACAGCATTTCAGTTTGCTATCGCCGGTTTTGTTGGAATAGCCTGGACTATCAGGTGTTATTTCGCGCAAATCAAATCTTTCTTTTCCAAAAAAAATTCCTCCGGTAAAAACCCGGGCAAACGATCGATCCCATGATTTCAAACCTTGCGTCTTCATTCCGCGATCCCGCCGGTTTTGTTTTTAATTCAGAGGGCGGTATCAAACGGGCCATTTCTTTCCTCGGAAAGGATAATTATGAACTGCTGATCGGCTCAGGTCTTTACTCCGAATTAGTCGCAAAACATTGGATTATACCGCACAGAGAATCCGATACCGATGCGACCGGCAACGACCAGATCTACAAAATAATTATTCCGGATCACATACCCGTGATCAGCTACCCTTATGAGTGGAGCTTCACGCAATTCAAGGATGCGGCACTCCTGACACTCGACATACAGTCCTTAGCACTCCGCCACGGCATGAGTCTCAAGGATGCCACGCCCTACAACATTCAATTCATTGGCACGAACCCGGTCCACATCGACACACTATCTTTTGAGAAGTTGGATGAAAACGCGCCTTGGACGGCTTATAAACAATTCTGCGAATCGTTTTTAGCGCCGTTAGCGTTAATGGCAGGACGATCATTGAGCTTTAACCGCTATTTATCGGTTGATATAAACGGAATGGATCTGAATTTCTGCAGCCGTTTGCTACCATGGAGATCCTGGTTCAACATCACTCATCTTTTACACATACACCTCCATGCCTTGGCGCAAAAAAAATACGCGGGTAAACCAGCGAAAAAAAATTCGCTGTTTACGAAGCGACAGGCGGAAGCGCTGGCGGGAGAACTGCGCTCGGGTGTACGCTCCCTAAGACCAAAAAAGGAGCGCACCGTCTGGAGTCGTTATTATTCCGATCAAAAACATTATTCAGATGACGCTGAGAATTTTAAAATTTCTCAAGTATCTCAGTGGCTAGAATCGCAAAAACCGCGTCTTGTGCTCGATTTGGGAGGAAATAACGGCAAATACAGCCGCATTTCGAGTGAAATGGGCATCTACAGCGTATGCATCGACTCAGACCCCTATTGTGTGGATGAGAATTATTTGGCTTCAAAGGAACGCGGAGATTCAAGCATTCTGCCTCTACTGCTCGATCTCTCTTCGCCATCACCGGATATCGGCTGGAACGGAGTTGAGCGCGATTCCATCTTCAGAAGAATCCGCCCCGATATGACGCTGGCCCTCGCCCTACTTCACCATCTTCGAATCAGAACAAACGCGCCTATTCCCGCTCTCGTAAAATTTTTTGAACGGTTCACCGGAAACATCATCATTGAATTTGTGCCTAAAGAGGACCCGATGGCTGAGAAACTCTTTGAGGAGAAAAATGATAATTTCCGGGATTACACAAAGGAAAACTTCGAAAAATGTATCGAGAGATCCTTCAAAATCGTCCACAAAGCTGCTATCCCCGGGACGCTACGCGCGCTTTATTTATTGAATAATGAGATTTAACTCCCTCCGGCCACTCCGTCTCGACTTTCTTGCTCTGTTTTTATTTAGTGTCGGTGTCGGTGTAAATTTCTTAAGGCAAAGCGGTACCCATTGGTTTCAATTTTCCACACCCTTGTTCATTTTTACTCTCTTTTTGATCATGGTATCAATCTTCACGTTATGCCTCCTGCTAAAGGCAAGCTGGGTGGCGTATCCCCTGCTCTTCGGCATTATTTTTGACATGACCTTTGGTTTTAGTTGGAAAATGTATCTTTTCACAAAAAGCCTTCATCTGGCCGACTTAACGGACACTATATTTTTAGGGGTAACCTTCATTCCCGTTTTGTTATTTTGTTACCTCATTCGAAGAAAAATCACCTCCATAGCTTTGTCGATGGCCATTACTTTTTTTGTTTTCAGTCTCGTCGGGTTTGCCAAAAATCCCGCTCCCCCTGTCAAAGTGGATCAGAATTTGAATCCGGTAGCGGCGACAGCCATGAAACCTAATATATTTATCATCATTTTGGATTCCCATATGGGTCCGGAAGGGCTCGCCGGATGGAATCGGGCGGGCAAGGATTTTAAGGACAGACTAATTTCAGACTATATCAGCGGCGGATTCCATCTATACGGCTGTGCTTATTCTAACTATCATCAGACGTTAGGGTCCCTATTCAGTATTTTTAACGGTCGTATCAGCACGGCATTTTCCAAGGAGAGTTTAGTTAATTATTCCGGCGAGAATGCGTTATTTGAAAAATTTAAACGCGAAGGATATAAGATAAACATTTACCAATCCAGTTATTTTGACCTTAGCCACGGCTTCGAAAAATCCATACAAAAGCGCGTGACGTACGCCGATCGTTCCGGAGAGTACCTGCAAGCAAACGATTTTACCGATGCGGATCGCTGGTTCTTTTTTACAAGAAACTTCTTTGCGAGCTCCAAAAGCCGGTTTCTAAAAAAAATTATGGCGAGGATTCATCCGGGAAGCGTCATTGAGCTGACAAGCGGTCCTCTGATGACCGAACCTCTGTTGGAAAAAATCAGTGAGGATATTCCTTCCAATAAAACGGATACGGTATTTGTCGTGCATTTGTTGACACCCCATGATCCCTATATTTATCACGCAAATGGCTCTCCTAAAAAAACGTGGGAATGGCTATCCCCCCGTTCGTCTGTGCCTATCCATATAAGATACAACGCGTATATCGAACAAGCCGCTTATACCCACGATCACATTCAGCGGTTATTCAAAAAAATAAGGGAAGCGGGCATTTACGATGAGAGTCATATCGTGGTCTTCGGGGATCACGGCGCCCGCATTCTTCCGAAGAAGAAAACTCGTTTGCATGAACCTCAGGATCTCATTAATTTTTATTCTACATTTCTTGCGATAAAGCCTCCCGCGAAATCTCTGCGAACAAACACTGAGCCGTCTTACCGTTTAAACCAGAT
>CAYUTV010000106.1:0-4312 GCA_964447745.1 uncultured Planctomycetia bacterium | reverse complement strand
CGGGCAAAGGCGCCAAGATCGTTTGTCTTCAGGAACTCTTCAACACGGTTTACTTCTGTAATTCCGAAGACTCCAAAAATTTTGACCTAGCGGAATCCATTCCCGGGCCCACGACCAAAACGCTCGCGGGAGTGGCGCGTGCGACAAAGACCGTGGTGATTGCACCCATCTTCGAAAAGGAAACCAGCGGCGTTTATTACAATTCTCTTGCGGTCATCGACGCCGACGGCAAGCTTTTGGGTAAATACCGAAAAATGCATATCCCGGACGATCCCGGATTCTACGAGAAATTTTATTTCGTGCCGGGTGATCTGGGTTTCAAGGTTTTTGACACAAAGTATGGAAAAATCGGGGCGCTAATCTGCTGGGACCAATGGTTCCCGGAAGCCGCGCGTCTCACGGCACTCATGGGCGCCCAGATACTTTTTTATCCGACGGCGATCGGTTGGAAGCCTGACCGCGCCGAGGAAACGAAGTCATACCACTCCGCGTGGGAAACCGTTCAGAGATCGCACGCGATCGCGAACGGCGTTTACGTGGCCGCGACGAACCGTGTCGGACGCGAGAACGGTTTGAAATTTTGGGGGTCTTCCTTCGTGGCGGATCCGTTCGGCGCCGTTTGTCACCGCGCCAGCGATTCGCGTGAAGAGATCGTGATCGTGGACTGTGATCTCAAGGCCGTTGACCAAACTCGCCGTGAATGGCCTTTTTTCAGAGACCGCAGGATAGACGCCTACGGACCCATTTCTTCGCGAACCATTCAGAAAAGCCGGTAATCCGTTGTATCCTTCACGCTTGAATTTCAGAATGCCGGCCGAATGGGCGCCGCACTCAGCCACCTGGCTTACGTGGCCCGTGAACCGCATCACCTGGCCCGGCAAACGGCTGAAGCAGGTTGAAAATATTTACGTGCAGATGCTCCAGGCGCTCTTGCTGAACGAAAAGGTAAATCTTCTTGTTCACGATAAGAAAACAGCCGCCAAGGTGCTCGCACTTCTCTCAAAATCCTTGCCCACAAATAATCTGATTTTTCACGAAGTGCCGGCTGTGGACACTTGGATTCGCGATTACGGCCCTATCTTTATTAAACGCGGCCGTGAAAAGGCGTTCACGAAATGGATTTTTAACGGATGGGGAGGCAAATACGCGGACCTCGCGCGCGACAACGGGGTCGTCGACCGAATTTCTTCTCTCAAGCGTGTGAAGCGCTTTGACGTTCCTCTGATCATGGAAGGCGGCTCCATCGATATGAACGGTGAAGGGACCTGTCTCACAACGGAACAGTGTCTTCTCAATTCCAACCGCAATAAAGCCATGACGCGGACTTCATTAGAAAATTATTTGCAGGAATATCTGGGTGTTCGAAAAGTCATTTGGCTTAAAGAGGGAATTGAAGCCGATGACACCGATGGGCATGTGGACGACATCACGCGTTTTGTAAACAAACGAACGATTGTCACAGCCGTGGAACCCAACAAAAAAGACAAAAATCATCATTATCTTGCCGAGAATCTCGAAATTCTGAAATCCGCCACGGATCAGGACGGGCGGCCTCTGACGATCGTGGAGTTGCCCATGCCGGGTGTGGTAGGACCCGGGCGTTCGGATACGAAACACAAACGCTTACCCGCGAGTTACGCCAATTTTTACATCGCCAACGGCGTGGTGCTCGTTCCCGTCTACAGTCATCGCAATGACAAGATTGCGCTAAAAATTCTGCAAGACCTCTTTCCCGGCCGCCGCGTTCTTGGTATCGAATGCTCTCCTCTGGTCTACGGCCTGGGATCGATTCACTGCGTGACTCAGCAAGAACCAGTTTAAGTTCTCAAAGAGCGGCGGGTCCTGTCTTCGCATTGCCCCTGGCGGGACCGCTCGATTTTCCCCGCCGAGGAAAATCTCGCTCCTTCGTCCGGCCTTGCTCGTCCGCCTAACGGCGGACACCGTGGCCGCAAGGCCTCCCGAACGTCCCGCAGGGGCAAAGCTCGCCACCCGCCGCTAGTGTACAGCGCACTCAACCTACGGTCGTTTTTGCGCAGCTTCAATCCGTCAAGATTGAAGCGCAGGTGCCGTAGGCAAGGGCCTGCGGCCTACTGATAATCATTTTGGAAGAGTCCTTGGACAAGCCGCGCAGGTGTTGCCTCAAGCGTATAAACCGGAGCGTATATAAGAAGGTCCAGGGGCCGGGATGTGCCAGTGAGACAACGAATTGTCAGAGCTTAGTACAGCGGTTTCTGATCCCCCGCAAATCAAGCGCAGGTTAGCTTGAGGCAATACCTGCTAAGGCTAACGGGATTGTTCTCTGTGGAATTTGCTACTTTTCGAGGAGGAATCTGATATAATAGCCCTTCTTTCAAACTGTTATATCGTTCGGAGACAGGGTTGATTAACCGTTACACTTTGCCTGAAATGGGCAAAATTTGGACCGAAGAAAATCGGTTCAAAGTCATGTTGGACGTCGAAATTGCCGCCTGCGAGGCTATGGCGGAGCTCAACCTGATCCCGAAGCAAGCCGCCGTCAAGATCCGCAAGAAAGCTTCCTTCAAAGTTTCGCAAATCCATGAATTTGAACGAGTTACAAAGCACGACGTCACTGCCTTTCTTAAAAGTGTCGGTTTAACCGTAGGGCCTGAAGCCCGTTTCATTCATAAAGGATTGACCTCAAGCGACGTCTTGGACACGGCTCTGAGTCTTCAAATTCGCGAAGCCCTGGATCTGGTGATCGTGCACGTTCAGGAATTCATCGATCTTCTCAAGAAACAGGCCCTTCGCTACCAGAATACCCCCATGATGGGGCGCTCGCACGGCGTTCACGCCGAACCCGTCACGCTAGGTCTTAAATTGCTTCTTTTTTATGATGAATTTCGCCGCAATCTCCTGCGTCTTCAGGTGGCGCGTGAAAACATCAGCGTAGGTAAAATCTCCGGCGCCGTGGGAACCTACGCCAACATCGATCCGCACGTGGAAGCCAAAACGCTCAAGATCCTGAATTTAAAAGTAGCACCCGTGTCGACTCAGATATTACAGCGGGACCGTCACGCGGAGGTGATGACGGCGTTGGCTGTGTTCGGCGGCTCGCTCGAAAAACTCGCGACGGAAATCCGGCATTTGCAGAAGACGGAAACATTGGAACTGGAAGAACCGTTCTCCGAAGGACAAACGGGATCGAGTGCGATGCCGCATAAGCGCAATCCCGTGAACTGCGAACGCATCGCGGGGTTGGCCAGAATTTTGCGCGGCAACGCGATGGCCGCTCTCGAGAACATCGCTCTCTGGCATGAGCGCGACATCACGCATTCTTCCGTGGAGCGCGTCATCTTTCCGGATTCGTTCATTCTCGCTCATTTCATGCTCAGCGAAATGCACAGCGTCATCAAAGGCATGCACGTTTATCCTGAGAACATGATGGATAATATTTGGAAGACGCGCGGACTGATTTTCTCCCAGCGCGTTCTTTTGGCGCTCATTGACAAAGGGTTGTCACGCGAAGCCGCCTATAAAATCGTTCAGAAATACAGTCTGGCCGTCTGGAAAGACAAGTCATTGAATCTCAAGGACGTTCTCTGGGAGGACTCTGAGGTCAGCGGCCGTTTCGGCCGGTCGGAATTCATGGCGTTGTTCAACCTGGATTATCATCTTAAACACGTGAATACGGTTTTCAAAAGGGTGCTCAAAAAATGAAGGCGAAAGTATACGTCACGCTCAAGAAATCGGTGTTAGATCCGCAAGGTAAAACCGTTCAGCACGCATTGGGCACCATGGGTTTTCCCGAGGTGAAGGATGTGCGGATGGGCAAGTACATTGAATTAGAATTAGGCGCGATCGATAAGGCTCAGGCCGAGCAAAAAGTGCGCACCATGTGCGAGAAGCTCCTGGCGAACACGGTGATAGAAGAGTATCGCTTCGAGCTCAATTAAGGATTCCATGAAATTCGGCGTTGTTGTTTTTCCGGGTTCCAATTGTGATTATGACTGCTATCACGTTTTAAAAAACGTGATGCATCAGGACACGGAATTTGTTTGGCATAAAGAGAGCGATGTCTCCAAATATGACTGCATCGTTCTGCCGGGCGGATTCAGCTACGGCGACTATCTGCGAACGGGTGCTATCGCCCGTTTTTCCCCCGTGATGAACAGTGTCCAGAAGCATGCCGACAAAGGAAAGTTCGTGATCGGTATTTGCAACGGTTTTCAGATCCTCCTCGAAGCGGGTCTTCTGCCCGGGGCCATGCTGAGAAATGCCTCGCTGAAATTTGTCTGTAAATATGTGGATCTTCGCGTCGAGAGCGATCAGAGCCCGTTTACCAAGAAGACAA
>CAYUTV010000105.1:0-4337 GCA_964447745.1 uncultured Planctomycetia bacterium | reverse complement strand
AAGCAGGCCGGGGGCCGCTATACCCTTGGTTGACACCCCATAAGACCGTTGTTATAATGAACCGTTCTGATTGGCTAACCGATAACAATCAACCCCTTTAAGCAGAGCTTTTTTTTGAACAGTTTTTTTGATTCATTTAAGAAATTTACGAATTGGTTCCTGGGATTTTTCTCCAATGACATGGGGATCGATCTTGGAACAGCCAACACTCTCGTCAACGTCAAAGGGCAGGGCATCGTTCTCTGCGAACCTTCCGTTGTCGCCATCCGCAAAGGCACCAGTGAAGTGCTCGCCGTGGGCGATGAAGCCAAACGTATGCTGGGCAGAACTCCCGGTTCCATCGTCGCCATTCGGCCCATGAAAGACGGCGTTATCGCAGATTTCGAAATCACGGAGAGCATGCTCCGTTATTTCATCAACAAGGTTCATAATCGCAAGCGTTTCGTGCGGCCCCGTATGGTTATCGCCATTCCATCGGGAATTACCGAGGTTGAAAAACGCGCGGTGCGTGACTCCGCGCTGCATGCGGGCGCCCGTGAAGTTTATTTGGTCGAAGAACCGATGGCTGCCGCAATCGGCGTTGGTTTGCCGATTCAGGAACCGGCGGGCAGCATGATCATCGATATCGGCGGTGGTACCAGTGAAATGGCTGTTATTTCGCTGGCCGGCGTTGTTTTTTCGCGAAGCATCCGTATTGGCGGCGATGAAATGGATGGCGCGATCGTTGAGCACGTGAAAAAGACTTATAATCTTATGATCGGTGAACGCACGGCGGAAGAAATAAAAATTAAGATCGGATCTGCTTATCCGCTGGACGAAGAACTTTCGATGGAAATTCGCGGACGCGATCTAGTCTCCGGCTTGCCAAAAACGGTTTCCGTCACTTCCGAGGAAATTCGTGAAGCGTTGGCGGAGCCGGTGCAGCATATCATTGAAGCGGTCCGTGTGACGTTGGAGAGAACGCCTCCTGAGCTTTGCGCCGATCTGATCGACCGGGGTATTGTGATGGCAGGCGGTAGTTCGATGCTTCGTGGATTGGATAAACTGATTTCAGAAGAAACCGGATTGCCCGTGCACGTTGCCGAAAACCCGCTCATCGCGGTGGCCACCGGAACGGGCAAAATTTTAAGCGAGTTGAATTACCTGAAACGGGTTACCGTTTCGGCGAATCGGACGATAGAAACCTAACGTTCCAGCAACTCCCGTCAAAATGTGTTGAAACCTTCTCGCGCTTTTCTTGCCATTGGTTTTATTTGTTTCCTGGTCGGCGCGATTCCTGTCTCTACAAATCTCCAAATAAAAACCGCCGTTTACTCTTTTCTTAAACCACCTTTTGAATTCTCTAATGGTGCGGGTACGTTTATTCGCGACTTGTTGTCTTTTCGAAAGAATGCGCAGGAAAACAGGGTTTTGAAGAAACAGCTCGCCAAAAACAGTTTTGACCGCTTCCGTATGGAGGAGGTGGTGTCGGAGAATAAACGGCTTACGGCATTGGTGGGTTTAAAATCCTCGTTGCCCTCCGAGATTCGCAAGGTGGTGCACGCACGCGTTTTGATCAACGCGCCGCTGGCGTGGAGTAAAATGCTTCTCGTCGACAAAGGATCCAAGGAAGGTATTCGTATTAATAAATTGGCCGTCGCAGACCTCGCGCTTATCGGCAAAGTGGTGGAGGTAGGCCCGTCCATGAGCAAGATTCGTTTGATTACGGATGCCAACTCTAAAATCGGCGTGATGGTTCAGCGCAACCGGCAGCAGGGAATTCTTTTTGGAACGGCTTCGGGGGACTGCAAGATGAAATATCTTTCTCTCGACGCCGATGTGAAACCGGGTGATGTCGTTGAGACGGCGGGTTTCAATTCCTTCTTTCCGAAGGGTTTGCGTGTGGGCGTCATCAAAAAGGTTTGGCGCGAGGCCGGAGAGATATATCAGGTCGCATTTGTGGAGCCCTTCGTTGATTTGACGCGTCTCGAAGAAATCGCCGTTGTGGAGTGACCGTGCACCTCAAAACCGCTTTTCTATGGATTTCCGTACTTTTCTTTTTGCAAATCGCGGCTCAACCCATCTTTTTTGACCAAACGCCGCCGTTGGTGTTGATCGGCATCATTTTCTTCGCGCTGAGCGGAGGTCCCATGGTCGGTTTGCTCACGGGTGCCTTGGCCGGATTTCTTTTGGATCTGCTCGGTACGGGCCCTCTGGGATATGAAATGGTCGTTTTCGCCTCGGCCGGAGCGTTTTGCGGATTTTTCTCGAACATCCTTTTTCGTGACGGGTTGGTCACGCAACTTTTTGTACCGACAGCCATGAATTTCATGATTCAGCTCTGCAATCTGATTTTGTTCCGTCATTTGTACGGGCGGCCCGTTTATTGGTCCGTGCTAAAGGAGGCGTGGGACGTCTCAAGTTTCTTCCTGACCTTGTTTCTGTCACCGTTTCTCTTCGCATTTCTCCGCAGTGTTACGCGATCCTCTTCACCCCGCCGCGTGAAAGCGCGCCCGCAGGTTCGCCGATGAAGTATCAGGTCAGGGCTTCGCGGCTGTCCCTGGTGCTTTTGTTTTTCTTTCTGATTCTGCTTCTGAATCTTGTGCGCATGCAGATTTTGAAAGGCGATTATTACCGCTCACTGTCGGAAAAGAATCGTCTTCGAATCTTTTACCTGGAGGGCGCGCGCGGTGACATTCTTGACCGGAACGGGGAGGCCTTGGCGACGAGTCGATTGAGCTACAATTGTTCGGCTGTTTATCGCGAAGCCAAGAAATTCATCCGTCAAAACGCCGAAGCGCTGGGGCCGATTCTGAACGTTTCTCCCGAGAGCATAGAGGCGAATTTCAAAAAGCAAAAAGCAGGCGCTTTTAATACGGTCGTGTTGGCGGAGGACATCAGCGGTCAGGCGGCGATGGCCATTGAAGAGCAGCTCGATGTTCTTCCCGGTATCGTCATCGAAACACGACCGCAACGCGTGTATCCGTACGCGGACGCGGCCGCGCACGTGACAGGATACTGCGCGCCTTTGACCGAGGAGGAGTTTGAAACGCTCGCCGGTTTTGGATACCGGGTTTCCGACTGGGTGGGCCGTGACGGACTTGAAAAGTATTTTGAGAGTTATCTGCGCGGTGAGGCGGGAGGCCGGCAGATTGAAGTCGACAGCCGCGGCAGGGTACGGCGCATGCTGGGCGTTCAGGAACCGCAAAAGGGCAAGGACCTGGGATTAACGGTAGACGCTAAATTGCAGGCCCATGTTCATCAGCTGCTCGTCAATGAAAAGGCCGCCGTGATCGTCATGGATTTGGCGGACGGAGGGATTCTGTCGCTCAACAGTTCGCCCTCCTTTGATCCGAATCTTTTTTCAACGCGAGCGGGCCGCAAATCAGTCGGAAAATATTTTACGGATCCTATGGCACCCATGCTCAACCGCGGCGTTCAGGGGCAATACCCGCCCGGCTCTATTTTTAAGATCGTGACCGCGTTGGCGGCGCTCACTACCGGCAAAATCTCCGTGCATTCTGTGTTTAATTGCGGCGGCTCCTTGTCTCTTGGCGGCAAGGTATTCAATTGTTGGAAAGAGGGAGGGCACGGGCCTCAGACACTCGCTCAGGCATTCGCGCACTCCTGCAATGTCTACTTCTTTCACAGTTCGCTGGCGAGCGGGGCCGAAGCCGTGATGGAGATGGCCAAATCTTTTCACCTGGGACGCGCTACCGGCATTGACCTGCCCGGGGAGAGAAAAGGTCTGGCGCCGACAAAAGAATGGAAAAAAAGTGTTTTGGGGCAGACCTGGTATAACGGCGACACGGTGAATTTGTCCATCGGTCAAGGGTATCTTCAAATGACTCCGGCGCAGGCCCTTAGCATGATCGCCACAACGGCGACAAACGGCAGAATTTATAAACCGCATTTATTGGCCAGGATTGAGACGCAGAACATGGGCTCGACCCACACGAAGCAAATTAACATCGACACCGGCTACTGGAATGCGGTGAAGCGAGGTCTTGAGGACGTGGTGCAGTCAGATTCGGGAACGGGACGTTTGGGCGGCGCCGAAGGACTGCATGTTGCGGGAAAAACGGGAACGGCGCAGTCCGGGCAAAATAAAAATCATGCCTGGTTTACCGGATACGCGCCTTCCGACAAACCTCGGATCGCAATGGTGGTATTCGTTGAGCACGGCGGGCGGGGAGGGGTGGCGGCGGCATCAATCGCGCATGATATCTGGACATGGCTAAAAAGCGCGGGATATCTCACATGATACGGAAAAAAGTTCGCTACCGGGATTTGGATAGAACGCTTTTTATTTTGCCGGTCATCATTTTTATCATTGGATTGCTCAGTGTTTATAGTGC
>CAYUTV010000104.1:1408-4341 GCA_964447745.1 uncultured Planctomycetia bacterium | reverse complement strand
AGGGTCTCACTGACACCAAGATCCGCATGCGTGAAGGCCGCCCTGAAATGCAGGTGTTGGTGAATAAGAAGATCTCCGGTCTGAACGAACTCACCGTCTCGGATGCCGCCAATCAGGTGCACGGACAGATGCGCGGTTTTCGGGCGACTACCTACCACACAGAAGGACGCGAAATTGAAACAATCTCACGGTTGGACGAGAAATACAGAAAAACCTTTAAAGATTTACACCACTTAATTTTAACGTCGAAGGAAGGTGAGAATGTCCTGCTGAGTCAGGTCTCAGATTTCAAGTTCGGCCTGGGGCCCAGCGAGATATGGCGTAAAGACAGAAATCGCATGGTGCAGGTTAGCGCCAATATCGGCAAAGTCCCTCTGAGCAAAGTCGCTGTTTTGGTAGAGCAACAGCTGAAGGATATCCCGTTTCCTGAGAATTACTTTTACCGTATCGGCGGCGAATACCCCACGTTGGTAAAGACAGACAAACAGCTCACACTTATGAAGTGGGCAGTTTTTATCCTCGTATACCTGGTGCTCGCCTCGCTATTTGAATCGTTCTATCAACCATTCTTGATTATGGCGGCCGTTCCGCTGGCATTGGTCGGTACGGTTCTGGTGCTGTATTTTGGCCCAAAGACAGTTAGCGTCGGTGCCCAATTAGGTATGATGATGTTGGCCGGTATTGTGGTGAATCACTCCATTATGTTGGTGGACCGAATTAACTACTACGAGCAGAAACGCAGGCTGTCGCCTATACGTGCTGCCGTCTTGGCCAACAAGGACCGGCTTCGACCCATTCTGATGACAATGTTTTGTACCGTTCTGGGGTTGATCCCCATGGCTATCGATCGCAGTGAAGGCGCCAACCTTTGGGCTCCCTTGGCTATGACTGTTATTGGGGGTGTTGTTAGCTCCACTATCCTAACCCTAATGGTGACACCGGCTTTCTACGTTATCTCGAAAGATATTTTGAGCTATTTTAAGAGAAAAATGGGAGTTAAGCGAGTGGTAGTACCTGATTCTCCGGGATTTAACCAATAATTTAGTTAATGTTCATCCTTTTTTCTCGTACTAATGGCAGAATGTTCCTAAATATTTATCTTTTTTGTCTCTTAATATTTGCCTTTTTTAAATAAACAAAATTTAGTTTTCCATATATATAGTAGATTGATAAAAGCAGTAAAAAATGCCATAATTGTATAAGCCATAATAGAGTTACAAAGTTTCGCCCATTATTAAGCCAGATAAAAAAAGGATTTATGAACTTTTTTTAATTTGGTGAATTTGGTTTTGTGTAACCATTTTGGGATAAGGGCAACGTGGAAGAAAACGAAAAATACAAATCTCGTTTTAATCTAACGACAAAGATTATTTCAGTCTTAGTCATCTTCTCTTTTTTAGGCCAAGACTTCCTTTGGGCGGCCGATACCTCCTCCTTCCAGCTTCGCCGCGACAAAGAAAAAGAAAGTAAGTTCCTTCCCCGCTATCTTCTCGAACAACAGCAAAAGCACGAAGATTTCATCAATCAAAGACAAGAGCTCACGGATCTCAATAGATCCTTGGAGCAGGACTTCACGGAGCGATTGAGAAGGCGCAAACCCTTTCTCGAGGATGAGGAGCGTCGCCGCGGGGGTGGTGGTGAATTTGATTCCAGTCTTCTTGATAACCTGCCGTTTGATGGTCGCTTGCCCGAATTCACTTTTGAAGACATCAATAAGTTGGGAAATCCGAATGCGATAAATTTTTACGAATATACGGACAAAGCGCAGACTTCGATCACGCAATACAACACGAGAGGCACTGATATAGCTCCGTATTTGCCGCTGATCGAACGTTTTAAAACTGATAACGGCAAAGACATACTGGCCGGTTTTGTTGATTTGAATAAAGTAAATATTGATGAAGATTCTGTTAGAAGCCATACATTTTTTGAGGGAAGCGCGGATGACAAACGCATATCGCATATTTTCTTATCATTTGATGCGGGCTCCGATCAGTTTAAAATTGCAGAAATTTATGACTATAACGGAGACGGTTCGCTCAAGGAGACACGGACATACTTTCTGGTTAATTTTAGCGGCGACTTAAATGATCGCGAGGCGTTAGAAGCGGCTATCAGCCAAGGGGGAATTTTAAGAAGCCGGACCATTTTCGGTGGAGCGGAAGGAAGTGAGAAAGCGCTCTACACACATTTTTATGATCCTTCCGGAATACGCGTTGAAGAGAGTGTTATTTACCAGTACAACGGTGACAAGCAAAGTGGTTCTTATCGTTTAAAAGGCGAACACACCCAACTAAGCGCGGGTGCTGAGATCGTCAGCTATACCAAGTTGGACGAGACAAATGACAACAATCCTCTTTACAGCTTCACATTTAAAGCCGGTTCCACTCTCGATGAAAACGGAAACTTCAGGGACGAAAATATAATTTATTCGACTGTATTTTTTAGTACAGGGGATGATTTACGAGAGAGTTATACTCTTGAAGGCAAGCATACAACGCTGACCGATGGGACAAGAATACTGAGCTATACTCGTTATGACGAATCGGATGATGATAAGGCGCTCTATACATTATCATTTAAAGCCGGTGCCGTTATTAACGGGGGAACGTTTAATCCGGCAGACGTATTATCTTCGACAATTTTTATTTATTCCTCATCGGGTAATAACCCTCTCAAAGAAACCTTTGTCTTGGACGGCTACCACACCGAACTTATTGCCGGTGCGGTGATCTTAAGCTATACCGCCTACGATGAATCCGAGAAAGCTCTCTACACGTTGACCTTTAAGCCGGGAGCCGTACTGGGTGAGAACGGAACCTTTGATCCCAACGATGTTCTCTCGTCCACTGTTTACGGCTACAGAACAAACGGCAAACTCAAAGAAACCTTTGTCTTGGACGGCTACCACACCGAACTTATTGCCGGTGCGG
>CAYUTV010000104.1:0-1308 GCA_964447745.1 uncultured Planctomycetia bacterium | reverse complement strand
TGATCTTAAGCTATACCGCCTACGATGAATCCGAGAAAGCGATTTACACATACACCTTCAGAGCTGGCGCGGTTTTATATGAAAATGGCACGTTTGACGAGAATGATGTGATCACGATTACTGTTTATGATGAACAAGGAAGACCTAAACAGGTTCAGATTCTAAAAGAAGACATTACTTCCACAATTATTTATGCCTATAACGCTTTAGGATTTTTAGATTATTCATTCAGACTTCTCGGACTGATTGAAGGTGGAATTACAGCGGCAAAAGCAGGTAATATTATTTTGGATTTTACTCAATACGACGGCACTGTCGATAAGAAATTGGTTTATAAATATGATTTTAAAAATAATATAGCGTTAAAGAGTGTATTTACTGATTTCAACGACGCTGATATTAAGTCGACCATAATCTATAAATATATTGGTCAAAATTTGGATTCAATCTACACGTTGAGTGGGCGCGCATCTAACTACTCATCTTTAAATACAATTCAGAGTTATACAAAATTCGACGGGACTCCACAAGAGAAATTGGTTTATACGTACTCTATGAGATTGAACCAAAATATTATTGTGAATGGACTGGATATTGATTTTGTCAGAAATGATGCGGCTATCTCAAATACAGTATTTTATCACTATGGGGCAGGGTTATACCTGCTGAACATGGTGCGGGTGGAAGGGGAAGAAAGTAGTCTCACAGACCAAACCGTGATAGATAGTTACTCCACTTATGATGGTTCGTCATTTCAGAAACTTCTTCATACCTATAATATGAGAAAAGACACCAAGTTTATTTTGAATTTTGCGGATTCTTATATCAATGTCGATGTGCTGTCAACGGATGTTTATCATTATAAAGCCGGCCAATTGCTTGATTATTTAACTAAAATTTCCGGAAAGGCCAATTTTCCTCTAACGGCAGAAGAAATTGTTCAATCCGTTACAAAATTTGATGGTACGGAAGACCAGCGTGCGTTGTGGACGATGAATATGAGTGCTGGGCAGACTTACCATACAGATTATACACAGTACGATCCCGCCAAAGTCGCATCAACAACCTTTTTTAAGTACTCAGGTCGGATACTGAGTTGGTCTATTACGGTAGATGGCATGGATAGCGTCTTGGATGCGTCAGACAATGTTAGGTCCGTTACCAAATTTGATGGTTCTGAAGATCAGTTGGCTG
This sequence comes from uncultured Planctomycetia bacterium, assembly GCA_964447745.1. Taxonomy (GTDB): domain Bacteria; phylum Omnitrophota; class Gorgyraeia; order 2-02-FULL-51-18; family 2-02-FULL-51-18; genus CAYUTV01. The sequence goes on along the minus strand of CAYUTV010000104.1, from coordinate 114 downwards.
AATTTACAATAACGATGAAAGCTGACCAGTTGTACAAAGAAAATGTTGATGATTATGAACCAGCCAAAGTCGCCTCCACAACCTACTTTAGATATACGGGAAGAATATTGAACT
>CAYUTV010000103.1:2071-4364 GCA_964447745.1 uncultured Planctomycetia bacterium | reverse complement strand
TCCAGTCTGAGAGAAGAGACCGGCATGGTTTGCGTCGTTATCCTGGATGAGTTTCATCGTCTCGGTGAATTCGGCGTTAAGAACGCTTTCGTGGATTTTGGCAAGCGCATCATGCTGCAAAAAGACACGATGTATGTTCTCTCGAGCTCGTCTTTCTCCGCGAGCCGGAAAATATTGGCTGAAAAACTTTCTCTACTGTTCGGTAACTTCGAACGCGTGTATCTCGAACCGTTTGATTTTGTGACGTCGTTTGAATTCCTGCAAAGAAAACTCGCTCCGATAAGCGTGCCGGACGATTTGAAGTATTTTCTCGTTGCGTTCACGGATGGCCAGCCGTTTTTCCTGAACACTTTGGTTCGTCGCCTAAAAGAAGACACGAGAGCTTCTGCGGAGCAGGAGCTGTCCCGCGCGACGGTGGCAAAGGCCCTTCTTGAATTACTTTTTGAATCTCAAGGTGTTCTCAATCAGTATTTTCTCAAGCTGATCGCCAATTGGACGAGCCCGGAATCACGTGGAAGCCATATTCTGATACTGATTGAAGTCGCGAAAGGCAACAACAAGCTCAAAGACATCGCTGCGGCTCTTAACCGCTCCCAGAAAGAGGTCTCAAAGCAAATCACGGAACTCATGGAACATGAATTATTGCTTAAGAACGGAGTTTTTTACCGTTTTCATGACAAGATTTTCAAGTTTTGGTTGCGCGAAGTCTATCAGAAGAAGGAGCTCTCCTTGTTTGGGGAAGGCAAAGATCGTGATTTCTTGGCCCATGTCCAGGGCGTGATCTCGGAATACGCCGAAATGCTCAAGCTTGACAGCGAAGAGCGCGTATTGTCCCTCCTCAAGGAATTCCGTAACGAGTTAGTGGAATTCGGAGAAAAAGGGCGTCAGCTCCCGCATTTTACCGACCTTATGCCCGCTCAGAAAACGGACGGTTTAACCGGGGGAAGCCGCGAGATTATCGCCAGAGGCCATGGCCGCTGTTGGGTCTGCAAGATCGTCGAAGAGAAGGCGACGGAGAAGGAAGTCATGGATCTTGTTCGCAGCCCCCAAGAAGGCTCGTCGACGCGCGTTTTGATCGCGCTGAACGGGCTCGACGACACCGGTAAATTGTTGGCGAAGGAAAAGAAGGTTCTGACGCTGGGCCTGTCGAGAATCAATATGCTTTTGGACATCTATGGCAAGTCGCCGATCATCCCCTCCGTCCAGCTCCCGGCCAAAACCCAAGAATAATGAATTGAGGCGGATTTGGGCGCCGTGGCGCCGCAAATTCTTATCTCACCCAAAACCAAAGGGGTGTATTTTCTGTTCAAAGCCCAGAGCATCTCAGGATGCCAAGAATCTCATTGTGAAGCGCGGACGTCTCGTGTATTCGATGCTGAATCTTTATCCTTATAACAACGGACATCTCATGATAGCGCCGTATAGACACATTGCAAATTTGACGCAGTTTACGGCGGCTGAATGGACCGAACTTCACGATATGGCAAAGGCGAGCATTAAGCGCCTGACGCGCCTTGTGCAGCCGGATGGTTTTAATGTGGGGTTCAATATCGGCAAGGCCGCCGGGGCGGGATATGCGGGGCATCTTCATCTGCATGTCGTTCCGCGTTGGGAGGGAGATACCAATTTCATGCCTGTGTTGACACAGGACAAAGTTATTTCCGAGTCTCTTGAGTCCATGCGTCAAAGGCTTGCCGATGGCTAAAGCGCTGCCTCTCGTTGACCGACGGTATTTTGAGAAGGAAGAATTTAAGGCCTTGGCGCCGTACGCTCACAAAAGTGCACAGTCCAAAGGCCGGGTTCATCGCGAAAAGGAATCCGTTTACCGGACCGCCTTCCAGCGCGACCGGGATCGGATTATTCACAGCACGGCCTTTAGGCGGTTGGAATACAAAACACAGGTTTTTGTGAATCATGAGGGGGATTATTATCGGACCCGCTTGACGCATACGCTGGAGGCGAGCCAGATATCGCGTGTAATCGCACGCGTTTTACGGCTGAACTCCGATCTCGTGGAAACGATCACTCTTGCCCACGATCTCGGTCATACCCCCTTCGGACACGCCGGGGAAGACGAGCTTCGCCTGTTGATGAAAGATTACGGGGGCTTTGATCATAATCTCCAGAGTCTGAGAGTAGTGGACCATCTGGAAAACCGATACCCCGATTTTCGCGGATTGAACCTTACTTATGAGTCGCGCGTCGGCTTATTCAAGCATCCGGAGCTTGTTCGAGAGGCGGAAAAGAGAGGGATGGGGCCTTTTCACTCCTTTGAATCGCCGTCCCTCGAATC
>CAYUTV010000103.1:0-1971 GCA_964447745.1 uncultured Planctomycetia bacterium | reverse complement strand
GCGATGCGGTTAAAGAAATTCCTTATCGGGTTCAGCCCCGGCCTCTCAAAGAAGCGGGAAGAGCTGCGGGATTTTCTCAAAGAAAAGCTCTACAGGCATTATCGAGTGGTACGCATGACCGACAAGGCCAGGCGATTTATCAAGGCCCTGTTTCAGGTGTACGTGTCGCGGCCGGAACAGCTGCCGCCCGGAGCGCAAAAACGTCTCAAAAAAGAGGGGGTTCACCGCGTGGTTTGTGATTACATCGCGGGGATGACGGACCGTTACGCTCAGGATGAATACAAAAAATTCTTTGAACCGTTTGAGAAGGTCTAGGGCTATAATATCCCGATGGTCAAAAGCAACTTAGCTAACGAAAAAGAGATCTTCAATAAATTCGTCAAGCATGAGAATTTGAGGAAGCTCAGAGTCTCATTTGACTCGCAATTAGGCCAACCGGTTTGGTGGGTGAGTTTTCGGCCCAACGGCAATGCGAAACTGCTGCATAAATTCATTCAATCCTCCTATGAAATATGGAATGACCCGCGCGTTAAGCGTTTTCGCCACTCCGCTCAGATATACTCCGTTCTAAAAAAACGCTTCAAGGAAAAACGACCCTTTCTTTTTATCGCGGGAGGGATGAGACATTTTTGCGTACCACTGATCGCCTCGGATAAAAATATCGGATACCTGTGTCTCAGTGACGTTCGAAAAAACATGCCTCAGGAAACATGCAACCTTTTGACCGGGTACCTCCAAGTGGTGCTCGATAACTGCGCAAAGTCAGAAGAGTTGGAGCGCCTGTCAGCCACGATACGTCCTCGCGCGATCGCGTTGTCCACGGTCCATACCGTGCACCGCATCATCAATTCCACTCTGAATCTGGACGAGCTGGTTTCGCGTCTTGCGCATCTGACAGCTCAGGTGTTGCGTGCAAACCGCTGCATGATCCTGTTGGTGGACGGCATCGATAAGTCGAGGAAGAGTTTCGACGATGCTCTCCAATTGAATCAATCACGAAAGAAAAAGTTTCTTATTTGCAAAGCTCTCGTCGGATATCCGAAGGGCCGGATCAAGGAGAAGAAGCTCCCGTTCGGAACCGGGATTGAGGGCAGGGTCGCTCAAACGGCCGGAACGGTTCTGAGGAAAAAATTTATCAGCATTCCTTTGATTGACGACGACGTGATCGGCGTCATGACCGTATCATTGAAGAAGGACAATTCTCCGTTCACTTACTTTGACCAGGAGATCCTCACGACACTCGCCGAGGAAGCAGTGATCGCGATAAAGAATGCCCAGCTTTACGAAGAGCAAAAAAAGGTAACCCTGGGAACGATTCAGTCATTGGCAGTGATCCTGGGCACACGCTTGCCTGACAATGCGCCGTCCCCGCAGGCGATGCTGGAGCTGGCTTTAAAAATAGCCGAAGAGCTTCGTTTGAGCGAAGAAGACACGCAAGCACTTCACTATGCCACGCTGTTAAAGGATACCGCGAAACTAGGCATTCCCGATGAGATCCTGCGCAAACCCACCAAGCTTACGGGCGAGGAGTACCGGTTGATTCGTGAACATCCTATCAAGGGCGCAAAGGTTGTCCAGTCGTTCGAGAGTTTGAAATCCGTGGTTCCGATCATTTTGTATTCCCGGGAGAAGTACGACGGTACCGGATATCCGAAAGGCCTTAAAGGCGAAAAGATACCCATCGGCGCGAGAATCCTCTCGGTTCTCAATGCGTTTGAGGCGATCATTATCGGGCGGCCGTATCGGGACCGATCTTCCCTTAAAGAAGCCGTGGACGAAATCTCAAAAAATAGCGGCACACAATTCGATCCCAAGATCGTCGAGGTTTTCCTTCGAATCATCAGCCGCTTCGGGTTCGGTCATTTTTTAAAAAATGAAGCCAATGAAAAAAAGCGATAAGACCAAAGAAATTCTCAAATCGAATATTCACCGCAAAATCCTTCTCTTTTTTATCGAAAACCAGGGGAGTAT
>CAYUTV010000102.1:0-4406 GCA_964447745.1 uncultured Planctomycetia bacterium | reverse complement strand
TCTGCGAAGGATCTCCGTAGGGCCCATGGTTATAGTAGGCAAATCTGGCGAAAGGTCCTTCGAGCGGAGACCCGTTCACGTAGATCCTGTTGGCGCGAATCTCAACGGTCTCACCGCCCTCCGCCACCAACCGCTTGATAAAATTCTTTTTGGGGTCCTCGGGATACTTGAATACAATGATATCGCCTCGCTCGGGCTCGTTAAAACGATAGACATATTTATTGACGAATAATTTGTCCCCTTCCAGGAGCGTGGGTCGCATAGAGCCGGACGGAATCTCGAACGCCTGAATCACATACGTTTTGATGACTAGCGTCAAAAGCACCGCGATCGCAATGGACCATGCCCATTCTCTGAGTTCACGCAAAACGACGTCTTTTTTAAAGTAGGCTTTTAAATCCACTAGTCCACCTTCAGAGCCGCGAGGAACGCTTCTTGAGGAATTTCAACCTTACCAAACTGCTTCATGCGCTTCTTGCCTTCTTTTTGTTTCTCCCAAAGCTTACGCTTGCGCGTGATATCGCCGCCGTAGCACTTGGCTGTGACGTTCTTGCCCATGGGTCTCACCGTTTCACGTGCAATAATTTTACCACCGATTGCCGCCTGAATGGCCACTTCGAACATCTGACGAGGGATAAGCTCTTTGAGCCTTTCACATAGCGACTTGCCCTTGTGCTGCGCTTTATCTCTGTGAACGATTGAACTAAAAGCATCGCAAGGCTCGTTATTGATTAGGATGTCGAGCTTTACGAGATCGCTGTCTTTATGGCCCTTCAGCTCATAATCCATCGAGCCGTATCCCTTGGAAATCGATTTGATACGGTCATTGAAATCCACGATGATTTCAGCTAAAGGAAATTCATAGATGATTCTAACGCGCTCATCACTCACATACTCGGTTGCCTTATAAGTGCCTCGACGCTGCTCGCAAAGCTCGAGAATGGCGCCCATCGCATTCGTGGGAATCATCACGCTGGCTTCAACGAAGGGCTCCATGATGGATTCTATCTGAGAAGGATTGGGCATTTTTGAAGGGTTTTCAATTTCAAGGATCTCGCCGGTCGTTTTCTTTATTTTGAATACGACGGACGGTGTTGTGACAACTATGTTCATGTCGTATTCGCGCTCAAGTCTCTCCTGGACTATCTCCATATGCAGAAGACCCAGGAAACCACAGCGGAAACCAAAGCCCACCGACGCAGAGCTTTCGATCTCAAATACGAACGAAGAATCGCTAAGCTGCAGCTTTTCCATGGCGTCTTTGAGTGATTGAAAATCTGCGGCATTCACCGGATAAATACCCGCGAACACCATGGGCCGGATTTTTTTGTAACCAGGCAGTGCTTCGGCGGCCGGATTAACCGCATCGGTGATGGTGTCCCCGTTTTCAACATCCTTTGCCGTACGGATATTGCAGGTAATGTATCCAACCTCGCCCGTTTTCAGCTCCTCACATTTCACGGGCTTAGGAGACAGCACGCCCACTTCGAGTATTTGGTACGTCCGATTGGAGCTCATCATTTTAATGTTCATGCCTTTTCTGAGGCTGCCATTAAAAAGTCTCACATAAATAATAACACCCTGGTACGCGTCAAAGTTTGAATCAAAAATAAGGGCCTGCAGCGGCTCATCGGCCTCACCTTCCGGCGCCGGGATATTTTTAATGACGCTTTCCAGAATTTCGTTAATGCCTATGCCCTGTTTGGCGCTGGCGAGTATAACCTTTGTTTCGTCGATGCCCAAAGTCTGCTGAATCTGCTTTTTGACTTTGTCCGGATCGGCGTGCGGCAAATCAATTTTATTGATGACCGGAATGATTTCCAGGTCATGCTCCATGGCCAAATACAAGTTCGCCACCGTCTGTGCCTCGACGCCTTGGGAGGCGTCGACGACAAGAAGTGCCCCCTCGCAAGCTCTAAGACTCTTGGAAACTTCAAATGTAAAATCCACGTGCCCCGGTGTATCAATAAGATTCAATACGTAGGATTTACCGTCTTTGGCTTTGTAGTTGATTTTAACCGCGCTCGCCTTGATGGTGATGCCGCGCTCTTGCTCGAGAGCCATGTCGTCGAGCATTTGATTATGAAACGTGCGGCTGTCTATAACGCCGGTGTGTTCGAGAATACGGTCGGCCAGCGTAGACTTCCCGTGGTCGATGTGGGCGATGATGCAAAAATTTCTTATATTTTCGAGTTTCATTTAACGGGCAGGCCCAAGGCGAGCTCCTTGCCGAACCGTACAAGGCTCGACGCGAGGTCTTGGGAAGTGGCTTCCGAGTAGATGCGTAAAATAGGTTCCGTGCCGGACAAGCGGAATAGAAGCCAGCTGTCGTCGCCAAGGATGAATTTAACTCCGTCCTGCGCCTTCACCTCTTTAACCTTGTGACCCAACAGCTCTTTGGGTGTTTCGTTTTTGAGGAAGTCGAATAGGCGGGGCTTTAGCTCGTTGGGATAATTGATATCGCTGCGCACGTAATAAAGCTTGCCGTACTCCTTCTCGACCTGCTTCAGAATGTCTTCAAAACTTTGTTTGCGCATCGCCATCATTTCCATCAGGAGCAGTCCCGATAACATTCCGTCTCGCTCATATAAATAATTTTGGAATCCGATTCCGCCTGATTCTTCTCCGCCGATCAACACGTCTTCTCGCCGCATGATCTCGCATACGTATTTAAATCCCACCGGCGTTTCGTGCGTCTTGAGACCCAGCTTTCGCGCGGCTTTGTAGATCAGCGCGGTGTTAGAAATGGTGGTCACAACGCTGCCTGTCCGTTTCAGATCCTGCACAAAATGGAGCATGATCAATGTCAGGATAATGCCCGGAGAGATGAATTCTCCTCCGGGACGAATGGCGCCCACCCGGTCCGCATCGCCGTCTGTCACCACGCAGAGATCGTAAGGCCCCGTTTTCATCTTTTCCATAGAGAACGCCAGATGCGTGGGGATGGGCTCGGGAGCCACTCCGCCGAAATGAATGTCTCGCTCACTGCGCACCGTCGTAACCTTGATCAGTCCCCCCGACAAGATGTTTTCAATGTGTTTTCCGCCGACGCCGTGCATGGAATCGACGAGAATGCGGTAAGGCGATGATTTGATCACACCGATATTGACGTAGCTCTTCAAAAATTCGAGGTAGCGGACGTTTAGATTCTCAATCTTCGGATTATCTTTGCCGTAAGATTTCTTTTTTACGGGGTTATTGCCGATCAGCGCTTCAACCGCATCGGTGATTGATTTTTCGGCCGAACCGCCGAAATCGTTTTTGATTTTAATTCCGTTATAGCCGGCGGGGTTGTGGCTCGCCGTTAAGATTATGCCTGCATCATAGCGGTCTTTGACTATATAAAAACTCACGGCGGGGGTCGGGCAGGGTTCGGCCGCGAGCAGCACGTCGATATCGTTGGCGATCAGTATCTCCGAAAATGTCTTGGCAAAGTTTTCCGAATTTTTGCGGTAATCATACCCCACGACGATGCGCGGACGGCGGTTCCATGACTTTTCCTTGCTCAGTCGGTTCATATAATCACAAAATGCCTGTGCCACCAATTCCACGTTTTCAAACGTGAAATCTTTATCCATCAACGCGCGCCAGCCATCGGTACCGAATTTAATCACGGACATAGTTCTCTAACCCCTCAAATCTAATATTGCTTGTTTTGCATCCGGTTTGCCAAAAACGGCGGTGCCGGCGACCAACACATTGGCCCCCGCATTCACGGCTTCCCTGGATGTCTCCTTGTTAATTCCGCCGTCCACTTCAATATCTTTGTCATAGATCGCGCGCAACTGCCTGACCTTCGGCATGACCTCCGGCATAAACGCCTGACCTCCAAAGCCGGGATTGACAGTCATCAAAAGCACCATGTCGATTTTATTCAAATGTTTTTCGATGAGACTCAGCGGTGACGCCGGTTTCAGAGATACGCCGCAGCTTATATTATAGGACTTTATCTGATCCAAGATTTTGTCTAAATTTCCGTTGCATGCCTCGGCATGTACCGTGATGTTGTCCGAGCCGGCCTTGGCGAAGCTCTCGATGTATTTTTCGGGCGCGTCTATCATGAGGTGTGTATCAAGCGGAAGTTTTGTGATACGCCGGATCGCCTTTACGATAAAGGGGCCAACCGTCAGATTGGGCACAAAATGGCCGTCCATGACGTCTATATGCAAGAGATCGCAGCCCGCCTGCTCCACTTTGGCGATTTCCTGCGCCAAATAGGCGAAGTCCGCCGACAAGAGCGAGGGCGCGATTTTAACCGGGTGTTTGGGTGTCATTTGACCTGTTTATCCAACGATTTTCATTCGATGCGGAGATGTAGACATACAACCCCACGAATGCCAACATCCAACTCTGCTTCCAGAATCCCAAAAGAATAAATATTATAGCAAAGAATTGGCCGACCAAGG
>CAYUTV010000101.1:0-4411 GCA_964447745.1 uncultured Planctomycetia bacterium | reverse complement strand
TCTATCACAGTTTTATCACAATCGGCCTCATTGACAGAATCCGATGAGTTCGATAAGATTGCAAGTTCAATGAAATAAGTGAGTTAAAAATTTTCGGGCCTGTAGCTCAGTTGGTAGAGCGCCTCGTTCGCAATGAGGAGGTCAGCGGTTCGACCCCGCTCAGGTCCACGTTTTCTTTGCTCGAGCGGGTCCTGCCGCCTGCGGGATAGCTCGGCAATGTTTTTGGCGGGACCGTTCGATTTTCCCCGCCGCGGAAAATCTCACTCTATCGTCCGGCCCTGCTCGTCCGCCTAACGGCGGACCCCGTGGCCGCAAGGCCTTCCGAAAGTCCCGCAAAAACAATGCCTCGCTATTCCACGCAGAAATTTTTGCTCTGATTAATTGTCGAGTGTTAAAATAATTTTATGAAAATACATTTTAAGTTGGCATGGGTGTCGGGTACCGCGAATGCCAAGGCGTTTAAACAATCCGCGGCTTGGGAAATGTTTGAAGAGTACCGAAAACGGATCGGCCATTTTGTGTCTTGCGAGGTTTCTGGTTTGAGCGCCAAGGACATCCGCCGACCGGGCCAGCTGTGGTGGTTTTGCGACCGCGGACCCAAGGCCAAGATCTTGTCATCGGAAGAGGTCGCCATAGCGATCGAGAACGTGCGCGCGTCCTCCGTCAGGGAATGGGTGATTGTGATCGGCGGCCCCGATGGCTACACGCCAGGTGACTTTGAGCGGTTTGCGCCGGAACGGCGCTGGAGTTTCGGTACGATGACGCTGCCTCATGAACTTGCCTCGATCGTGGCCGCGGAACAGATTTACCGGGGTCTGGCAATTCTCGCTAATCATCCATACCACTCAGGCCATTGAGTACTCTCGCCACAGCCGCCTATAAAAGTGAAGCCGCATCCGGCTATATCGTCAACACGTGGTTTGACCGCGTTTTCTTTATATTCGCGCCTCTTTTGGCGCTGATACTGGCGATGATCGCCTCCGGCACACCGCTCGCGGACGAACGCTTCGTGATGAACGGCCGCCGGGAATCATGGGTGAGTCTTTTTAGCGGCGTTTTCACGATGGCACATCTGTTTATCGTTTTTTTTCGCAGTCATGCCAATCCCGTTATTTTCAAACAATACCCGCGGCGTTTTATTCTTGTGCCTGTGCTGTTATTTACGGCGATGCTGTTATCGTCGTGGGCGCTTGTCAGCGTTTTTGTGCTGGCCGTCTGGTGGGATGTTTATCATTCCGGCCTGCAGACATTCGGATTGGGACGCCTCTATGATCTGCGCGCGGGCAATCCAGCCGAAGAGGTGAGGGCTCTTGACCGCGGCCTGAATCTTGTTCTCTACATCGCACCGATCCTGGCCGGAGCTTCGTTGATGGATCACGTGATCCATTTTGAAAAATTCGGCGAACTGGGTACCGTTTTTCTGGGAACCATTCCCGCCAAAACCGCTTTGTATCGGGAAACCTTTTTCTGGGCCACCGTCGGCATCGCGGTTCCGTACCTCGTTTACTATGTTTATGCGGTTCATCGGTTATCCGCCAAAGGATACCGCATGCCGAGGCAGAAGATCATTTTATTTGTGTGTACCGGGCTTTGCTCGACGATGGCCTGGGGGTTTAATTCCTTCGGACAGGCGTTTTTTATCATGAATTTTTTTCACGCGTGGCAGTATTTTGCGCTGATCGGATGGAGTGAGAGGGATACGCTGGTGCGAACGTTTGGTTTCGCCGGGAAACGCGCAGCCGCTTATTACGCGGTTTTATCGCTCGTGCTTATCGCATTCAGCTATGGACTCTGGGCCAAGCTCTGGGGCGAATCCTCTCACGCGGCATTCAGTCTTTTGTTGACGGTTTCTATCCTGCATTTTTGGTATGACGGATTTATCTGGTCTGTGCGGAAGAAACAAATCCAATGATTTTTCGGTGTGTGGTAAAATTCTCAAATGTCGCGATTCTTTATTAAGCCCTCGGAGATTAAAAACGGATCGGTGGCGTTAAGTGCCGAAGAAAGCCGTCACGCCGCGCAGGTTCTGCGGTTAAAGAGCGGAGACGTCGTGAATCTCTTTGACGGCGAGGGCGGGGAGTATCGCGGGATCGTGATCGGGATCCATCAGGGCATTGTCACGGTGTCTCTGGACAAAAGCCGGACACGCCAGCTGGATATGCCTAAGATAACGCTCGCGGTGGCGGTTATCAAACCCGAAAGAATGGATCTTTTGCTTCAAAAGGCCAGTGAGCTGGGGGTTGCCGTGATCGCTCCTTTGATGACGGACCGAACGGTGGTTCGTTTATCCAAAGAGCGCTGGGAAAGCAAGCATGAGCGCTGGCAAAAGATTGTGAAAGAAGCCTGCAAACAATGCGGCCAGCCCCGGATTCCTACGATTGCTCCGGTTCAGACATTAAGCCGCTTTCTTGAAGGCATCGCGGACGACTCGTTAATACTTCTTCCGACGCTCGCCACATCGACGCTTCCTTTGGGGGAGGTATTGGCGCGCTCAAAAAATGAGAATGTCACGATCTTGATAGGTCCGGAGGGGGATTTTACGCCTGAGGAAGCCGGGTTGGCCATGAAGAAGAAGGCTGTGCCCGTGACCCTGGGCCCCTTGGTGATGCGTACCGAGACGGCCGCGCTTTACACACTCTCCGTGGTGATGTTTTACTTGCGAGAGCTAAGTAAAACTAAATATTGAGGACTATTAACATTGACTTTTGAAGGTTTAGATGGTATACTCGTCGAGTTCGTTATTTTCATTTTCCTTGTTGTAACTGTATTTACTTCAGTGGGTTGCTCTTCTTTCAAAGAGGTCCGTTGAATAATCTATCAGAATTTGTTTCAAAGCTGACGTGGGTTGAGTATGTGGCTCTGATAGCCCTTTTACGGGGCTGCTGGGTGGGATCCCGTTCCGGTGCATTCTTAGAACTTTTAAGAATTGCCTCCTATATAGTCACCGTGGTGGTCACGTTTCAGTTTCGCGGTTGGATCGCCGAGTTTTTGACAGTTAATACGTTTATGAATCACGCGACGGCGAATGTGGTCGCGATCGTCTTTTTGTTTGTGGGTGTTTTGTTATTTACAAAATTGATTACGATGCTATTTGTCAAAGTGTTGAAGGTCTCCGAATCGGGAGCGCTCAACCGAATCATTGGAATGTTTCTGGGGGCCTCCCGCTGGCTGATCATTCTCAGCATTGCTTTTATGGTCGTGGAGTATCTGCCGATGGAAGCGCTGAAGAACGATATCAAGCGCCAGTCAATGTTCGGGCCGAGAATCGCCGAGATAGCGCCGACGTTGTTTGATTTCATTAAAAATCTTTCTCCGCAGGCCGGAATCGACCTGAATCAGGCGCCGACGGCATGATTCCCGAGGCGATCTTAAGTCAGATTCAGGACCGCCTGGACATTGTTGAAATAATTTCCGCGCATATTCCGATGAAGCGCGCGGGACGCAATTTTAAAGCCTGTTGCCCGTTTCACGGCGAGAAAACGCCGTCTTTTATGGTGAGTCCGGACAAGCAGATTTTCCACTGCTTCGGCTGCGGCGTAGGCGGCAATGTATTCAGTTTTTTGATGAAGATTGAAAAAAAAGATTTTCGTGAAGTGGTGGAGATGCTGGCCGACCGGGTGGGTGTGGAAATCCCGAAGGACAAGCAAAATACCCAGGCCGTCGAACGGTTATCACTCTTTGTTAACGCAAATATAGCGGCACAGAATTTTTTCCACGAGACGCTTCTGAAGAAGCCGGAAGGCGAAAAGGGCCGCTCTTATTTTCAAAAGCGGGGGATTCGCGAGAAAACGATTACGGAGTTCAAGCTCGGTTACGCGCCGGAATCTTGGGACGGCCTGATGCGCGCCGTGAAGGGCAGTGTTCCGGAGAAGGTCCTCGAATCGCTGGGTCTTATCATGGCGAAGAAGGACGGCGGGTTCTACGACCGTTTTCGCGGACGCGTGATGTTTCCGATTTTAGACGGGAAGGGTAACCCGGTGGCATTCGGTGGCCGCGTGCTCGATGATTCGTTGCCGAAATACATGAATTCGCCCGAGAGCGAGATTTACATCAAGGGCAGGCATTTGTACGGGTTGCATCAGGCGAGAAAGTCCATTCGTGAAAAAGATTTTGTGATCATCGTCGAAGGCTATATGGACCTGATCGCGTGTTTTCAGGCGGGTGTGGAGAATGTGCTGGCTTCGCTGGGAACCGCGCTGACTTCCGACCAGGTTCGCCTGGTCAAACGCCATACGAAAAACGTGATTATGCTCTACGACGCCGACAAGGCGGGTGAGATGGCGACGATGAGAGGGCTCGAGCTTTTTCTTGAGGAAGCGGTCGAGGTCAAGATCGTGCGTTTGCCCAAAGGGCATGACCCTGACTCGTTTATCAAGGAATTCGGCAAGCAGGCATTTGAAAAAGAAATCGC
>CAYUTV010000100.1:0-4456 GCA_964447745.1 uncultured Planctomycetia bacterium | reverse complement strand
GGGAAGCCGATGATTCCCACGTCCGCGATGAGCTTCAGTTTTAAATGAAGCTCTTTTTCCTCACCCAAATCTCCGTCAGTCCCGTCCAGGTGTTTAGAGTTACCGCGTCCGCCGGCACCCCCCTTACAAACAACGACGCTGGCGCCTACTTGATCCAGATCTCTCAAAAGTTCACCCGTGCGGCCGTCATAAATAATCGTGCCGGGCGGTACGCCCAATAACGTGTCTCCGCCCCGGAATCCGCGCTTGCCGTTGCTGGAACCGTTTCCGCCGTTCTCGGCCGTAAAATAGCGGTTCAATTGAAAATCCAACAGCGTTTGAATGTTCGCCTGCGCCTGAACAAGGATAGAGCCGCCGTCGCCGCCGTCGCCGCCATTAGGACTCGGATGACCCGGACGACTGCGGTCAAAGCTATGACAGCCCTTGCCGCCCCGCCCCGCGACGCATGTGATTACCGCTTCATCGACAAACATTGTATCTCCAAAAAAAATAAGGCCAGAGATTCACTCTCTAGCCTTGATTTTGCCCTAAGAAATCTGACGTTAGCAGAAACTTAACTGTTCGTCTTTGGAACGATGTTAACCTTGTAAGAAGGTTTAAACGTGACCACTCCGTCCTTCAAGGCAAAGAGCGTAAAATCGCGGCCCTGACCAACGAAGAGACCGGGCTGATAACGCGTGCCCTTTTGACGGACGATGATGCTGCCCGCGGTGACGAATTCCCCGCCGAACACTTTAACGCCTAGGCGCTGTGAGTGTGAATCGCGGCCGTTTTTTGAACTCCCTAAACCCTTTTTATGTGCCATGACTAATCCCGGTGTTTACGCTTACGCGTGGATGGACTTGATTTTGACCTTCAAATATTTCTGCCGGTGACCGATCTTCGTGGCTGATTTCTCGCGGCGAATGTACTTAAAGGAAATCTTTTTCTTGCCCTTGATCTCTCCGATCAGCTCCGCGTCACAATAAGCGCCTTGCACATACGGACGACCGACTTGAACCGAACCGTCGTTCGAGAACAACAATACTTTATCTAGCTTCAAAGACTTGGCTTTGCCCACATCGAATCTCTCGATGTTTAACTCATCGCCCGCTTTGACCTTATACTGCTTTCCACCTGTCTCTATAACTGCAAACATCTTATCCCTCGATTTGTAAATAAGTCTAAAAAGTTACCATAGCTTCCTACGCTTGTCAACGATTCTCTTGATCCGTACCTCTTCGGCATGCACCTGCGCATCTCCCACCAGATTGATGCGGTTTTGTGTCTGCGCCTCGACGGATTTGACAAGCTTGCTGTGATCCCGGTTCAGAACTTCCATAACATCAGGTGAGACAGTCACTTCCACGTGTTCATTCTTCATGGCCTTGAGATAAAGCGTCAGCTTCTGCAACGCTTCGGTAGCCACTGTTTCCTTGGATTTGACCATGCCCCGCCCCGCACAATAAGGACAAACCTGTGTGGAAGCGCTCTCTAAGCTCTTACGCATACGCTGACGCGTCATTTCGACGAGGCCGAGCTGCGACAGATTCAATACGCTGGTTTTTGCCCGGTCACGCCGCAGGGAGTCTTCCAGAACCTTTAGGACCGACCGGCGGTGTTCCGCCATTTCCATATCGATAAAGTCGATGATAATAATACCGCCCAGATCACGCAGTCGAATCTGCTTGGCAATCTCACGCGCCGCTTCGCAATTCGTCCGGTACGCGGTTTCTTCCAGGTTTCTCGTGCCCGTGAATTTACCCGTGTTCACGTCGATGGCGACCAACGCTTCGGTCTGTTCGATAACGATATGACCGCCGCTTTTTAACGTCGCACGGGATTCATAGATCTTCTCGATTTCTTTTTGAATGCCGTGAGCGGCAAAAAGTGAGGTTTCGCTCGGCTGATACATCTGAAGCTTCGGCAAAAGACTTGGAACCGCCGCACGCATGAAGCGCTCGACCTTACGGTACTCATCGCGCTCATTGATAATGATGCGCTCAAAATTCTCATTCAAGACGTCTCGGACCAAGCGCAGGACGAGTCCGTATTCCTCATGAACCAGTACGGGGGCCTTACGCGAAGTGCAGCGACGTTGTATCAACTTCCATTGGTGAACGAGGAAGCGGATGTCTCTTTCAAGAACCTTCGCTTCGCAACCCCACGCGGCCGTGCGAACAATAAGGCCGGATTCCTTCGGAAGCTGAATCGACTTGATGATTTGGCGAATTCTGTCACGCTCCTTGCGGTCATCGATGCGCTTGGAAATTCCAACATGCGGGTGATGCGGCATAAACACGACGAATCGTCCGGCCAAGGATACCTGGCAGGTCAACCGTGCGCCTTTGGTGCCAAAGGGCTCTTTAACCACTTGGACGAGCACCTCTTGGTCCTTCTTCAGGACGTCCTGAATCAGAGGTGTAGGCTCTTTTTCTCTGCGGCCATGGTGGTGGCGACCGTGCTTATGGCCGTGCGAATGATTGTTTTGAGGCGGGGCCGGCTCATCTCCATTCTCCAGGAAATCCGCGTCTTCCACTTCAAAGCCGCCCTGCCCCACCACGTCCGTGACATAGAGAAAGCCGTTCTTCTCAAGTCCCAGATCAATGAACGCCGCGCCGATGCCCGGCACGATGGAACTGACCTTTCCTTTAAAAATGGAACCGACCAGTTGTTTATCGCTGGTTCTCTCAACATAGTACTCCTCGAGATGGTTGTCTTCGACGATGGCAACCTTTTTCTCGTTAAATTCAACACTCACTAATATTTCTTTTTTCATTATTTCTCCCTGATTGTTGCCGGTAAACCGTCTATCCGGCCAATAAATAAAAAAAGCACAATTGATTTAACCCGTAGGTTAAAACCCCTTGTGCTTCCTAAACGACTTTATAAAAAAATAACGGTTAAAACCGGAAGATCTGCTAGATGGCCCGGTCTTTAACGATATTAACCGTTAAAAAGAACAATAAATCTGTTTTTTGTACAGTCTTGTTCGTGTGTTTAAAAGCATGATTCAAAAGGGGTATGTCCCCCAAGATGGGGACTTTTACTTTTTGATCGATTAAATTTTCCCTAATCAAACCTCCGATTGCAATTGTTTGTCCTGTTTTAATGCGGACCTGAGTCACGGCTTCACGCGTAGAAAAACGCGGCGCCTTCACATCCGCCGTCAATGAGTCATAACCTAATAAAGTCGTGATTTCAGGATGGATATTGACGACAATCTCATCCTGGTCGTTAACCTGAGGAACAACGGTCAAGCGAATGCCTAAATCCCTGTCTTTATAACCGGTGATTTCCATACGGCCCGTCGTTGAGTTTCTCTCGAACGTCGGGATGGAGATCACCTCACCGACCAAAATCTTGGCCGTTTGATTGTTCAGCGTCATAATATGGGGTTCAGACAGGACCTTGGTATCGTTCCTATTTGAAATAGCTTCGAGCAGCACCTGGAACTCACTGAAGTCCATGGTGCCGTATTTGAAGTCCTCTTTTTCCTGCGCAGGAAACGACGAATTGACCGAGCGGGATGAGAAATCGTTTTCCTCAATCGTGGACTGAGTATCTCCGACGGCTACGGTCTCCTGCTGAGTTCCCTTGTTGTCAGGAAAAAACTTGTAGAACAAAGATCTTTGTTGCGCGGGCCAGGGAAAACTGGTCGGACGCAGGGAACCCGTCAACTTGGCGCTCAAATTCCAATTGATGCCCAAGCGTTCGGTTTCACCCAAAGCGGTTTCAATCACTTTTGCCTCTATAACAACCTGCGGGGTCATCTTATCAAGGCGTTGAACGACCTTGCTGATGCGCTGTAGAGCCGTAGGAATATCCGTGACAATCAACGTGTTAGAGCGATTATCCGCTCGCAACTTTCCCCGTTCACTCAACACGTCCTTCAGCGATTTTTCCACTTCGTTCGCCTGAGAGTAATTGAGCGTGTACACTTCCGTGGATAACTCTTCTTTCTTCAAATTTTCAAGCGTTGTCACACGGATAATATTTTCATCGCGGTCGTATGCATAGCCATAGGTTTTGAGAACCACGTCGAGCGCTTTTTCCCATGGAACATCGACCAGACGGATCGTTACGCTGCCGGTCACATCCTTGCCGGCCACGATATTGACGCCGCTTTTATAAGACAGTATACGCAACACGTTTTGAATATCGGCGTCTTTAAAATCAATGGTCACGTTGCCGGCGGCGGTGACGGGACCTTCTTCGGCGGTGCCTTCAGCTACGGGCTCGGTGGCGGGCGCAGGCGGTTCCATCGCCTCCGTGGCGGCCAGCGGTTCGACCGATACAGTCACTTCCTCGGTTGCCGCTGCTTCCGGTGCCGGTTCAGCCGCAGGAGTTTCGACGGCTGTTGTTTCAGCCGCGGGTACCGCCGCTGAATCGCCTTCCTCGGCATGCATCGCTGGAACGCCAAAGCAAAGCACCATGATAAGAGCTGTCGCTAAAATTTTTGCGGGAGTCTGTGTGT
>CAYUTV010000099.1:0-4499 GCA_964447745.1 uncultured Planctomycetia bacterium | reverse complement strand
GTAGGTCCAGTAAAACGCCACCATTCCCAGCGCCGAGCAAAGAATGGTCACGGGCGCCGGCACGCGTCTTCGGAGAACGCCGGCGATCAGCAGGATGACGGCTGAATTGATTATCACCAAGTGTAACCACAGCGCCGTTTTTGAAAATCCGAACAACTTGAATAAAAAAGCATTCAGATAAAAATGCATTGGGCCTGTGTAGGACAAGAAGTCCACATGAGGCCTCTGCCCCAATGCGAGGCGCCAGGCCATGTCGAGGTGTGAGCCCATGTCAAAAAATTTCAACGTGCGGAATGCGTTCCAATTTAGAAACCAGGCGTTCATAACGAGCAACACCGCGATCAGCAGCGGTAGGCCGAGTTTATTAATGCGATGGGTCGTCATTTGACGCGCCTCAACATGATGTACGGACCGCTTTCTTTGGCGATGATGTAGGCGGAGACGATGTCGCCTTCGAGGTCGAGATATGAGATCAGGTCATTAAGATGCGCAATTTTTCTTTTATGAGTGACAATCCACAGCGGCGGGTTCTCACGGAAACCTTTGCGAAACTCTTCCATTTCCTCACCCGGCGCAGGCGCTACGGGGATTCCCCAGAAAGGCGGCGTCAATTTGTAGCTGTCTCTACCGGTGAGAGGGTAGAGAATCTGAAGGTCGGTCAATACGAGCAGTGAATCGTCCGTACGTACGTTCTGCTTGATGAAATCCGTTAGTTCATCAACTGCCACTCCTTTATCTCTATTGCAGAGCCAGCCGCGCAGTTCAGGCACCTTCAATGCGTAGTCTCCGACAATGTTGATTTTGTCGCCCGGGAACGTGTTCACCGTATCGGGAAATGCCCAACCTTTGATTTCAAAGCCGTAGCGCCCATGCAGCGCGGTTAAAAAGAGAGTGAGTGCCAAAAGCAGCACAGCGCTTACGCGCCGCAGCCAACCGTCGGGCAAGCGATACAATAAAACAAACGCCAGCGTAACGTAGATGCCCAACAACTGAACGTCCTGTTCATGAACGATGGTGCTGGTATAAGTCGCGAAAATTCCCACGAACCACAATCCAAAGAACAAAAGCAGTAATTCCTTTTTTTGCGTGAAATTTTTCCATAATCCCAGAAGAACGATTGCCGCAACATAAACATAGTGGTTGGTCAGCCAGACGTGGAGCGTGCCAAGTAACTGCACCCGGCCCGTTTTGGTGTAGGTAAAAGAGATGAGTCCCAGCGCTTGTTTCAGAAACTCCGGCACATCGTGGATGAAGAGGAATGCTACGATCAATGTGGATATAAGAGCACCGAGAATCATTCCGGCCAACGCCCTCCATCGGTTTGCTGCGAGCGCCAATACCGCAAAGAAGACCACGCCGTATGCGCCGCCCGTATTGAATTTGGTCATAAACGACATCACGGCCAGAGCGCCGCAGGCAGCTCCGGTAAGCCATGCCCGGCGGTTGCTCTGAAAAGGCATTTGCAAAAGAAGGCAGGTGACTCCGATGATTCCCCAAAAATGGGAGAGCTGGTTATACCATGGAAATGAAAACGACCAGTAAAACGACGTCATGGTGAGGCAGAGCGCGGCGATCGTCGCGTAAAGAGGGAGACGGTGTCTGGCGCAAATAAGGTACGCGCAGAGAATAACGACGGAACTCGTGGTGACCAAGTGCGCGAGGACCGCTATTTTTCCGAATCCGAAGAGGTGAAAGAAAAACGCGTTCACATAAAAATAAATAGGACCGCATTTGAGAATAAAGTCGGCGTATGGCAGTTCTCCGTTGAATACTTTCCAACTCGCATAAAGAAACGGCCCCGCGTCCAGGAAGTAAAATGTCCGAAACGCATTAAAATTCAGGAACAGCGCATTGACGATTAGTGTCGCCGCGAAGGCCGCGCGCGGAAGTGCTGTGCGGCTTATCATCGCAGCTTTAATAGCACGTAGTTGTCGAATTGTTTTTCAACGGTGTAGTACCGGAGTACCCAGCCGCCCAGATCCAGATAGCGAAGCCAGCTATTCCAGGCATAGCCACCCGCCTGGAGATGCGTGATGATCCATCGTGGAGGGTTCGCCATGATGTTGCGCCGCGTTTCTTCTCTCTGCTCTCCCGGCATCGGCAGAAAATTGATAGCATACCCGTAAGGAACATGCTTCAGACTCTCGCGGTTGGTCAGCGCATACAGAAATTGCATATCTGTGACGATTAGCAAAGAATCTTCCTGCGGCACCGAGGCGTTGAGATAGGTCGTCATGGCATCGATCGGCCCGCCGTGTTGGCTGAGGCACTGCCAGCCTCGGAGAGCGGGTGTTTGTATGGTGTAATCGCTGGGCTCGGGCTTCCATGATTCAAGCGTAAAACCATTTCTGGCATATACGGCCGTGAGCGCTACTGTGAGGATGAGTAGAATTGTTTTCGATGCCGCGTAGAAGCGTGTTTTGTTTCCCTGAATGAGAATAAGCCCCAGAAGCAGATACAGCGCCATGGGCGGCGCGTCCGCATTGTTGTTGCTGAGACTTGTATAGGAAATAAAAAGGGTCAGCGGCCAAAGCCCGAGGAACAAAGCGACGAGACTTTTCTCCGCGCGCTTTGCGAGAAATAGATTGATTCCTACGACCGCTGCTGCGAGCCAGTAAAAATCACGAAACCACAACCAAAAGTCTTTGCCAAAATAGTTAAAACGCCATGCCTGGGTCTTCGAATAAGACAGAATCGAATTAAAGCACTCCACCGGGTCATGCACAAAAAGCGGGATGGAGGCGAGTGCTGCCACCAGAGCGCCCGCGAAAAAAGCGCCGAGGGAGACACGTTTTTTATCTGCCAGACAAAGCACCACAAAGAAAAGAGCGCCATAAGCCACACCGACATTGGTTTTAGTCAAAAAGGAAATGACGGATAGCGCTCCACATAATGCACCACCGATCGCCGCCTGGCGCATGGTGGAGAAAGGAAGATAGAGAATTAGGAAGGCAACCGCGAACATGCCCAGGAGATGCGCCGTGTGCGTGTACCAGGGGTGAGAACACGCCCAGTAAAACGAGGTCGCGCTCAAGGCCGTCAGAAGCAGGGATTCGGCGATCCCGACTCTTCTTCGCGCAACACCGTAAGTGAGGAGTATCGCCACGGAGCTGATCACGACCAAATGGGCGAGAATCGCCAGTTTTCCAAATCCAAAAAAATAGAAAAACAGCGCATGAAGGTAGATGTGTACGGGGCCCACGTTCAACATGAAATCCACGAAAGGTTTTTGCCCGGTGAGAATTCTCCAGCCGCCGTCAAGAAAGGAACCCATGTTGTAAAAGTCGAGATGGCGGTATGCGTTGCTTTGCAGGAAAAAAGCATTCGCAGATAGAACCAGCAGAAGCCCCAAAAACGCTGCAGAATTTTTGAGTATGGGTGAGGTCATAAGTCTAATGGAACCCATTATATAGAAAAAAATTCCAATTGGGAGAAATATCTTGGAAGGCCACTCTTGATTTGATAGAATTCTTGTGGATGCAAACCCCCGATAACTCAAAATTCAAGTTTGTTGATCCTGAAAATCTCCTTTCCAGTCTCCAGTCGGTGGGTGCCAACACCGCCGTTTCAACAGATCGCTTTGAATTATGGTCCGACTACACGCTCGAGGATCTCGAGTGGAATGTCATGGATCAGCATCACCGTCCTCATGTGCACAGTACCTATAATGAGTGTTCGCGATTGATTCTGAGCGAATCGACGGCCGTGTCCGTCGCGAAAGCCGGCAAATTCCCTTTTTTTGTGTTGGTTACCGATATTCGCCTGAAGCCCGGTCTCTATTATCAAACCTACACGCTGTTGGGGCTCTGGTACGTTCATTGTGTTCTCAAGGCAACGCCAAATGACGGGCGGCTTTTCCAGCAAGCGGATTTTTACGTGATGTCGCACCGCCTGTTTAAATTTATGCACAGGTACATTCTTAAACGGTTGATCCGAATCAACGAAACGCTGAATCGCGAGGATTTTCCCATTCGTCAGCGTCGTCTCGATTTACGCCGCAAAGGGTATCACTTTCTCACCGACCGGCCCGATTATTTGAATTCGAACACGCTCACCGACAACGTCGTGGCGCCGCGCGTAACGGCAGAATATCGTTTTCCCGTGAGTTCTTTTTCCGAGGCGCGCGCTAAAATCAGCGCGGGGCCCGTGGACTTATTGGTGCGTAAAGACGCGGACGGCAGTGTGCAGGTCTGGCCTGAGGCTTGTCCGCATGAAGGTGGTCCTTTGGCCGAGGCGGAAATGTGCGAGCGAGCACTGGTTTGTCCCTGGCATCATCTGAAATTTGCCGCGACCATTCTCACCCCGGCAACGCCGAAGGGACGGGTGGGCGATTTGGAAATATCTCTCGAAGGTAATGAGCTTGTGGCGGGAGTGCGAACCGCGGTGGCGTCGGTGGCCCGATGACCGTCGCGCTCATGATTTTTGCGCTGAATGAAGTCGAGGGCATGAAGGTTGTTTTGCCGCGCATCAAAAAAGAATGGCTCGATGAGATTCTCGTT
>CAYUTV010000098.1:0-4533 GCA_964447745.1 uncultured Planctomycetia bacterium | reverse complement strand
GGGAGAAATCCATTTCTTCTCCGTTGAATCAATCTTCGGGGCCTTTACTTCCGAGGTCACCGAGGAAATGGTGGCCGGGGCCTTCGCTTGGAATACCGCCGTAGGCGGCACGTACGCGGTTAAATGCTCGATTATCTTATTCACTTTGTCCGCTGCGCCCGGTTTTTGACTTTGGTAAATGTAATAACCGAAATGTCCTGACATGAATTGGATGGCATTTTCGTACTGCTCTGAATCCTGCGGGTTAATGGTCGTCACCTTGGGCTGTTGGCTACTGTTTTTTACCGTGATAATTCCCGTCTTTTTATCCAGGCGATAACTCACCACGTCGCCCAATTTGGACATACGGAATTCAAAATAGCCCTTGTCTGAGGAACCGGGCTTGGTTTCCCTCACGCTGGCGTTCCAGGGGGTCTGATTGTAGGGGGAATTTTCGAGCGTTTCAACCCAGAATTTCCATTTGGTGCTAATCGTTTTGGTTGGGGCGACATACCCATTCATCGCATCTGTTTTGGCATTCAGTATCAATTGGCGTTCGGCGGGGCTGATCTGGTCACCCGATACTTCGGGCATCTTTTGCACTTCAGTCTGAATTTCGGCGGCGAAGGCGCCTGAAAGGCCAAAGGAGCTGACGAACGCAATCGTAACAGCGATAATCTTGTAATTTAGTCTCATTTTAGCCCCTTTTCCCTGACTTTTATCATCTCTATAATTTGTTATTATTTAGTTAAAGTTTACATTCCTCAATATCCTTTATCAAATATTTGTTCTACTAACATCGGGGGTAAAAAAGAACAGGCACGCGTCGCCCACGCGTGCCTGCGCCCCTTTAACAAAATAGACTTACTTTCTTAGTTCTCCTACCTGTAGAACGTGTCAGGCTGAGGAATCTTACATGCTTTTTATGAGTTTTTAACGGTCGTTATAGCGCCGGGGAATCTTAGTATGAAGTGAACAGAGGATTTCGTACGGAATAGTTTGGGCCAAAAGGGCCAGGTTTTGGGCAGAATTGGCGGCCGCGCTGTCAGATCCGATAAGCTCCACCTCTTCCCAACGCGCAATGGGTGTTTTGGGACCCAAGTTAACCAGTGTTTGGTCCATGGTTACCCGGCCAACGACCGGATAGGCCTTCCCCCGTATCTGAACGCTCGCTTTGTTCGAGAAGGCAATTCGGTAGCCATGACTATACCCCACGGGAAGTGTGGCAATCCATGTTTTTCCGGGTGTTTCGTACGTCCCGTGATAGCTGATGGGTGTTCCCTTGCCGACTTCCTTTAAAAAAGATACCCGTGTTTTGAGTGTCAGTATGGGCCGTAACGCGCGTGGCAGCGGAATATTTTTTGCGGGACTGATTCCATAAAGAATAATTCCCGGACGCACAAGATTAAGATGCGCTTTTCGAAAGCCTGCCAAACCCATGCTATTGGCGGCGTGCACGTATTTTGGACTAAAGCCGATCCCGCGAATTTTTTGTACCACGTGTCCGAATCGCGTGATCTGTTTTTCGGTAAAAGTTTTGTCCTCATGATCTGCTCTCGCGAAATGGGTGTACACACCTTCCACATCAATCCATTTCATGGCGTGGAGAGCGTGAAAGAAATACTCGGCCTCTTCGTACCAAACGCCCAGACGCCCCATGCCGGTATCCACTTTGACATGGACGGTGATCTTTCGCTTGACCCGGCTACCGGCCGCGTTTAAAAGTTCGGCGTCCTCCACCGAAGAAACCGTCGGAATAATACGATGTCTGACATAGGATGAGATCTGGCTTCGATGAAAAGTACCCAGCACAAGGATTCTTTCCGATAGACACACCTTTCTCAGTGCCACGGCCTCTTCGATGGACGCAACGCCAAAAAAACGCACGCCTTCCTTTTTTAAAGTCTCCGCCACCGGGATCATGCCGTGTCCGTACGCGTCGGCCTTAACGATGGCCAATATATCCGTCGAGCGCGAGATATGCGACCGGATCACCCGTAGATTATGACGAAGCGCGCCGAGATTCACTTCGGCCCAGACTAGAGGCGCGTGCGTTTTATTTTTTTGTGGTGACATTACAGTCTCTCGCATGCAAATAATCCGGTTCCAATTGAAACGCGTCGATAAATTGTTTATCGGTGATCTTTTTTAAAGCGAGAGCCGCGACGGACTCCGCCGGAACCGCGCAATCACTGATCACCGCCGCCTTGGGACACTTTCTGATAAATTCTTCATACCGGAACAGCGCGGGCGCTATCCTCTCATCAAGGCGATCGCCTTTTGAATGATACAGCGCCGCGTATACCAGGCCTTTTTTAGCGTCGCGTGTCACGGCGATGTCTCCGCTCTTACCGGATGCGTGGGCACTCGCCGCGAGCGAAGATATCTCGACGAGTTTGGCTTTAGTCACATAGGAAAAGACCTTGGCCGCCATGAGACCCACGCGCAGACCCGAGAAAGAACCCGGACCCACTCCTACTGCAATGACGCCCACGTCACGAATCCCCCAGCCGGCTTTTTTCAATAACCCTCTTAAAATCGTCATGAAGGTCTCCGAGTGTCTCAAAGAAACTTCCGACTTATACGCGGCCCGCACGCGCTGTCCGTCATGCAGACACATGCTGAGAATATCCGTGGAGCTGTCAAACGCGAGAATCTTCAAGACAGGGCCTTTAATATTTCTTCCCCGCGCTTGCCGTTCGCGGAAACATGAATTTTCCGGTGATCCTCCCCTTCGTGGGTCAAATTCACCATTAAATGGTCATGCGGCAAAACGTGCGGCGCCTTGTCCGCCCATTCCACAATGACTATCGAATCATTATTAAAATACTCTTCGATGGACAGCTCATCCAAACCCTCCAGGGAATCCAAGCGGTACCAATCCATGTGAAACACCGCACAACGCCCGTCGTACTCATGCACCAGAACAAATGTGGGACTGGCCACGTGATCCTTGGAAACGCCCAGCCCTTCCGCCAGCCCCTTGACCAACGTGGTCTTGCCCGCACCCAGGGGGCCTAACAAAGCGACCGCATCACCCGGGCGCAGAGCCCGCGCGATCTTTCGCCCCAAGGATTGAGTTTCAGCGTCCGAATGACTCTCGAATGTTAGCATATTAAAAGTGCCTGAATCCGCTCTCGGGAATGCGTGCCTGGCGCGATTCGCCTTTTAGCCAAACACCTTCCTTCTGGGCGACGATTTTGCCTATAGGACGAAACGGCGCCAACCGTCCCTTGGGAGGAAAAAGACTCAGTCTCGCCGCGTCTTTTACGGACATGGTAAAGAGCAGTTCGAAATCCTCGCCGTCCGTCAAGGCGCCATTGAGATCCGCCCCCGGCGACAGAGGTAGCGCCTCCTCCGAAATGAATGCACCCACGCGGCTTTCCGCGGCCAGGCGGTGAATATCGGAGGCGATACCGTCGGAGACATCCATCATCGCGTGAATTTTGAAATTCTTGGTCAGATACCGCGCCTCTTCCAAGCGCGGCGTAAAGTTCAAGTGCTTCCCGGAATCGTAGGACCCGCCCAACCAGCCCGTGACAAAGAGCACGTCGCCGACCTTGGCGCCTGAGCGCGTTAACGCCTTGCCGCTCTCGACCTCTCCGAGCATTGCGACACTCACAACGAGAGACTCCGCGGCGTTGGTATCACCGCCGACGATATTCAAATTCCATTCCTTGGCCGCCCATGCGAGCCCCCGCTGCAGCTCCCGCGCGAAGCTCACCGGAGTCGAAGTCGGCAACCCGACCGCCACGACCGCATGAGTGGGCACGCCACCCATCGCCGCGATATCGCTGACGTTCACGGCGATCGCTTTGCGGCCAATCTCAAAGGGCGTTGCCTCCCTAAGCCGGAAATGCTTGTTTTCAATCAGTATATCCGTCGTAAACAGCAAATCTTTGCCCGGGCCGCTTTTCAAGACCGCGGTATCGTCGCCGATTCCCCGCAGCACCTGCCTGCCCTTTTTTACGCGCTTACGCATTTCGGCGATGAGCCCGAACTCGCCCAGGTCTTTTAAGGTCTTCATGCGGACATATTCTTAAAGGTTAACGTGAACCCCACCATGAGAAAATTATGCGTCATATGAAACGCCATCGACGGCAGCAGTGACCCGCTTTTCTCGTACATCGCGGCCAGAACAACTCCCAGGAGAAATATCGGCACAAACGCGACCACACTGTGATGCAGCATTGCAAAAAGAAGCGAAGACAGAACAATGCCCGTCTTAACACCCCAACGGGTCCGAAATGTTTTGTACATAAACCCCCGGAAAAATACTTCTTCAATCAAAGGACCGGCGATGGCCACGAATAACGTGAACGCGATCAGGAACGAATCCGTCGACGGCTTGAGATAGATCTGAACAACCTGCTGGGGTGCAGCCTCGTATTTGAAGAAATCAACCGCGTGGGAAATAATCACGAGAAGCAGTGCCAGAAACGGGATCACTGAGAGATAAACAAGAAATCCCGAAAAAATATTTTTGACGGCGTGTGTTCCGCTCAGACCGATGTGCGCCAAGCTTGCGCGATACTTTTTTTTGACCAACCAAAC
>CAYUTV010000097.1:0-4535 GCA_964447745.1 uncultured Planctomycetia bacterium | reverse complement strand
AATAATGTTGATGTGGATCGAGGCGGAACGGGGGATCCCGACCGCTTTATCGAGGGCCCTGAGGATAGAACCTCTGATTGGGCCGTCGATGTCTCCTGGGATTTGGGAGAACTTGTCTGGAATAGTGATCAGACCTCCATTGATACGCGATCGCGGTTGTTGGTCGAATTAAGGGAAGATATTCTGAACCAGCTAACTCATCTCTATTTTGAGCGCAGGCGACTGCAGATCGAGATCCTTTTGAATCCTTACAAAGAGCTGGATATGCGTATTGAGAAGGAGCTAAAGCTTCAAGAATTGACCGCCCAAATCGACGCTCTCTGCGGCGGCTACCTCTCCCAAAGTCTCGCCGGTAGTTAATAATACTGTTATATAGATAGTCATTTTTTGATAAGAATTGTTAGTATTAATAATTCATACGTAGTATTGACAATACTTAGTTAACAATGTATATTTTGATTAGACAAATTGAGAGATGGGGTGTAACCACTCTGTCCTAATTTCAAGGAGACCGAAATGAATACCTTACAAAAAGAGATGTTAAAGAAAATACCTGCCGCTTTTCTATGGGTATTCATCTTATTGCCCTTAGCCGGCGGTTTGGCTTTCGCTTTTGCAGAAGAAGCGTTTGCGGAACAGGCCCTGTGCGTGTTCGTATCTGAGAAGGACAACGCCTGGGTGGTTCGAAAGGACTCAGCCGTCAAGTCCAGTCTCAACGTGGGTGATCCCATCTATAAGGGGGATACGCTGTTTGTGACCCAGGGCAATACGGTTCAGTTGTCTTTCGACAAAGAAGCGCAGAACGTGATCCAGGTCGAAGGCAATACCTCCGTACAGTTCAAGGAATCTAACCCACCGCGATTAGATCTGAACTCCGGCAAACTCTATGCGTTGCTGGATAAGAAGGGGTTAGAAAGTAAATTCAAGATTTACACGCCGACAGCCGTTGCGGCCGTGCGTGGCACGCATTATTCGGTGAGTTTTGCCAGTCAGACTCAGCGTACGGATGTGGCGACATTCTCCGGTTCCGTCAAGGTGGCAGGCCTGGACAGCGCCGGTGTCGAGACATCGAAGTACGTGATCGTGGATGCGGGCAAGAAAACCTCGGTAATCGATCTGGGGCAGATTCCCGCGGATCCGACGGCGATGAGTGTGGATGAAATGCGTGCGTTGGATCCTGTGCTCGCCCATGTGGAAGAGGCTAGGGATTTCATGAAGAAGCTGGACGGCAAAGCGCTGGATCCGGATTCGAAGGATGCGATCTCGAAGCAGTCCAAGATGGTGAAAACGGAAGTCGAGCAAAAAGAAGAAGCCAAAGGTAATACGATCATTCTATAAGAAATAAGTTCTTAATAAGAGGCCGTGCGGTTTGCGCCGCGCGGCTTCTTTTTTTTGGCGTCTGATTGACTTTCCATTCCTATCTATGGATAATAAGTCCATCCTATGGATGAGAAACAGTATGGATTTGGGCTGCCCATCGATATTTCAGCCCATGGCCATCAGATTGACCAACTGATCATTATTATCCATGTTTTCATGGCCGTGCTGTTTGTCGGCTGGCTCGCTTTTTTTATATATGTCCTCGTACGTTTCCGCCAGCGCCCCGGTAAAAAAGCCGAATACCATACCAAGCATTTCAAGGCCCCCACTTATTTGGAAGCGGGCATCGCTCTGACCGAAATCGTCCTCTTGTTCGCGTTTTCCATACCCATCTGGAATTTTGCCAAGTATTTTCTGCCTAAAAGTGAAAATGCGCTTCAAGTCCGGGTAGTTGCCGAGCAATTCGCATGGAACATTCATTACCCGGGCGCGGACGGCGTTTTTGGAAAGACCGCTCCGACGCTCATGAATGCCTCCAATCCGCTGGGGCTCGATCCGGATGACCCGTTCTCCAAAGATGACATTACGACCATCAACGCCATGCACGTGCCGACGAATCAGCCGGTGGTAGTGGAGTTGACCTCCAAAGATGTGATACACAGTTTTGCGGTGCCGGTGATGCGCGTGAAGCAGGACGCCATTCCGGGACAAAAAGTTCCGGTATGGTTCGAGGCGAAAAAGACCGGTAATTTTGAAATCGCCTGTGCGCAATTGTGCGGCCTGGGTCACTACCGCATGCGAGGATATTTTATTTCCGAGGAACCGCAGGCATTTAACGCATGGCTTGCGCAGGAAGCCGCCAACAAAGGAGTTGTATGAGTCATCACGATCACGGGCATAGTCACGAGCTTCCGTTCTGGCGTAAGTACATCTTTTCCGTCGATCACAAGGTAATCGGCGCGCAGTACGCGATCACAGGCCTGCTGTTTTTATTTTTTGGTTTTTGTTTGATGATGCTGATCCGCTGGCAACTGGCATATCCGGGTCAGCCGTTACCCTGGATCGGTCAATTTTTTCCCGAATCGGCGATGGTCGGCGGCATCATGCTGCCCGAGTTTTATAACCAGTTGGGCGCCATGCACGGGACGATCATGGTGTTTTTGGGTGTCGTGCCATTGGCGGTCGGCGGGTTCGGTAATTTCGTATTGCCCCTGCAGATCGGCGCGCCGGACATGGCTTTTCCAAAACTGAACATGCTGAGCTATTGGCTGTATTTTATCGGCGGTGTCCTGATGCTGGCGAGTTTCTTTGTGCCCGGGGGAGCCGCCCAGTCGGGCTGGACCTCATACCCGCCGTTAGCGGACATCGCGACGATGGGACAGACCATCTGGCTTATAGGTATGGCCTTTTTAATCAATTCATCACTCTTGGGTTCCATCAATTTTATCGTGACTACAATTCAGCTTCGCGCGGAAGGACTATCCTTTTTCCGTTTACCGTTCTTTGTGTGGGCTCAGTTCGTCACGTCTTTCTTGCTCTTATTGGCGTTTCCACCTTTGATGTCGGCGGCCGTTCTTCAGTTGATGGACCGCTTGGCCGGCTGCAGTTTCTTTCTGCCTTCAGGGCTCGTGGTGAACGGCGTGGTCCAGAACGTGAGCGGGGGAGGTAATCCTCTGTTATGGCAGCACCTCTTTTGGTTCCTAGCGCACCCCGAGGTGTACGTGTTGATTCTGCCGGCGATGGGAATTATCGGGGAGATCATCGCCTGTAATACGCGTAAGCCGTTGTACGCGTACAAAGCGCTTGTGTATTCCGTGATAGCGATCGGATTTTTGTCTTTCGTCGTGTGGGCTCACCATATGTTTCTTACGGGCATGGGAACGACGATGAGTTCCTTTTTCCAAATCACAACGATGATCATCTCCATTCCTTCAGTCGTTCTTCTGACCACTTTTATCCTGAGTCTCTGGGGCGCATCCATCCGTTTCAATACGCCTATGCTGTTCGCGTTGGCGTTTCTGCCGATGTTTGGTATAGGCGGCCTCACAGGCCTTCCATTGGGCCTTACGGCGGCCGATATCCATCTGCATGACACCTACTATGTCATCGGGCACTTTCATTATGTGGTGGCGCCCGGCACGATTTTCGCGCTGTTTGCGGGTGTCTACTATTGGTTTCCGAAGGCCACCGGAAGAAAGATGTCGGAGACGTTGGGCAAGATTCATTTTTACGCGTCACTCATATTTATCAACGGGGTATTCATGCCGATGTTCAGCATGGGGCTCGCCGGTGTTTCGCGCCGTCTCTATGACCCCGTTCAATATGCGCATGCGGTGCCGACGCAGCCCTTGAATGTGGTGATCTCGTACAGCGCGTGGCTGCTGGCTTTGGCGCAAATCCCTTTCATTATTAATTTCTTCTGGAGTTTATTTAAAGGCCAAAAGGTTGACAACAATCCCTGGCAGAGCACGACGCTCGAATGGACCGCGCCTTCGCCGCCGCCTCACGGAAATTTTGCCGTAACACCGCAGGTTTATCGCGGACCTTATGAGTACAGCGCGCCGAATCAGAAGAAGGATTTCTGGCCGCAGGCGATGAAGGAGAATACGTAATGTCCGCCGAAATTAAATACATTTCTCATCCGCACCCGGTCACGGGAATCACAAATTCGAAACTCGGTATTTGGTGTTTCCTGGCATCAGAAGTGATGCTTTTCGGAGGCCTGTTTTCGTCGTATGTGCTTTTGAGAACGGGCGTAACCGATTGGCCGCACGGTTCTTCGCTTTTAAACGTGCCGCTGGCGACTCTCAATACGATGATTCTGATCACGTCGAGCGTTACGATGGTCATGGCGTGGGCGTCTTTGGCGCTCAATAATTTTTCGCGCTATCGCCTGTATATGGCACTGACCATTCTGTTGGCGATGGCATTTCTCGTCGTCAAAGGTTTTGAGTATGGACATAAATTTGAGCATCACCATTTTCCTTCCACGAACAACTTTTACGGAATTTACTTCACGTTAACCGGCCTGCACGGACTTCACGTGCTGGGCGGCATTATCGTGAATGCATATCTTTTATTTCCCGGCAGCAAACTGTGGAAGACCGCGCCTGACCAGTTTATGGGACGAGTGGAGGCCGCGGGTCTTTATTGGCATTTTGTCGATTTGGTCTGGATATTTCTTTTCCCGGTTTTGTACTTACTTTAAAGGAGCC
>CAYUTV010000096.1:0-4571 GCA_964447745.1 uncultured Planctomycetia bacterium | reverse complement strand
CCTCGCCGTTGGCCGCCGTCATCACGTCGTAATCCCGCTGAGTCAAAACCTTTTTGATGAGTTCCGTGAACGATTTCTCATCATCGACCACCAGGATCGATTTGGCTTGGGGATTCTCGACGATCACTCCTTGGCTCCTTTTATTTTTTCCGTCTGAACCATCACGGTTCGCGGCACAAAATTGACGAGATGTAAACCCGGCGGCGCCTCCAAATCCGAGGGTTGAATCGTGACCTGGTATTTATTCTCGCCGAAACGGCGCTCTTCCGTCAAATCAAAGAGTTTGAGTTTGATGGAAATGTCTTCTTTGCCCACAAAATAGAAATCGCGCCGGGCGCCGGATAATACGACCCGAACCTCATCGGGAATAATCTGCTCCACATAAATGCCCGCCGGCCGGCCGACGCTCTGCACGGGAATCGTGTAACTACGGTAAAGAATAGCGGATTCATGCACGAAGACAAACCATAGAATCAGCGCCAAGAAGACGGCCGCAAATTTTTCCTTGAGATTCTGGGTCAGAAATACATGCAGATTTCTCTTTCGCGCGGAGGGCGTGACTTCCTGAATAAAATCCTCCAATCGCCCGATAAACTCGTCCTTATCCCTGTACTCTCGGATCTGCGCATTTTGCGCGATCGATACGGTGCCGCGTTCTTCCGATACGACGATGCACAGCGCATCGGAGAGCTCCGCCAATCCCAGAGCGGCCGCATGGCGCGTACCGACTTTCTTCAGCTTGGCGAGGTCGCGCGATAACGGCAGGTGGCACGAAAACTGGGTGATGCGGCTTCCTTCAATGACAACGGCGCCGTCGTGGCCGGGCGAATGAGGATCAAAGAGACTTTTGAGCAGCGGTTCGCTCATCTCCCCGTCGAGATCCACGCCTCCGTACAGATGACGCGAAATAGGGCCCGCGCCCTTGATCACAAGAAGAGCACCCGTATGCTCCGCACCCAGGTCATAAACAGTATTCGCCAGAATCTCCGCTTCCCGGTGCAATAATTTCGTCTTGCGGCGCATCTTAAGCCGCGGATTCAAACTCCAAATCGCCAGCTGTTCAAAAAAGCGCCTGAGTTCCTCCTGAAAGATTACGACGATGGCGACCAGGATGACCGCGAAGAAGCCCTGCATGAGGAGAGTGGCCAAGTGGAGGCGGAGTTCGCGCACCACCAGATAGATCATGCTCACGATAAGCACGCCCGCGACAACAAAACCCGCACGGGTCTTCTTTAGCCAAAAAAAAGTCGTATAGATCACGATCGACACGAACGTGATGTCTACGAACGATGTGAGATTAATGTCTTTGATCGTTTCAAAAAAAGGCATGGTCGATGGAAAGTATTATAACACGCGGGATTAAACGGGTCTGGCGGAAATTTGCTTTTGGGGAAGGCGGGTGACTTGCCAGAAAGCGCTCAACACATCCACCACGCGGGAGAATTCGCCGCTGCTCAGCGGTTTCGGGATATATGAAGCGGCGCCCAGACGAAAACTCCTGAGAACATCCTTTTCATTGCGGGAAGAACTCAGCATGATCACCGGAATGTACGAAAAGTCTTCGCTTTTTTTGATCGCAGAAAGGAATTCAAATCCGTTCACCTTCGGCATGGAGATGTCGAGGAATATTACGTCAGGCGTCGGGTATTGGAATTCATCGTGAAACTCTTTGGCATGATGTATGAAGTCCAGCGCTTCCTGGCCGTCATGGGCGACATAAACATGATTTTTCATCTTAAGGCGTTCAAAGGTGCGCAGCGCTATGTCTACGTCGTCTTCGTTGTCGTCGACGAGAAGGATATCCAACTGCTTTACGCGTTCTTCTTTGCCGTCGTTCATGCCGCGTCCTCCGGAAGTTCGGCGAATGTCTTCTCTATTTTTTTCATCAATTCCTCGGGCTGAAAGGGTTTGCCGAATACGCGCGTGGCGCCGCCTTGTGTTTCACCCTCACGGACCAGACTCGTCACAAATATAATGGGGATATTTCTGGTGACGGTATCCTGCGCCAGCAATTTCGCCACTTGTGCGCCGTCTTTCTGGGGCATCACGATATCCAGGATGATCAGGTCGGGCAGCTCTTTCTTGGCAAGCCCTATCCCCTCAACGCCGTTACATGCAAAGCATAGGTTCTTGTAACCGGCTTTTGAAAGAAACCGCATCATAATCTCGCGGTCTTCCTCGCTGTCGTCAATGATCAGTATTTTCTTTTCCAGAACCTTTTCCATGACCGCTCTCCTTATTGAGAAACAAGGGATTGTTTTCCGCCGGTGCGTCCGTTTCACCGCTCATCTGTTTCTCAAGAACTTCATTCAGCTTCCGCTTGTCAATCA
Organism: uncultured Planctomycetia bacterium; assembly: GCA_964447745.1. Lineage (GTDB taxonomy): Bacteria > Omnitrophota > Gorgyraeia > 2-02-FULL-51-18 > 2-02-FULL-51-18 > CAYUTV01. Next base: position 2,241 of record CAYUTV010000096.1, on the reverse strand, counting down.
GGCCCTCACTGACAAGAATTTCACCCAATTTTTTCCGGTTCTTCAGATTCTTCGGAATAGTGAAGCAGAAGGTCGCGCCTTCTCCGAGTTTCGAAGTCACCCAGATCTCGCCGCCGTGCTCGTCTACGATGCGTTTCACGATGCTCAGGCCCACCCCGCTCCCGTCATACTCCTGAGCGGTGTGCAGGCGTCTCAAAAATCCAAAAATCTGCTGGTGATACTCGGGATCAATGCCAATGCCGTTGTCTTTGACATGAAATTCGTGATACCCGTCCACATCGCGGTAGCCAACTTCCACCACGGGCTTGCGCTGAGTGTTCTTCGAGGAGAACTTGATGGCGTTGTGGATTAGATTCACGAACACTTCCGATATCTTGATCCGGTCACAATGCATCACCGGCATCGCGGCGTCCATGCGAACCATGGTGCCGGTTCTCTGTGTCTCGAATTCCAGGCGGTCCAGGACTCCCTCCAAGAGATCATGCACGACCACATCTTCAAATGGATTCTCCATGCGTGAGACCTGCGAAAGCGTCAGCAGATCATCGATGAGCTTGCTCATACGCATGGCGCCGTTGCGAATCTTAAGGATATACGCCTTGCCCTGATCATCCAATTTTTTCTGATAATCCTCTTCCAAGAACTCCGCGAACGAGGATATCGCTCTGAGCGGTGCGCGCAGATCGTGGCTGGCAGTATAAACAAAGCTGTCCAACTCCTGATTTGTTTTTTGGAGTTCCTGACGCTGGTGTTCCATGATCTTTTCCACACGCTTGCGCTCCGTCACGTCGCGCGAAATGACCGATACCGCGATAACTTTTTCTTCGGCGGCCCGAATCGGAGAAATTGTGAGCGACACGTAAATTCTTTGCCCGTCTTTGCGTTGATGCACGGTTTCGTAGTGCTTGACGCTAATACCCTGCCGGATTTTCATGCGCAGCTCATCCACCGAGATGCGCTGTTCCCCCGGAAAAAGCGCTTCCATCCGCTGCCCGAGCATTTCACCCGCAAAATAACCGTAAATCTCTTCGGCGCCCCGATTCCAGCTCGTGATCTTGCCGTCGAGCGTCGCCCCGATGATCGCGTCGTCTGACGAGGACACGATTGACGCGTATTTCATCAGATCGCCTTTGGTCAGATTCCGCTCCTTGAGAAAGTCTTGCACTTCTTTCTCGAGAAGGTGTTTTTCCGTGATTTCTTTTTTCAACATGTCATTGGCCTGCAGCAACTCGAACGTTCGCTTCTGTACCTCTTCTTCCAAATGCTCGTACGATCGTTTAAGCTCATTTTGCGATTTCTGCCGGTCATGATCCAATTGGTGCAGCATCTTGGCGTTCCAACAGATAATAAGATTGATCACAAACACGACCACCGCCGTCATCACCGTGACGCCAAACGCGGTGTCAAAAATGGCCGCCTTCTCGCCCTGAATTCTCAGCCATGAGAAGATAATCGGAACGCCCACGGTAAACGGAAAAACGCGGCGAAGCATGAGGCCGCCGGTGGTGTTGCTGGAAAAAATTCCCATGAGGCCCTGATCGGGGCGCGCGAGGAGAATTCCGAGGCACAGCATAAAAAAGGTCAGGCCGGTGGACAGCGCTATGCCCTTCTGCATGAGAATTTCCGCGATGGCTTCACGCGTCAAACTGTCGAAAAGCATCACGCACGAAATAAGAGAAATGACCACGATGAAGAACTGGGCAAAAAATGTATAGCTCGGTTTATTGGTGTTTAAGAGCAGCAACGCAAGCCCCACGAGAAAAAACATGAGTATCGTGTGCGTGGAGGGCTGCGCCGGAAGAGACGAGTAGATCACAAACGAATAGATCGAATAATCCACGTGATCGGAGTGGAACAAATAGCGATATAAGGTAAAGGCACTCGTCGCCGTCACGATGAAGGCCAGGGCCTGACCCGTCAGGTTGCGCCCTTTGGCTTCGTTATCGAGCAGCATCAAAAGAGAGATGCCAGACATCGCCAGCATAAAGGCGATCGGAGGCACCATTGAAGGCAGTATCGGGAACGCGCTTTGCAGACCCGCGAGGTTCAGATTCCAGGTAAAAAAACCAACGGCAGGAACAAGCAGGGCCAAAAGACTCGCCACTCGGGATATGGATTTATAGCGTTTGACAGGATCCAAGCATGTCCCCCTTGCAAAACTTATTAATTTATGTTAAAAAATTATTAGGATTAATCTCTATTAAGTATAATATAACATTCATTATCAATAATGTCAATTTC
>CAYUTV010000095.1:0-4652 GCA_964447745.1 uncultured Planctomycetia bacterium | reverse complement strand
GGCACGCGGAAATAAAAGCTCAGATCGGGTTTGATCGCAAAGCTGTACAGATTTCTCACCCATTCGGGGTGAACGCCGCGAACCCCGTCGCGCGCGAAGGCGGTGAACGCATAACGATCGGCCAAAACAATCATACCCGCTTTCAAAGGAGGGATGATCTGGTAGTTCAACCGATCCGCGAAATCCGTGGCGTGCAGCAAACTAAACGTGGTGGGTGTAAGCATATTCTTTTTCTTGCCTTCACGCGTCGTCTCTTTGACGAGCTCCGAACTGTTCCACTCCGTAAAGAAAACAGAGTAGCCCTGAGAATCGAGCCACTTCTTGAGCAATGCGATCTGCGTACTCTTGCCTGAGCCATCGACACCTTCGACGATGATCAACTTACCCGGATATTCGTGTTTTTTCTCAAAAACGCCCATGTTATCTTTTCTTTTTATTCGTGATGAGTTTAATGTCCAGCTTCCGTTTAAAAATCTTCTCGAAGAGGTCTGCCCTGTCCAGCGCCTGCCAAAGCTCGATCTCGGCGTCTTTCCCCGTATAAATCTCGAGACTTACCTTCTTGGCGCTGATTCGGCAGTTCAATGATTCTACCACCGCAAAATGCGTCCTGTCCAAACCGTCTGCGATTCTCAAAATGGCGCTTAAAATACTCACGGTTTTGGCGGCGGCCGTTTGGGAAGCCGAAAGTTTGGCAAATTTTTTCTTTGTGAGCTTTTTTCGGTGATATTTGACCGTTTTGGCGATAGTTTCTATTTCTTGGCGGGTAAACCCGTCCATTTCGCTGTTTAAAATCAGGTAATAACTGTGTTTATGGTGCTTTTTATAACTGATGGAATGCCCGATATCATGGAGGAGACTGGCAAACTTTAACAACTCCCGCTCCTTTGTGCCCAATCGGTGAATACGGCGCGTCTCATCAAACAACTTTAGCGCCAAACACATGACGTGTTCGGCGTGTGGCTGGTCAAACGAGCAGCGGCGGGCCAAAGAATACACGTTCTTCTCCTGAAGACTCGAACCCTCTTCCTCCCCTTTGATCCTTTTTTTGTTTTTCTCGATGAAGTCGAGCACGAGACCTTCGCGGATTCCTTTATCAGATAATAGAATCCGGTCACATTTCAAAGTATTCATGAGTGTTTCGACGAGTACCCCTCCCGCCACGGCGATATCCGCGCGCTGCGGGTCCAATCCGGGGAATTTCAGGCGTTTTTCCAATGGCAGTTTCTGCAATTCCTTGTTCAAACGAACAACATCCGTCCGTCGGAGTTCATAGTGATTCACAAATTGCAGGGGCTCGGATTCGTTGCGCTGATGAATCATAGAACCCATATTGATCATCGTCCCTGCGGTTCCGATCACCACATCAAAACCAATTTTACGCAATGACTTGGCGGGCCTCGCCAAATGGTCCTCTAGATATGTTTCCAAATGCTCCAATTCTCTGCGCGCCGGCGGGTCTTGGGCAATAAAAAGGTCTGTCAAACGCGCCACCCCCAGCTTAAAACTATCCATAAAATGAATTTTTTGTTGATCGCCCAGTATCAGCTCAACACTTCCGCCGCCGATATCAATCACAAGAGCTTTCATTTTGACGATATCCACACTGGACTTGGCCGCCAGGAAAATCAGCCGCGCTTCTTCCTCGCCCGTGATGACTTCGACCTTCACTCCGGATTTCTTCAATATCCGCGAGATAAATTCTCCGCCGTTCTTGGCTTCGCGGACCGCGCTCGTGGCGACTGCGACAATTTTTTTGACTTCGCTCTTGCGTGCGATCTTCGCGAATCGGTCAATGACCTCGAGTGCCCGCTCCATTGTCGGTTCGGCGAGCATTTTGGACTCAAAACTGCCGTCACCCAGACGTGTGATGTCCTTCTCGTGGCCCAACACCTCAAACATCAGGTTCCTGTTGATCTCTACGATCAACATATGGATGGAATTGGTGCCAATATCAAATACAGCGATTTTCATGAAATTCGTTAAACACCCTTTTTAAAGGATTGTGGTGAAGCCATCATGAACATTCCGTGAAGATATGATAAACCCCGCCTTTCCGGACCGTTTCGCAACGGATGAAAAAGCGGGGCGAATCATTTAAATCAACGACGGCGTCAGTTATTCGTCAGTTCTTCGATTAATTCCTTGGATTTAGTAAACTCGAGCCAACGCTCTTCGGACATATAACGGTTTATCATAACCAACGGAATGGCGATGTATGCGATTCCCAATACCGCGAGCAAAGCCACTTTTGTGCCCACGCTCATTGGTACGGCCAAAACAAACGCGACCGGCACGACCACAATTCCGACGGCGGCGATTGCGAGACAAAACAGAATCGAACACAGGATAATGCACTGCTTGCGAATCACCTGAATGCTCTGCAGGTAAAAAGTGGCCGCCTGCAGTTTGGCGATATGAATGGCCTTCTCCTGGTAATTCTTGACCAAACCGATGGTCGCGTCATACAAAAGACCTTTGAATCTTTTGATGAACTCCAAAGGATTTACCATGGGTTATTTTTGACGGGAACCGAGAATGTATCCCAGCAAAAGCGCACCAACGGCGACTCCGCCGATGTACGGCCAGGGGTTCTTACGGACCTTCTTGTCGACGTCCTCAAGCACCTCTTCAATACGCTCCTGACCCTCTTCAAATACCTCGCCTGTGGCTTTTCTCAAGCGGTTAAAACGGTCGCGGTTCTGGTCCACAACATTGCCCAGTGCATCTTTAATATCTGAGTATTTGTCGTTTAACAGATTTTGAATCTCATCTTTTTTGTCCTTGGCGGCTTCATTCAAGAGATGAAGGGCTTCTTCAAACTTTTTCGTAGAATCTGTTGCCATTGATGGTTCCTTTCCGTTGGTGGGTTTAAGAGACTTATAATTATACTACAAAGGCCGCAGCGGCCAAGTCTTTTCGGGTACCCGCAGAAGGTCCTAGAGCTGGGTGATCGCTTCCTCGATTAAGGGGAGAATACCGGCCGCCTCATCCTTGGTCATGCGCCCGAGCTTCCCAAAGCGCCATTCGCCTTCGGCATTCATATTTTCGCGCGATATCTGAAGCTTCTTGGCACCTTTGTTATAGGAATAGACGCTCACCGTGATCTTCGTGCCTTCAAATTCGCCGAACTTGGAAAAAAGTTGTTCATCTAAACTCGGATCGTAGGGCATTCGTCCTCCTTTGTTATCTGATAGATTCCCAATTCTTATCGGCTAAACTCTTAAACTCGGCTTCATTGTTGGTCCAGGCAACCTGTGTGGCCATGTTGGCAAACATCAGTACCCGGCCATCCTTTATTAAATAGCAGGTCGGATCGGCATTCGTCTTTTTGCCGAACACCATCGCGTACGTGCACCAGCCGCCATAGGCCGGCAGGTACTTTTCGGGTTCCTGTTTGAACGCCTCGAGGTTTTCACGCGTGGCAAACTGAAAAGTCTTATCCCCGTAGTCGAATACGAACTGTTCATCGCCTTTGATAGGACTTTGCGCCGTGGCGTACGTGACCAGATCATAGCCGTCAAAGGCGTAAGGCGAAACCTTTTCTTTGCCGGCTTCCGCCGTGAATGCACTCTGAGGAGAGATAAACGCGGTAAAGATTAAAATCACCGCCACCCGGCGAAGAGAAAGACTCATCCAGTGACTGTCGAGGGGACGGCCGCGGATTCACCGCGCGATGACTGATGTAGCCGGTACGAAAGAGTGCTCAGCGCCTTTTTCTTGGAGGCGAGCTCGGCAACCAGTACTTCTCGCTCTTGGTTCAACTTGGCCAATTGCTGATTCAGAAGATCACTCTTCGCCAGAAAGTCCTGTTTGTCTTTGACGGACTGTTCTTCAATGATTCGATTTTGTTCCGTAAGGACGGTGACCTCGCGCTTCAGATCCGCGATATTCTCTTCTTTCTGCGCCAACGTCATCTCGGCCTGGCGGCGGTGATTCCGTTCCGTTGTCATGGAAACATACAGCGTCAGCATCGCAAGGATAGAAATAGCCAGTACGATTGAAAAAAGGGTATTCGTCCAGTTCTTCGTGCTTTTGGGTGCGAGAGTGATTTCCGGTTGAACGTAGGCAGTGGTGGGAACCGGTGGTTGCGTTTCTGTTTTTTCTTTATAGGCTTTCTTCAGGGCTTCATGAATCAGGCTCATACGGCCTCCCTATTTATTTTTTATTAGCTTAAGCTATCCCGCAAGTTCCCGCAACTGTTTTGAGGTCAATAGCCATTTAAGCTCGGCGTGCGGCTTTGGCTGCACGTCATACACGTCGACGCGGCACAACCCGCCCTTTTTGACGTCAATCGAGACGGAATCCGTTCCGCCGATCAGATAGGAGATAAAATATCCCAGACTCGGCATGTGGCCGACGAGCAGCAATTGATCATTTTTGGACTGCTCTTCCAAAAGTTCAATGAAATTTTGAATATCCGCCGAAGGAGTCAGCGCGTCGGAAAAACGAATCTTCTCTTTGAACCCATAGCCTTCGACGACAAGATTCGCGGTGTCACGGGCGCGCAGATACGGGCTCGATATCACTTTGTTGAAGGCGACCTCCATATGGCGCATGCCTTCGACGCCTTTTTTCATCTTCCGCACCCCCTCCTCGGTCAAGGGGCGTTGGGAATCCTCGCTTCTGGGATCCGTTCGGTCTTCGGCGATGGC
>CAYUTV010000094.1:0-4749 GCA_964447745.1 uncultured Planctomycetia bacterium | reverse complement strand
TGCTTCGCCAGCGGCGATCCGAGGTTTCCTGTGAACGCGATGATCTTGCATCCGATTTTTTTGATCAATGGCAGAAGCTTGACGATTTCCTCGGTCTGTCCGCTGTTGGAGAGCGCGATCACAATGTCTTCCTTCGTCACGCGGCCCATGTCGCCGTGAAGCGCTTCGGCCGGATGCAGGAAAAGCGACGCGGTTCCTGTCGATGAGAGCGTGGCTGAAATTTTTTGCGCGATGAATCCGGGTTTGCCCATGCCGGTGAGAACGACGCGGCCTTTTGATTTCAGGACCAACTGACAGGCCTTTTCAAATTCGGAGTCGATACGCTTTAAAAGCCCCGACAGCGCGTCGCGTTCAATTTTAATAACGTTTTTAGCGGTCTGTTTTAGCATTGAGAAATGTCTATCGGTCCCTTCTTGACCACTTCCCTGAGTTTTAAAAGACGTTCCAACAAACGCTCAAGATGCTTGAGAGGAACTTGATTAGGACCGTCGCTGGGCGCTTTTTTGGGATCCTCGTGAACTTCCATGAAAACGCCGTCGACACCCGCGACCACGGCGGCCTGCGCCAACACCGGAATGAATTCTCTCTGTCCGCCCGAGCTCTTCCCCTGACCTCCGGGTTGTTGCACCGAATGCGTCGCGTCAAAAATAACCGGATAACCGAAGGCCTTCATCACAGGAATCCCGCGAAAATCGCTGACCAGCGTATTGTAGCCGAATGAGGTCCCGCGCTCAGTGATGAGAATCTGATCATTGCCGGCGGCGGAAATCTTCTGAACCACGTTGCCCATTTCCCAAGGCGCCAGGAACTGGCCTTTTTTTACGTTCACGACTTTACCGGTTCTGGCCGCGGCCGCGAGAATATCCGTTTGGCGGCAAAGGAACGCCGGAATTTGAAGCACATCCGCCACGCCTGCGGCCTTGATCGCTTCATGCGCGGAATGAACATCGGTTAGAATGGGGGTGTTCGTTTCTTCTTTGACGCGTTTAAGAATCAGCAGGCCCTCGTCCATGCCCAGACCGCGAAATGAAGACAGTGACGTTCTATTCGCCTTATCATAGCTCGATTTGTAAATAAAAGGGATGCCGAGTTTCTTGGCTACGGCGCCGATTTTCTTCGCATGCCGCAGCGCGTGCGGAAAAGATTCCACGACGCAAGGCCCCGCGATCAACGCCAGCGGACGATTCTCGCCGATGCGTATGGAACCCACGCTGACAATATGCCGTTTCTGTTTGGTCGGGCTCATGAATTTCCTCCGCTGACTATCAGTCCAGTTTATTCGCGAGAGAGGCTTTGACGAAATCCCTGAAAAGCGGATGCGCCAAATCGGGCTTGGATTTGAATTCCGGATGAAACTGGCAGCCGACAAACCATGGGTGATCGACGTATTCCACGATCTCCACGAGGCGTCCGTTTGGGCTGGTGCCGGAAATCACCAAACCGTTTGTTTCCATTTTCACCTTATACTTGTTGTTGAACTCGTACCGGTGACGGTGCCGCTCCTGAATCGATTCCTTATTGTACGCCTTAAACGTCTTGGTTCCCCGCTTCACGGAACACGGATAGGATCCCAAGCGCATCGTGCCACCCAGATCTTTCACGCGTTTTTGCTCTTCGAGGAGACTGATCACGGGAAAAGGCGTTGTCTTGTTGAACTCGGTGGAATTGGCGCGCTGCATGCCGCATACGTTGCGAGCGAATTCGATCACGGCGCACTGCATTCCGAGGCACACGCCGAAGAACGGAATCTTGTTCTCACGAACGTACTTGATCGCCTTGATCTTGCCCTCAATGCCGCGGTCGCCGAATCCGCCCGGCACGAGAATTCCGTTTAAATCTTTGATGAACTTCTCCGCGCCGTGCGCCATGACTTCTTCGGCGTCGATCTTTTTGATCTCGACCTTGGCGTCATTGGCGATACCGCCGTGCTTCAGCGCCTCATAGATTGATTTATAAGCGTCCTGCAGTTCCATGTACTTACCGACTACGCCGATCGTCACCGATTTGGAAGGATTGATCACGCGGTCCACGACATGCGTCTGCCAAAACTTCAGTTTTTCATCGCCGTTATCGCAGTTTAGTTTTAAAAGTTTGACGATAATCGTATCCAAACCCTCCTCCTTGAGGGCCAGCGGAACCTCGTAAATATCGCTGACGTCCAGGGCCTGAATGACCTGGTCCGTTTCCACGTTACAAAAAAGACCGATTTTTTCACGCACGTCTTTAGAGAGACGTTTTTCGGTACGGCAAAGCAGGATGTCCGGCTGAATACCGATCTCGCGCATTTCGGCCACACTATGTTGAGTGGGCTTGGTCTTGATCTCTCCCGCCACGCGGATATACGGAATCAGCGTCAGGTGGATATTGATCGCGTTGTCGCGCCCCACGTCATGGCGGAATTGGCGTATCGCTTCCAGGAACGGCAAGCTCTCGATGTCACCGACCGTTCCGCCGATTTCACAGATCACGACGTCGCAGGAGCGGTTGTGAGAAACTTGTTTGATGGCGGCTTTGATCTCATCGGTGATGTGCGGAACGACCTGAACGGTGGCGCCAAGATAGTCGCCGTGGCGCTCCTTCGTGATCACGGAATAATAAATTTTTCCCGTCGTGATGTTGTTGTGCTTTGTAAGTTCCACCGAAGTAAAACGTTCGTAGTGGCCCAAATCGAGATCCGTTTCGGCGCCGTCTTCCGTCACGTACACTTCGCCGTGCTGATAAGGACTCATCGTTCCCGGATCGACGTTCAGGTAAGGATCGCATTTCATCATCACGACCCGCAGTCCTTTGGACTCGAGTAGTTTTCCGACAGAGGCCGAAACGATTCCTTTTCCCAAGCTTGAAACCACGCCGCCCGTAACAAAAATATATCTTGGCATCAGTTCATCCTTTACTTAGTTAATTTCTTTTTCCAGCAAACTCTTGGCCAACTCCAAATCTTCGGGCGTATCGACGCCCACCGTTTCAAATTTTGTCTCAATCGCCTTAATCTTATATCCGTTTTCCAACGCCCTTAACTGCTCAAGGCGCTCGCCGGTCTCGAGATACGTGTTCGAAAGTTTTTTGTAAGTGAACAGAAAGTCCTTGTTGTACGCATAAATACCGATGTGTTTGTAAAAGAAGGCGTCCTTGTCTTCAAGGTTCAGCAGCGTCGGAATGGGCGATCTGGAAAAATACAGCGCGTAATTATTTTGATTGAGGATCGCCTTTACGACATCGGGACTCTTGAATTCCTCGGCGGAGCGGCTTTTTTTAACGACGGTCGCCATCGCGAGATCCGGTTCCGCCTGCATCGTGCGCACAAGGTCATCGATGATCAATGGATTGATCAACGGCTCATCGCCTTGAATATTGACCACGATCTTCACATCCATCTGGTTCACCACCTCGGTAAGGCGGTCCGTTCCGGTATTATGTGATTTGGACGTAAAAACGGCTTTGCCGCCAAATTCCTGGACTGCCTTGATGATCCGGTCGTCATCGGCCGCGATAATCAGGTCTTCCAGGAGGCGCGCTTTTTTGGCCCGCTCGTAGACGTGCTGGATCACGGGCTTGCCGCACAGATCCTTGAGGACCTTGCCTTCAAAACGCGTCGAACCGAACCTGGCCGGAATAATTCCTACGGCTTCCATTATTTGGACACCTCTTTGTGGATTCGTTTCAAAAGTTCCGCCTGGGACGTGACCGCAACACCCACCTTGCCCACGACAATGCCGGCCGCACAATTGGAAATATGCGCGGCTTCGATCGCCGACGCCTTGCAGGCGCGCGCCAAAGTATAAGCGCTGATCACGGTATCGCCCGCACCCGACACGTCAAACACGTCCTGCGCGATCGTCGGAATCTTCACCGTCGGACGGCCTTGCTGGAAAAGACTCATGCCGTTTTCGCCCAGTGTGATCAAAACGCTCTCGCAGTTTAATTTTTGCAACAGCTTTCGGCCCGCGCGCTCCAGAGTCTCGTTATCCTTGATCGTGATTCCCGATGCAGCACCCGCCTCATGATGATTCGGTGTGATCGTCGTTGTGCCGCGGTAGTACGAGATATGCGTCTCCTTCGGATCAACCGTGATGATCTTGCCGTATTTCTTGGCGATCTTCACGCTTTCCTGAACAAGGCGCGGAACGATGACGCCCTTGCCGTAGTCTTCGATGATCAGGGCGTCAACTTCCTGAATTTTTTCTTTGATGAATTCAATGATCTGTCTCAACACCTGCTCGGGAACATGTTGAACGACTTCGCGGTCGATGCGCACGACCTGTTGATGCTGTGCTATCACGCGGGTCTTCTGCGTGGTCGGGCGGTGCTTATCGGCAAAAATTCCTTCGCAATGAATTCCCTGTTTTCTCAAAAGGGCCTGCAGAGCGTCCCCGCGGGAATCCTCACCCACCACGCCGGCCAGATGCACTTCCGCGCCCAGTGCGCGAATATTGTAAGCCACATTGCTGGCACCCCCTGGCATGAAATTCTCGGACGATACCCAAACCACCGGAACCGGCGCCTCGGGGGAAATACGCGACACATTGCCCCATATAAATTCATCGAGGATGAGATCACCGACAACTAGGACTTTGGCTTTTGGGAAGGAGGAGATGATGCTTTTGAGACGGGTAAAATTAAGCGATTTTATCAACTTCAATGAATCACATCCAAACCATCGTTTCTGGCTTATTTATCTAGGTTTCCGTCAATAGAAGCTTGCATTTTACACCCCTACGAAAGGGGTGTCAATCCGCTCGTGCTTTTGAG
>CAYUTV010000093.1:0-4759 GCA_964447745.1 uncultured Planctomycetia bacterium | reverse complement strand
TTCGGCATTGGTCTTGTATCGCCAGGCGATCCAGCAGAGCCGCGTACGCCTCGGCAGGCCATTTCTTCAAATCACTCTTCGAACCCACGGCCGCGACGACGATTCTTTGCCCGGGTTCGCCGATAGGCGCGGCAGTGCCTTTCAGGAAAATCTCTTCAAGCGGTGCGGAAGGCCCCAGCAAACTCTCCAACGCGCCCAGATGTTTCAACGCTCGGTGCGTTTTCTTCTTAGGGCTGTAAAAATAGGAATTCCGATGGCGTGCACCGCCCAGGAGACCTAAAAGAGATTTACGCAGATCGACGATCACGTCATAGCGTTCGTGGCGCAGAGACATAAGAAAATCTCTTTGACGCGCGAAAGGCGCTTTTTTGTCGTAGACAATGACTTTTGCGATGCGCCTGTCACCCTCAAAAACCTGAGCGCCGCCCGCACTGGTTACGGCGTGAATTTCGGCGTCCGGATAGCGATGTATCAGGGCTTGGAAAACGGGAAGTGTGAGCACGATGTCGCCGAGGTTGGACAGCGTCACCACTAAAATCTTACGGATCGCCTCGTTGTTGGGAATCATCGGGCGAGTAAAGCCGTGGCTTCCCGAAAAACTTCCTCAGGGCTCAGCCACTCGAGGCATACCCTGCCGTTGCAGCTGCGGTAATAACAAGGCAGCTCACAACCCGTATCTGTGTGGAGAATCTTGGATAGTCCTCTCGTGATGGGTCCGGTTAGCTCGGGCCTCGTGGGGCCGTAGAGACCCAAGATGGACACCTTCTGCGAAGCGCCCAAATGAATGGGCCCCGAATCGTTAGACACGAGCAACGCCGCATCCTTCAAGAGCAACGCGAGCTCGTCGAGAGAGGTTTCCCCTGCCAGCGAGACAACGCGGTCAGGCGTGAATGAAGAAGCAATCGCGGAGATGAGGCTCTTTTCGCCCTGCGTGCCGCAGAGAACTATTTTTTGGGATGTCTTGGCGAGAAAGAAACCGATCAGCTTCACAAAGTGGCCGGATGGCCAGCGTTTCAAGTCCCAGTTTCCGCCGGCGTGAATCACGATATAGCGGCCCGCTTCCAAATTGTGGACGCGCTTGATTCTTTCCCATCCCGCCTCTGATTCCACCGAAGGAATAAAATCCGGCTCGCGGCCGTCGGGCGATACGCCCAGCGGCTCGAGAAGTCCCAGGAAGTGATCCGTCCGGTGCCGTGTCGTCTCGAGTGAAGGCACGCCGGAGGTCAATGAGCGCAATTTCCCTTTTCGTCCGTATCCTATGCGCCGGCGAATGCCCGCCAAACGCGCAACAAATGTTTTCGTGGAAGAGCGCTGAAAAAAGATCGCCGTGTCAAATGCCCGGACTTTGAGGCGGTACGCCAGCACCCAATAGTTCCAAAAACCAAGAAACGGCACTTTGTCCGGGAAAACGATGACTTCATCAATATGGGGATTATTGCGCAAAACCGGCGCGCACCGCTCGGGCACTATGCACGCAATAAATGAGTATGGGTTATGTTTTTTGATGGCCCGTATCGCGGGCGTTGAGAAGAGGACATCGCCCAACCAGTGGGCGTTAAAGATGACTGTTCGCATGTTTCCGCCTAATAAGCCGGGACTGGAATTCGCTTCTTCCCGAGGTGGTATAACCCGCTCAGCTTGATCCAAAAATTAAAAAGATTTCCGGCGCGGTCCGTGATTTTAATTCGGCGCACACTATACGGATCCGCCTTCGCGGTACCCCAATTGGTGGTCACGGCCCCGCTAAAGCCCGCATCTTCAACGATTTTTTTGGCTTCCTCGGTAAATCCCCCGCCCGGGTAACTAAACAACGTCACGGGATGGCCCAGAATGCTCTCGAGTCTTTTTTTGGAACCCACGATGTCATGCTCGATGTCTTCGGCCGTGTGGTCCGGCAAATGCATATGGCTCTTCGTGTGACTGCCGATGGCCACCTCCGAAGAATCTAAAATTTTAAGGTCTTCCTCGTCCAGCCATCCGGGTTGGCCGATGTTGTCCGTGATCATGAACACGGTTGCGGGCAAGTTAAGCCGCCTCAGCACCGGAAACGCATTTTCAAAGTTATCGTCGAATCCGTCATCAAACGTAATGACCACGGTTTTAGGCGGAACGGGTTGCTTGGATTTAAATAACCGGAATAATTCCTCGAGCGGGATCACGTGATACCCGTGTATCTTCAAAAATTCCATCTGCCGCTCGAACGCGGCCAAACTAACGTTCATGTTCGCCTTTTCGGAATGACCTACCCGGTGGTACATGAGCACCGGCACTTCGTAGTTGGCTTGGTAAAAAAAATGACCCACCACCACCACAAGAGCCAAAGCGACAAGAAATTTAAGACTTTTCATCAGACACCGGCCAGCACCGTGTCTTGCAGCGACACGGGGCGCTGCTTCACAAAGTGGAGCACCGAATCCAAAACCTCTTGGACGGTTATTTTCTTCATGCAGATGTGCCCGATCGGACAACTGCGGAGATAACAAGGGCTGCAGGGCACTTCTTTCCAAAATACCTGATGCTGCTCCGGCGGAACCATGTGCCTCTTGGGATCCGTGGGTCCGAACAAAGCGATCAGCGGAACCTGGACGCTTGAGGCAATGTGCATGGGCGCGGAGTCGGAGCTGATGAAAACCTGGCAGCGGCGTATCAAAGCGGTTAATTCGGCGATGGAAGTTTTACCTATCGCGTTGATGGGTTTATTTTTGGTGAGGTCGAAGAGAGGCTGAAGATTTACCGCGTCTTCATTTGATCCTGTGATCACCACGCGGATATTGCGCTTGGCCAGCTCATCGCAGAGCCGCGCGAAGTTCTCGATGGGCCACTGCTTCGTCGGCCAGCGCAGCGACGAACCCGGATTGATTCCCACAAGCGTCTGGCTCGGGGCCACCCACTGGGATTCCAGGAACGTCTTTACGCGGCTTTCCTCATCGGGCATCGTCCAGAGTTCCAGACGTTTTTCAAAATTCTCCAAGCCCAGCTGATGCAGCACGCGAAATTGATGCTCAAGCGGCGATACCGAAACATTACCCGCGTCCGACGTTCTGCGGTTGAGGAAGAAAGACCACTTTCCGTTGCCGTGTCCCGCGCGAACACGCGCTCCCGAGAGATATGCCAAAAGATGACTCACCTTGTTGTTTTGCAAATCCACGACGATATCAAAATCCTCCCGCGCAAGCATGGAGGCGATTTTTAACACGCCTGATATGCGATTCGGGCCCGGGTCATAAACGATCGTGTCGTTCACATAGGGGCAGTTGCGGACAATTTTTCTGGATTTGCGTCCGACCAAAACCGATATCCATGCCTTGGGAAATTTTTGCCGCAGGGCCTTGAGCGACGGAATGCTTAAAATAACGTCTCCCACGGCACTCATCTTGATCACGAGTATCTTTTGTTTAGCGAGCGCTTCGGAATACACGTCAATGGTCTTTTGAAACATGAGGTCCAAGCTAAACTCTTTCTCGACCTTCTGTCTGAGGCGCTTGGCGAATCCCTGTGCGAGAGCCGGGTTTTCCAGTATACGGATCACCGCGTCCGCCAACTGCAAAGGATCCTCCGGAGGTACGAGCAGGCCTGTTTTTTCGTGCTCAATGATATCCACTAGTCCGCCGATACGGGTGGCGATGACGGGTACACCGCAGGCCCCCGCTTCAATCGCCACGCGGCCGAAGGCTTCTTCTCCCACGGAGGGAACAACCAGGAGCGACATACGCGATAAGAGCTCAGGAATATCGTAACGCGTTCCCAGAAACTCTACCTGCCCCGCCAATCCCAGTCGCCGCGTCAAGAGAAGCAGCTCTTCTTTATACTGCGTTTTGGGGGCATCCCCGATTATCTGAATCTTGATATTCGGGTGCACGCGCGCCACGCGGGCCATGGCCTTGAGAAACAGCGGATGACCTTTGATCGGCGTGATGCGTCCCACAAGCCCCACAATCACGGGTTTATCCGCGGCTGAATCTTCCGCACTCTTTGATTTAAACTCTTCGAGGTTGACGCCGCGCGCGATGAGGCGGATTTTCTCATGCGGCACGCCAAAGTCGTCTCGCATGCGCTTGCCGATAATATGGCTGGCGACGATGACGAGCTTCCCCCATCCCATCACATAACTCAAAAGATGCCGGCTGTAGAAACCGTGGCAAGTAGTGACAAAAGGAACCTGAGTGGCGCGGCTGACAAAATAGGCGATGAACGCGGGCACGCGGCTGCGCGCATGAATGATATCAATGTTTTCGCTTTTAACAATCTTGACGAGGGCTCGAACCGAGCGAAAAACCGACAGCGGAGATTTTTTGTGTACGGGCAACGCATAATGAATCGCGTCGGCGGAGGTGACTTCCCCGACCAGCGGGCCGCCCGCGGATACAACGACGGCCTTATGGCCTTTTTGTTGCAAATACTTGGCGAGATCGACCGCACCTCTTTCGACTCCGCCGGATTTTAGTTCAGGCAATATTTGTAAAACATTCATGCTTTATACCAGCCGTTTCACGGCTGTCCTCAAAACGGCTTCGTCAGACAAATCCTGCGTGCCCGATTGAATGCCCGTGCGGTAAAGCGAGTTTTTTAACACGTCGCTGATCGTATCGGAATCCGCCGGCACGATTTTTTCCTCGTTCATGAGCTCCGTCAAAAAGCGTTGAAACTTGGGTTTTGTTCGGTCGCTCTTAAAAACATTGAAAACTATCACCGGCTTTCCGGAGGAAACGGCCTGTGAAATCATGGATACCGATTCCAACGAAACGAGAATCACATCCGA
>CAYUTV010000092.1:0-4766 GCA_964447745.1 uncultured Planctomycetia bacterium | reverse complement strand
TATTCCCCAACTTTGAATCAATTTCCTCGATCTCCCCGACTATCTCCTCAATCAAATCTTCCAGCGTGACCAGGCCGATGGCTTTTTGCGTCTTTACGTCCCGCACAATGGCTATTTGAATTTTACGTCTCTGAAATTCACGCAGAACTTCGGCGCATTTTTGTATGGGCGTCACAAAATACGGCGCGCCGATAAGATCTTCCAAGCGGATCAGCGTATTGTTCCTGAAAAGATAGAGCAAATCACGGACATAGATGATGCCGACGATGTTGGACCTCTCCCCTTTATAAACGGGAATACGGTTATGCCCTTCTTCCAGCAGCACGCGCTCCAATTCATCTTCGGCGACATCAATGGGCACCACCGTCATATCCGACATGGGCGTCATCACGTCATGCACTTCCACCTCGTCAAAGTGAAAGATGCGTTCAAGCATTTTTCTCTGACTCTCGCCGTAAAACCCCTCCTCACGGCCGATTTGGATCATCATCTTAATTTCCTCTTCGGTCACTAAAGGCGATCGATGATGAGGGTTCCCGCCAAGCAACCGAATGACACCGTTGCCGACTATCGTGAGCACATATGTCACGGGTTTCAGAATCCAGATCATCGCCCAGATCATATGGCGCCCAAAAAAAGCCACCCTCTCCGGGTGGTTCGTCGCCATGACCTTGGGCACCAAATCCCCAAAAATCACGAGTGTAATGGTGATTAAAATAGTTGCATAAATCAGTCCCCTGCCCGCACCAAAAAGTTGAGTCAGAATGGCGGTAGCGATCGCCGCTATCGCGGTGTTGACTAGGTTGTTTCCCACAAGCAGGGTCGCGATGAGGCGATCCATGCGTGAAATCAGCCCGTAAACACGGTGGGCGCCGGCCCTTTTCTTCTCCACCCAATGCCTAAGGCGTACTTTATTGATAGCGATCAGCGCGGCTTCAGAGGCGGAAAAGAATGCCGAGAAGAAAAACAGCACCACGAGAACAATTACTAAGGAAGATGTGTCAAGCATGGCGCTATGATAGCGAAAATGCTATCAAAAGTCAGCGTTTTTGAGCGGCTGCGAATTCGATGCGGTTGCGTCCCCGCTCCTTGGCACGGTATAACGCTTCATCGGCTTTTCTTATCAGGTCGTCTTTGGTTTTGACCTCGGGATGGCGGTTCGAGCATATCCCCGCGCTCAGCGTCACGTGAAATGTGCCGCCCTGAACCGTATACTCTTGCTGCTCCACGTTGGCCCGGATACGCTCGACGGTTTGGAGGACATCTTTTTCGTCATGATGAAACAGGATCAGCATAAACTCTTCCCCGCCGTAGCGGCCCGCGACGTCATAGGTTCTGACGCCGTTTTTTAACGTCTTGGCCACCGCAACGAGCACCTGGTTGCCCTGCTCATGGCCATAGGTATCGTTCACTTTCTTAAAGAAATCCACGTCCAGCATCACGGCATAAAATCGTTTGCGCGTACGCTTGGCCTTCTCAAACTCCGCGTCTAGACGGAATAAGAGATACCGGTAACCGTACAGCCCCGTCAACGCGTCCATAATCACCATACGCTGAAGCGCTGAGTTTTCCCAAAACGTCAGAAGCCCTTTCACAAAGAACACGGTCACGTACAGAATCACCAGAATCAGCATGTAATGGAAAGGGTCCACCAGCCATCCGGTCCGAATAAATAAAATAAGGCCTGCGAGAAAAATTAACGCTTCCGCGCCGATAAAAATAAAAAAACGGTGCACAAAAGTGGTCTTTTGGAAAATGAGAGAGATCACAACGACAAGTATCGCAAAAATACCCCAATAGACAGGAGGCGCGGGCTCGTTCACAAAGTCATCGTCGAGAAACATCAAAATATCGTTCGCGTTGACGAATACGCCGGGCATAAAATCGAGAGGCGTGTGATGGAAATCGTGAAAGATACTGCTCACGGCTCCCACGATGACGAGCTTATCGCGCAATAGGTCGGGATCAACCTGGCGCGCCATAACCTGCCAAAAAGGTACGTACGTGAAGTCTTTGGCGGGATGTCTGAAAGAGATACGGTAGCTCTGGTGATGAAACCTCTCGGCGCGTTCGGCGACCGACGCCCCGTCAAACAAAGATGCGCACCACGCCGCGAATGAAAAACGCACATTATCTCCGTCCACCACCGAGGCCTGCGCGGTCCGCGTGCCCTCATCGGCATCCAGCGTTTTTTCCAGAAACCCATGAGCCCGCGCGGATTTTTGAATGGGCTCGATCGGAGCCACATAGGTCTGCTTGGGGTCGAAATACGCGGCCACAACGACGTTGTTTCTCATGCCGATCGCCGTCGCCAACCATTCGTCGGCTTCCGCATCGGCGCTCTTCCCAACAAAAGCAAAATCAATTCCGATGGTCCGGGGTTCCATCGCCTGCAGGTTTTCCACAAACACCGCAAATACCTCACGTCCCCATGGCCATGTACGATTGATGTTTCTCAGAGATTCATCATCGAGACCCACAACAACCAAATCAGAAATAGAGCTTTGCTCTTTTGAATAGTCGGAACGCAGCTGGAACATACGGTCAAGCAGTGTCAGGCGGGACGCCTCAAGAAATAAACTATTGGCGATAAAAAAGGAATAAAAAAGCGCCGCTACAATGCAGAGGGCATAAGTTATGGCTCCGGCAGGTAACTTTTTCATTGGAACGAGCATAGCATAAAAAAGAAACGCTCGCTATTCATCGCTTGAATTTTTAAACGGCGGGTTCGGTTTCTAACTCGTCCGGAAGGAGGCGTGAGGTTTTCGTATTCCAATCGACTTCGATCATTTTATGACCGAGGGCTCCGCGCGTTAAATAAACGGATTGATTTAAATCGGGTTTAAACTCAATGAGTATAACTTCCACCTGTTGGGTGATGATTCCCGCGATACCCGCGGGTACCGGCCCCGTGATGTCTCCGCGGTTTGCACTCAGAGCCATCGTGGCGGCGGTGGTCGTATTCATTTTGGCGTCAAAACGCATAGGATTGGCGCTCGGCGACAGATCCTTTAATTCCTGAACAAACGCCTGGCGCACATGCTCCTTATCAATGGGTGCTGTGGCCTTCATCTGAGGACGAATTTCCGTCAACAGATTGCGTGCAGAATCTTGCCATTCTTCCGCCTGTACCGGTTTAGTTCCAATAGTCATTAAGAAAAGAACTAAATAAGTAAGGTAAAAAAAAGCTGTTTTAACCCGTTGCGGTTTCAGCTGTATGTGTCTCATTGTTATGCTCTTACTTAATGAATACATGGTTTTATGGCAATATACAATACCCTTGAGGTGGTGGATTCATTTAGATATAAATATATATTTAGTATTATTCAATATATAATTAATGCTTATTTTTGTCAATTATTGATTATATTGAAGTTCTACATGGCGGCTGATGACGCCCACTCTTTTTTAAATGTTAGGTCTATTAACATTATGTATATAAAACTGTATAAACGAGTTAAGAAACAACACACGTCACGACGCCATACAATCTGATTGACACACACGGGGAACTCCCTTAGAATAATGCCTTTCTGTATTTCTATTGACCGTGACGGATACCGCAACAGCGATTATTGATGTTTGAAGCAGTCCTTTTTTACACATTCTCTTTCTTTTTGGTGCTCTTCGCACTAGGCGTTATCCTATCTCGTTCCCCCGTGTACAGCGTCCTTTGTTTGGTCGGCGCGATGACCCTCATGGCGGGACTTTTCATCCAATTAAAAGCGTTTCTCGTCGCCACGATATTGGTGCTTGTTTATGCGGGTGCGATCCTTGTCCTTTTCCTCTTCGTTGTCATGTTGATTGATTTCAAAAAAATGACCCTGGGCTGGACGGGCTTGCGTTTTTCACCCGTTCTGGCGATCCTTCTTGCCGGCGCGATTCTATTTGAAACATCCAAAGTCATCCGGACGATTCCTGCCTCTAATAAGGAAGTGATTCACGGCACGGCGGAGCCGCTAGGACAAATTCTTTTTCATCAGTACGTTCTGCCTTTTGAGTTGACCTCTTTTTTATTGTTGGCTGCGGTCGTCAGCGTCGTTGTGCTGGCTAAGAAAGGTTCCTAGATGATCACAATCCATCATTACCTGACGGTTGCGACGATCCTTTTTGCCATCGGCCTCGTGGGGCTCCTAACGAGACGCAATATCCTCATGATTCTTCTGTCCATCGAGCTTCTGCTCAATTCAGCCAATCTTTCGTTTGTGGCATTCTCGGCATATTGGGGGAATCTCTCCGGCCAAGCCGTAGTCTTCTTTACGATGATCGTAGCGGCGGCCGAAGTAACCGTAGGGCTCGCGATCGTGGTTTTGCTGTACCGGAAAAGAGATTCTGTGAATACCGACGATTTGAATTCTTTGAAAGGCTGACCCAGTGAATATCCTTTGGATCATTCTGTTCGCGCCTTTGGCTGCCGCAGCAGTGATCGTTTGCTTCTTTTTGCGCCACCCCAAACTTGCCTCTTCGGCTGCGTTGGCGGGAATCCTCACGTCTCTGGCAGGATCCGTCTATCTCTTCTGGTTTCACAGCCACAACTCCCTTTTACCGGCAGAGTCCATATACACGTGGCTACATATCCCCGGCATCGTTCGTGTGGATTTCGGTTTTCTGGTGGATCAGCTCTCCATCCTTATGCTGCTTATCGTGTCCGGAGTCGGAAGCTGCATCTTTTTCTATTCCGTCGGCTATATGCACGGAGATACGAGCTTCCCGCGTTTTTTTGCGTCTCTTTCGCTGTTCGCGTTTTCGATGATCGGAATCGTTCT
>CAYUTV010000091.1:1226-4838 GCA_964447745.1 uncultured Planctomycetia bacterium | reverse complement strand
TATACGTCATGAGGTCCAGGTCCATTTGCTTGGCAATCTTTTTGGTGGCCTCGAGAGACAGCGTGCTGTAAAACCCGTTATCCCAGGTCATCAGGAGAAGCCGCAGGCCCGGATATTCTTTTTTGATACGGGATAGAATGTAAACGCTATCCTTGC
Organism: uncultured Planctomycetia bacterium; assembly: GCA_964447745.1. Lineage (GTDB taxonomy): Bacteria > Omnitrophota > Gorgyraeia > 2-02-FULL-51-18 > 2-02-FULL-51-18 > CAYUTV01. The sequence continues at coordinate 4,682 of CAYUTV010000091.1, read as the reverse complement.
CGCCGCTGAACAAGACCAGCGCGTCATAGCGGTTCCTGCCCTTGCCTTGATTCGAGCCGAGGAGCTTGTGCAGTTCTTTTTTCTGCGTCTCCACATAGCGGTCAAGCCAGCGCTTACGCGCGGGGTCGCCTGTGATTCGCGCGTGCTCCTCGCATAAATGGCACACACCCTTTTCGTTCAAAGGTTTGCTAAGAGCTTTCGCTGAGAGAATACAGATCTTGCATCGAGGTGTGATGGAATTTTTAAAGAGCGAACGGAGCGTGGGCCAAATTTTTTGAGCGAGGAAATCAAACTTCCGCAGATCCGCGAGTATCTGCTGATCGATCTTGTCGGCGGACATTCTAGGGCTTCACCCGAATGAGCTCATTGACGCGGAGATACGTGGAATCTATTTGCAGGCCGTCCAACTCCTTTATGGCCTGCGCGGCGTTTTCCATGGAGAGATGCGCATAAGACTCGGTTAATCCGTTCTCCCAATCCGCGAATATCTGAACGGAGCCGACTTTGCCGTAACGCTCGAACAAGGCCCTAAGCTCCCGCTCCGTAATTTTAAAGGGAAGCGCGCTGACAAAAACAGTCGTCATCTCTGCCATTCTTAGCGTTTAACTACTCCTCGGAACGAATAATCACCGGCGTTGTAAAAACAATCAGCTCTTTAGTATTGTTGTTTCGCGCGTCGCCTTTAAAGAGATAGTTCATTATGGGAATATCCCCAAGCACGGGCACGCCCGCGCTTGAATTGGATTTGGCCGTGCCGCCAAAGAGAGTGGACATATCCGTAGGAATAATAAACGTCGTTTTGATACCGGTGATATCTCCTTTGGCTTGTGACGTTAAAAGCCCCAAACCGGCAGCCATCCCGGCTCTATCAATTCCGCTGGCAATGGGCCCCCGCTCTGAACCGCCACCTTCACCGCCCAGCGACTCCCCCGTCACAGGACAAACCTGGCCTGGATTGTCTGCGGCCGTCTTGCCCGGCCCTTCATACTGACTGCCAATGGCGGCAAAAAGGTACGGCGCGATGGGTGCGGCAACCGAGCTCTTCGGGATATAAATTTTTTGCGTGTCTATGGGCAGGATACGATCCTTGTTCGGTCCCAGGAGATAAGGAGACCGATACTGAATCTCCCAAGCCCTAAAATCTGCGCCTTTTCCATAGGCGATAGTCGATGCCTCGATTTTCGTCGTGTTATCGGGTAAAGGTGTAAACACGAACGCATAGTCCATATTCATGCTGCGGTTCTGCTGTGTGAAGTGTGTTAGCTGCGGCAGAATATAAGACGGCTGTGAAAGCGGTAGCGGCGGAGGAAATACGGTCTGCGACGTTGTATTTGAATTAGGTTGGGTGTAAACGGGTATCCTAATCCGAATTCTTATTTTCTTATCCTGATTCCACGCCTCGCCTCCGTAGTTATATTGAAACAATGGCCTAACGTTAACTCGGGCCGGCTCGTCTATTTTATACTTAGGTTTTCTTCCCAATAAAGTATCAATGTCCTGGTCGAAAACAAACGTCGAGCGAGTGCCCCAAAGAGTATCTCCGGTCTTGGTTGTGGGAACCCCAATGACACCTCCGAAGCTATTCCCATAAAGAGTGCCCTGCGGGCCTCTAAGCACCTCGACTCTCTCAATATCGCCAATAGGCGTAATTTCGCGCTGTCCGTCGAGCAGAATAGGCTTTTCTATATTCCACCCCCTCAAATTAACACCCTGGCCATAAGTAACGGCCGTGGTTTGAACCTGCGTGCGATTGTTCGGGAGTGGCGTGAGAACGGATGAAAGTTCTGTCGTGAGATCACGTCCGACATTCATAGTTTGAAGCGTCTCACTGCTAATCGTCGTCGTCGCGATCGGGGTGTCCTGTAAAGACGCTTCGGTCCTCGCCATCGCCGGCTGAGTTATGAGAATTAGCGCCAGGGTTAATGCAATCTTTTTCATGGAATCTCCTTTGGACAATTATCTTACAGCACTCGCCTATCTCGCATCAACATCTTGTTCCGCTTATAAAAAAATGCCTGTCTTGGTGATTTGGCCGGCCTCATCAATAGTGATGGTGTCATTCGCATCATCAATACTCGTGGCTGTAACCTGAAAAGACCAGGGCGCCCATACATAGGTATAGGTAAAATGCTGGGTTTGGCCACTGGTTGATGCCTGATCTACACAATAGTCCAGATAGCACTCATTTCCTGGACCAAAAGCAGCGTAACTGCCATTGACTGCAAAATATCGCATGAAAGATCCGCGGGAAGCTCCCAGCATTCGGAGCGCCTCAAGCTCGCGCGATCTCGTCACCTGTGCCTGATAGACTGGAACCGCCAGCCCGGCTAATACGGCAACAATAATGATGACGATAAGAATTTCAATGAGCGTGAAACCGTTACGGGTTTGAATAGTTAATATCTCGCGTTGCGGTCTTCGCGCCGCTCACTATCGCTCGGAAATCGATCGCTCAGCGCACCTTCAAAATCGTTAAGATCCCCCGATTGAGGCCTCCAGCCCAGCGTCTCACGCACAGATTGATCTGTTGTTTCTTCTAAGACATTCTCGGCTTTCTGAACTCTAGCAGTCTTATTGGATACAGTGGATTCAGACGACGCCCACGCATTGGAACAAGCAATTAATAAAGCTGCTATCAGAATAATTTTTGTCATTAGTTCCTCCCCGCCGGACGGCGTCCGGTTTATATTCTCATTGCAAGATCAAGAATAAATACAGCCGCGCAGACCAAAATCAGAGTCGCAATCGGGCGCACCTTAATGTTTCTCCAGTTGGATTGCGGCATGCCAAAAAGTTCACCATAAACGAATAAAATCATCCAGATATGCAAAAAAACAACAACACCCAAACCCGACCGAAGGGACAATTGGTATTTCTGTCCCAAAAACATCGTCAGCGCCAAGCAAAGCGGAAACCCCAGCGCTAGAATGAGGGCATCTTCACCTGCCCCCTTCAGCATTTTCTTAATCGTTTGCATTTCTAGGCGTCCCTTCCGGACGGGGTTCGGTATACTAATACTAACATTCTAACGTGTCCCCTCGTGACGGGGTCCGATATTGGAATGTACTAGCCCTTGCTACTTTTTACCAAAAAAAATAAGGCTACAACCAAGAACACAATGATCACGGCCAATACAATTCCCGCCGCTGGGGAAACGCTACTGGCAAACCCCGTGTTCCCTGGGGCATACATGGTAGCCATCACTAAAGTTAAAGCTAATATTTTCTGCATGTTAACCCCTTCAATTATTCTAAATATACCGGACGCCGTCCCGCGCGGTCTTCTTATTAGCTATAAATCAACATCGGTGCGGGTGGCGAGCGGACTGGGCGCCCAAAGACGCGCAGGCGCCGAACGGCGCCGAGCATCGTGGGCTGTCCGCGAAGACAGGACCCGCACCTGTTACGTAATTTTAGCGAACTTCTTCTTCCCTGCTTTGAGCAAAGAACCTTTAGT
>CAYUTV010000091.1:0-1126 GCA_964447745.1 uncultured Planctomycetia bacterium | reverse complement strand
ATCAGAACAACTTTGTGGCCTGCGTCTTGGAACTGCCGGAGTTTTCTTAAGAGGACGGTGTGTCCGAGGTGGATGTCCGGCGCGCTCGGATCAAAACCTGCTTTGATCCGGAGCGGCCGTTTATCCTTCAGTCGTGCAGAGAACTCTTCCCGGGAAATAACGTCTACGGCGTTAGAGCAAAGAAGCTCTAAGTCCGTCATCGTTACTCCTGCGGAACGCCTTTGGTGGAGAGGGCGATCTTCCTAGCCGGAAGATCGATCTTCACGATACGCGCCTGCACCTTCTTGCCTACCGGGAACGCAGCTTCAAGCTGAGAAGCGGCTCCGAGGTCGGTTTCGGAGATATGCAGAAGTCCTTCGACATCCTTTTCAATTTCAACAAATGCGCCAAAGCTCGCGACCTTGGTCACGGCACCCGAAACAACGGAGCCGGTGGTCAGCTTGGAGGCGATTTCTTCCCAAGGATCGGTGATGAGTTGCTTGAGACCCAGAGAGAGCTTGCGGTTCGCGGGATCGACCATCAATACCACGGCCTCAATTTCCTGGCCCTTCTTCAACACATCCTTCGGGTGATTGACCTTGCGCGTCCAAGACATATCGGACACGTGGATCAAACCGTCGATGCCTTCTTCCAGTTCGACGAACGCGCCGAACTCTGTCAGGTTACGAACGATCCCCTTCACCTTTTGGCCGACGGTGTATTTCCCGACGACGCTTTCCCAAGGGTTAGATTCAGTTTGCTTGATACCCAGAGAGATTTTCTCGTGTTCCTTGTCGATGTTCAACACCATCACGTCCACGGAATCATTCGCCTTGAAGATCTCGGCGGGATTCGTGACACGCTTGGACCAGGAAATCTCGGAGATGTGAACCAGTCCTTCGATACCGCGGGACAGCTCCACAAAGACACCGTAAGGCACCACGTTGACTACGCGGCCTTTAATCTTGGAGCCGATGGGGAATCTCGTGTCCACGTCGGTCCAGGGATTGGCGTCCTTCTGCTTGAGACCCAAAGAAACCTTCATGGTTTCTTTGTCGAAGGAGAGAATCTTCACTTCGACTTTATCGCCCACCTTCAGGAGCTCTGAAGGATGGTTGATGCGGCCCCAGCTCATATCCGTGATGTG
>CAYUTV010000090.1:0-4885 GCA_964447745.1 uncultured Planctomycetia bacterium | reverse complement strand
TAAAGCCGTTGAAACCAGAACCCATGCTGTATCGCCAGTATTCATACAACCTCCTGTTTTAAATGGATTAACAAGAGTATAGATTCTAATGTTTCAGTTATATTACAACCCTGTTACTTGGTTAAAATGCCCCCAAAGGTCGAGCCCTGCCGCTCTTTGAGTGTGCGATGAGCGGTCTGCAGGGTAAATGAATTGGCGAATTACTTCTTCTTCAGGGCTTTCTGGTAGCGGAGACGAGATTCCTGGATGATCTGAATCGCGGAGTCACGGCTTTGCCAGCCCTCGACCCCGGTTTTCTTCTGCTCCAGGTCTTTATAAATGGTGAAGAAATGCTCGATTTCCTTCAGGAGATGCTGGGGTACTTCAGAAAGGCCTTCGATGTAGTTCCAGAAAGGGTCCTGCACGGGTACGCAGAGAATTTTCTCATCAGGCCCCTTCTCATCCCACATCTTAAATAAGCCGACGGGTTTAGCTTCGATAAAACAGCCCGGAAAGGTCGGTTCCCACACCAGCACCAACGCGTCCAAGGGATCTCCGTCTTGAGCAAGTGTATTGGGGATAAATCCATAATCGCTGGGATAATGGACCGCAGAAAATAACATCCGGTCGAATTTCAACCGCTGCTTTTCTTTGTCGAATTCGTACTTATTGCGACTGCCTTTCGGAATCTCGATCATCACGTCGATCGTTTCCACGGAGGTCTTCTTATGCCCGTTTTTTAAAATATTTTTATTTGTAAGAAAAGTTTTTGGTTTTTGTTTCTTTTTCATTGGAATGGTTTGCCTGTTATTTGAATAATGCGGACCCTGACTTACCCTTTAACCTTTTCCGGAATCCGCATCCCGTAAAAGGACTTCCAGACGAAGAATAGCCCAACGAAGAAAAAGACGGCGCCCCAAATACGCGTCGTCGCGGGGTTCATCTTGATCGCGATCTCTACGGCAAGCATGCCGAAGAGCGTTGAAAATTTGATAATAGGATTCAGTGAAACAGACGTGGTGTCCTTGAAAGGATCTCCCACAGTATCACCTACGACAGCCGCGGCGTGGAGCGGTGTATTCTTCTCTCCGAGATCAACTTCGACCAGCTTCTTTGCATTGTCCCAGGCGCCACCCGCGTTAGCCATGTACATCGCTTGAAAGAGTCCAAAAACGGCAATGGCCATAAGATACGCGATAAAGAAATATGGATCAAAAAGAGCAAAGGCCAGCGTAAACGCTAAGAGACCCAAGAAAATGTTCCACATGCCTTTTTGGGCATACTCGGTGCATATCTGGACAACTTTAATGGAGTCGTTACGATCGGCTTCCTTCTTATCCAAGTTCAAATTTTTCTTAATGTATTCAACGGCTGAATAAGCTCCGGTGGTAACCGCCTGAATCGACGCGCCGCAGAACCAGAAGATCACCGCTCCGCCACACAAGAAGCCAAGGAGGATCGGAGACGCGGTCAGAGAGAGTTTTTCATGCAGGAGAATTTCTCCGATATTTTCGGGAACCGCCGCACCTGCCGCCGCGACAACGGCCGCCGCATGGAGATGCTCCTGCAGTAAGAGGATAATAGAAAAAATCATGGTCGTCGCGCCAGCAACGGCTGTGCCAATAAGAACCGGCTTCGCGGTTGCTTTAAACGTATTGCCCGCGGAGTCGTTGGCTTCCAGATAATGTTTGCCCGTTTTGAAATCCGGTTTGAACCCAAAATCCCTTTCGATCTCCGCTTCAATTCCGGGAATAGATTCCGTCTGAGCTAATTCAAAAATAGATTGGGCATTGTCCGTGACCGGCCCATAAGAGTCCACTGCAATATTCACGGGACCCATACAGAGAAAACCGTACGCGACTAAACCGAACGCGAATACCGAGGCGTAGGGCATGATGTTTTGAAGTCCCATCCCCGAAATAAGATAGGCGGCAAACATCAGGGTCGCGATGAGAATCCCTTTCCAAAACGCCGAGAATGAACCCGCCACAACACCTGAGAGAATCGTCAGTGAAGCGCCGCCTTCACGCGAAGCCGTTACGATTTCATGCACGTGCTTGGAATGGGATGACGTGAACGCCTTCGTAAATTCCGGAATCAGAAATGCCGCCAGCGTCCCGCACGTAATAATCGATGCTAGCTTCCACCAGAGCGTCGGGTCCGGAAGATCGCCGACCAACAGGTAAGACATTCCATAGGATGTGGAAATACACAGAGCCGTCGCGATCATGATGAGACGCGTCAAAGGCTCTTCGAAATTGAAATTCTTCAGGCCCTTGTACTTGCGCTCGGAAATAAATTTATTGATGAAATAGGACACGCCCGACATAAAGTCCATCAGGAAGCGCATCGCGAATATCCAGACAATGAGTTTGGCCTGAAGTGTGGGATCCTTGATAGCCAAAGTGATGAATGAGATAAGTGCCACTCCGGTAACCCCGTAGGTCTCAAAACCATCCGCCGTCGGCCCCACTGAGTCGCCCGCGTTGTCACCAGCGCAGTCTGCGATGACACCGGGATTGCGCGGATCATCCTCCTTAACCTTAAAGACGATCTTCATGAGGTCGGAGCCGATATCGGCGATCTTAGTGAAAATACCGCCTGCTATACGCAGAACACTGGCACCCAGCGATTCACCGATCGCAAATCCCAGGAAACAATAACCGACGATATCCCGCGGCACAAAAAGCAAAATAATGACCATCATGACCAGCTCAACCGAAATCAAGAAAAGACCCACTGACATGCCCGCACGCAACGGGATGTTGACTACTTCCCAAGGGATCCCGCGCAGAGATGCGAAAGCCGTGCGCGCGTTGGCGTAGGTATTGACACGAATACCATACAAAGCGACGAGCGTGGAGCCGGCCATACCAACAACCGAGAAAAGAAGGATTAGGCCAAATGTCATCATGGACTCTTCTTGCAAGACCACGAAGTAATAGGCCATGGCCAAAGAAATAATGCTAAATAGAATCGCGAGGAACTTTACCTGCTGTTTCAGGTAGGTCTTGCAGGTCTGAAAAATCGTTTCGGCGATTTCAAGCATCGACCGATGCGCCGGAAGGGCCTTGATCTTGACAAACTGGTATAAAGATAAGCCTACGGTTCCAAGAATGACCATGGCTCCGTAGAGGAGGATTTGATAGCCGGAAAGCCCGCCGAACATTTCAAAGCGGCCTTCGTGAAGATCCGGTATCTTAAGATCGGCTTCACTCGCCAAAGCGACGCCTTGTACCGTAAAAATCGCGGCCACAACGATCAGCTGACGAAAAAAGGTCTTCATAGTCCCCTCCTCTTGTTACGTGCGGACATTTTAGTACATAACATGTTTATTGGCAATGAGTTGTTTTATCTTTGAAGAATGAAAAAAAGGAGGATTGCCGCGAAGATACGATACCATCCGAATACCGCAAATGTGTGGTTCCGGATAAATTGCAGGAAAATCTTGATCACGAGGATGGCCACAATAAACGACGTCGCGAAACCGACGGTCAAAAAGGCGGCTTCTCCGGATGCGAACACAAAGCCACTTTTGATCAGATCTAGCGCGGTCGCCGCCAGCATCGTGGGAACAGCCAATAAAAACGAGAATTCTACAATCACTCTACGGGGAATCCCCATGACAAGACCCCCGATGATCGTGGCTCCGGCCCGTGAGACGCCCGGAACCATGGCCACCGACTGACAAACACCGACCCAAAATGCTTTTTTATACGAAAGAGCGCTCCAATCCTCTGAGCCAGATTCTCGCGTCTGATGCCACTTCTCAAACAAGATAAGAATAACCCCTCCCAAGAGAAGTGTCCAAAGAACCAGCGCTTCCCCGCTCATAAGGTATTTTTTGACGATCTTATAAAAAATGGCGCCCAAAACCGCGGTCGGTATGAAAGCGACGCAGACTTTCAAGAAAATATCTTTGCGGATCAGGAGCCGGCGGCCGTAAAGCACCACGACCGCGAGGATCGCGCCCAACTGAATGGCAATCTCAAAACTTTTCAGGAATTCCGTCTGCGAAAGACCGAGGAGTTTGGCCGCGATAATCAGGTGACCCGTGGAAGAAATCGGAAGAAATTCGGTAAGGCCTTCGACAAGCCCTAAAATAGCCGCATGAAATAAATTCATGCGTTTATTTTGAATTGTTTCAAGGAGTTATTCAAGAAAAATCAGGCGGGACGTCCCAAAAGATAACCTTGGCCCAGCGTAATACCCAACGTTTTCAGTACTTTCAAATCATCGGGAGATTCGATTCCTTCGGCCACCACGTTCGTCCCCAGAGCTCCGGCAACCTTCAGCAGGCGTTCCAGCGACCGGACGCACCAGTTGTTCTTGGCGATGCCGTTCACCCAGCGCTTGTCCACTTTTACGATGTCTGGTTCGAGAATAATCAAGCTTTCCAGACAGCTACGGCCAAAACCCACGTCGTCGATTGCGATGCATATCCCCGCTTCCTTCAGCAGGTTAACGGGAGTGCGCAAATACGAAGGGTCTCCGATAATTTGCTGTTCGCTGATCTCTACGCAATAGGTGCCCTTGGGAGCAGGCGGAAAGATCGCCACAATCTCTTCAGGAATATCGATCATCGTCGATGGGAACAGATTCAAATGGCGTTTCACATTGTGCGGAAGCAACTGACCGGCTTGAATACATTTCTTAAGGCAGTGGTAGTCCACCACGGTCAGAATATTGTTTTCCAGGCAAACACGGAAGAAATCATCCGGCATTTCAAAACCTTCGATATTCATGCGGCTCAGGAATTCGTAGCCCATACGGTCGTTTGTCATCAGATTAAAGATTGGCTGTTTAACAACGTAATAATGGCTGTCATGCCTCAACGCTTCGAAAATATACGTCAGCGGGTTTTCTTCGCGCTCGATGACCGTGTCTTCGTTGGTATAGGAAATCC
>CAYUTV010000089.1:0-4931 GCA_964447745.1 uncultured Planctomycetia bacterium | reverse complement strand
AAAATGGCTTGCCATAAACGGTATTTGCGGCAATCACCTTCTTATCCGCCGGCGCAGCCACAAAAGAGTGCACAAAATAGAAACTGTCTCGTTTTTTATCAATGCCTTTAAAAAGCGGGCAATTTTTTTTCATATCCAGCGTGTTCCAACCCATGTGCGGAATCTTGAGTTTGCCGCTCAGGCGTTTCACCTTGCCTTTAAAAATGCCGAGGCCCTGCACGCCGGCTTCCTCCTCGCTGGACTGAAACAAAAGTTGAAGTCCCAGGCAGATGCCCAGGTAAGGCGTGCCGTCGTTTATCTTCTGCTGCAGCGCGGAAAATAGGTTGCGCTTCTTAAGCTCCCGCACGGCACTGCCGAAGGCTCCCACACCGGGCAGAACGATTTTGTCGGCAGCGAGAATATCCAGCGGTTTGTCCGACACGACAGCGTCGGCGCCGCACTTCTCAAACGCCTTCTGCACGCTGCGCAGATTGCCCATTCCGTAGTCCACGATCGTGATCAATTTATAATTTTCCCTTGGTAGAGGGGATTTGCTTCACCCTCGGGTCCAAACTTGTCGCAAAATCCAACGCCTTCGCGAGTGATTTGAACATCGCTTCGATCAGGTGGTGCGGTTGTTCTCCCGCGATGAAATCGATATGCAATGTCATTCCCAGGTGCGAAGCAAACGACTCCATGAAATGTTTCGCATCAGCGATCGTATAACCTTTTGAGTTTCCCTGAGCTCTCAAAGCCGGGTGCTCCACCCACTCCGTTTTCTTTTGAGTGTGAAAGTGAAACGACCCGCGCCCGCTAAGATCCAAACTCACGCGCGCCTCTGCCAATGCCTCGTCCAGGGGCGCCCTGAAATCCCCGAAGCGGCGAATGCCTTTTTTATCGCCGAGGGCTTTTTTGAAAGCCTCTCCCAGAACAATGCCCACATCTTCATTGGTGTGGTGGTTGTCGATGTCGATGTCGCCCTTGGCCTTTACTTCAATATCAAATAGGCCGTGCTTGGCGAGTGTCTCCAGCATATGATCCAGGAAACGAATCCCGGTATTGGCCTTTGCTTTGCCGGCGCCGTCCAGATTGACGCGGGCCACGATATCGGTTTCCTTTGTCTTGCGGGAAATCTCGGCCGTTCTTTTACTCATTTTTGATTCCTTTTTTTTCAAAACGCACACGCACGGACTCCATATGTTTCGTCAAACCTTCGAGATTCGCCAAATACTCCACCGGCTGGCGAACGTTCTCGAGCGCCTTGCGGCTGTAGGAAATAATATGCGAACTCTTCAAAAAATCACTCACGCAGATTCCCGAGAAAAAACGAGCCGTTCCGTTGGTCGGCAGTACGTGACTGGGACCCGCGATGTAGTCTCCCAGGGCCGTCGGCGTATAGGCGCCCACAAAGATAGCGCCCGCGTGCTTCACGTCGCGGATGATTCTCTGCGGCGATTTAACCATAATCTGCAAATGCTCAGGCGCGATCTGATTCACGACGTCCACACCCTGTTTTAAATTCTTAACTATGATGATGTATCCGCGCGCCGGCACCTTGCGAATGACTTTGGCCAATCGCTTGGACGTGGTCACAAGGATCGCGGTTCCCTGATGATGCTCGCTTTGCGCCAATAGATCGGCCGCGACATAGTCAGGGTCCGAATGGTCGTTGGCTAAAATAACGACCTCCGTCGGTCCCGCCACCATGTCGATGTCGCAGTGTCCAAAAACCTGACGCTTGGCCTCCGCGACGTATGCGTTGCCGGGACCCACGATCTTATCCACGCGGGGGATCGATTTGGTGCCAAATGCCAGCGCTCCGATGGCCTGGGCACCCCCCGCCTTAAAAATACCGTCGACCTTCAAGAGATTGGCGACGACTAGAATGTGCGGGTCCACGCTTTTATACTTATTCGGAGGCGTGATCAAATAGATCTTTTCCACGCCGGCCAGACGTGCGGGCAATACGGTCATGTAAACCGTGGATGGAAGCGGCACGGTCCCGGATGGAATATAAATACCCACCGATTCCAGCGGACGAATCTTCTCGCCCAGGATCACACCGTCCTTGTTGACGGTTTTCCATGACTTCTTGATTTGCTTCCGGTAAAAGCGGTCGACGTTTTCCACGGCTACCTTCAACGAAGCGATGAATTCCGGGCTGATGTTCTGGTAAGCGCCGTTGATCTCGCTCTCGCTGACGCGCAGGTCTTTGGCGGCCAGTTTCACCTTGTCGAATTTACGCGTGTACCGAATGATCGCCTCATCGCCGTCATTTTTGACATCGTCTAAAATCCGGCGCACCTTTTCCTCGACTCGCGGATGACGTACCGCGCGGCGGTTAAACAGTTGCTCGAATTTCTTGCTCGAATGTTTGATTACTTTCACTTTTTAACCGCCTCCAACTGCGTGCGAATGCTCGCTTCTCCGGCCTTCATGGCCTCATCGATTTTTTGAATGTTCTTACCGCCACCCACCGCGAAGTCCGGACGCCCTCCTCCGTTGCCCTCGACGATCGTAGCCACTTCCTTCACGACTTTCCCTGAATGAAATCCCTTCTGTACCACATCGGGACTGGCACCCACGACAAACGTCGTCTTGTCCTGATTCTGAAACTGCCAGAGTACGACGGTCGGCACCTTCAGACCCCGCAGATGATCGAATGCGGCGGTCAAAAGCTCGGTATTCGCGTTAGGCATCTTACCGGCAAACACCTTCACCCCGTTCACCTCGGACGCTTTGCTTAGCCCGGCTTCCACCGATGGCCGCAAACGGTTCAATACGGATTGCTGCAATTTATTTTTTAATCTCAGAGTCTTCTCACCCAACTCTTTGATTCGCGCGGGCAACTTTTCTTCAGTGGTTGTAAACTCTTTTTCCAGATCCCGCAACTCCCTTGAGTCTTTCTGCCGCAGGTCCTCCGCCCACCTCCCGGTCACCGCTTCAATTCGCCGCACTCCCGCCTGGATGGAGCTCTCGGAAATGATCTTAAAAAGACCGATCTGTCCTGTATTGTCCAGATGCGTCCCACCACAAAGTTCCTTGGAAAAATCTCCGATGCTTACCACACGCACTTCGTCGCCGTATTTTTCTCCGAAAAACGCCATAGCACCCTCTTTCACCGCAGCGTCCTTACTCATGACGCGCTTCGCGAGAGGTGTGTTCTTTTTGATCTCCGCGTTCACCATCTCTTCGATCTTCGAGAGAGTGTTTTTATCCACACTGCTAAAATGTGTGAAATCAAAACGCAGGTAGTTGCCCGCCACGAGTGATCCGCTTTGCTTGACGTGGTCGCCCAATACTTTTCTTAACGCCGCATGCAGCAAATGCGTCGCCGTGTGGTTTTTCATGATGTCCAAACGGCGTTGCGTCTCAATGCTGAGCTCACACTCCTGACCGACCTTCAATGATCCAAGCTTAATAAAAATTTTATGCGCCGCGCACTTCTCTATCCACTGCACATCCAGCACGTCCGCCTGAGAATTCGGGCCCTGAATCTTCCCGGTGTCGCCGATTTGTCCGCCCGACTCTCCGTAAAAAGGCGTTTGATCGAAGATCGCAAACCCTTCCTCATCCGTCCGCAATTCGTCAACGGACTTTTGGTCCTTCAAAATGCGCAGAACTTTCCCTCGGCCGCTGATTGCGCCTTCATAACCCGTGAAGCGCGTGGGAGGCAACCCCTGGATCATTTCATACGCGGACTTGTTTGAAAAAATCTCTCCTGCGATCTTGCTGGTCTCGCGAGAGCGCTTCTTTTGTTGCTCAAGGAGCGCCTCAAAACGTTTCTTATCAATCGTTAGATTTCTCGCCGCCGCAGAATTCGCAATCAATTCAAATGGCAAGCCAAACGTGTCATAGTATTTAAACGCTATCTCAGCCGCGTCCTTTGCCGAGCCCCACTCGTTCTCGAGCTTTGGAAGCTGCGTCCTAAGAACTTCAAGAAATGAGTTTTCTTCGTTCTCGATCACTTTCAAAATTGTGCTCTGTTTTGTGGCAAGGTCCGGGTACGCGGTTCCCATAATGCGAATCACCGACGGCACAAGCTTATGGAACTGCCCGGGCTTAAGCGCGCCTGCCTGATTCAAATGATCGGTCCCCAAACGAATGAGTTTTCGAATGACGTAACCGCGCCCTTCGTTGGACGGCAGCGCTCCGTCAGCGATTGAAAACACGGCCGCGCGCACATGATCCATGACCGCATTTTCTCGGGCAGTGTTCGCACTTCCCGGTTTTAGCAGCGTCTTAAGTTCGGCGCGGAGCTTCTTAAACGTATCAATATCAAAATTGCTTTCCACGCCCTGCAAAACGCATGCAGCGCGCTCTAATCCCATCCCTGTATCAATGTTTTTCTGGGGCAGCGGCTTCAAAGAGCCGTCGCTTTGACGGTCGAACTGCGTAAACACAAGGTTCCAGATCTCGACGCCTTTGCCGGGAACTTTTCCGACATATATCTCAGAGCACGGACCGCAGGGCCCATTGGGACCGTCTTTGGGCGCATTCGCAGGCCAAAAATTGTCGTCGGGTCCCATGCGGACGATGCGCTCTTCAGGAAGACCTATCTTGTTTTTCCAAATGGCGAACGCCTCATCGTCTTCCTCGTACACAGACACCCACAAATTGTCCTTGGGTAACTGCAGCTCCTTGGTCACAAATTCCCAGCCCCAGGCAATCGCGTCCTCTTTGAAATAATCTCCGAAAGAAAAATTGCCCAACATTTCAAAAAAGCTGTGGTGATACGCCGTTTTTCCGACCCTATCCAAATCTCCGGTGCGAAGACATTTCTGGCAACTTGTGGCACGCTTGACGTCTTTTTTTAAACCGAGAAAATAAGGTTTGAATTGGTTCATTCCCGCGCCGGTAAAAAGAAGACTCGGATCATCCGCCGGCACCAAGGAGTCGCTCTCATAGAACTTGTGGTTCTTGGATTTGAAAAAATCGAGATAGCGTTGTCT
>CAYUTV010000088.1:0-4963 GCA_964447745.1 uncultured Planctomycetia bacterium | reverse complement strand
GAGCAGAAAATGACGGATGAAATCAAGGCGGGCCTGATCAAGCTCATCAAAGACTATCTGACTCGATTCAGTATCGCGAAGCCCGCCGAAGATGCGGCCGCGGTAAAGGCAGGCTAGAATGTTCGATTTGAAGATTATCGGAACCAAGAAGTTGCTTTATGACCGCACGGCGTATTCCGTTTCTTGCGACGGGACGGATTCTGAGTTTGAATTTTTAAGTTTTCATGCGAACACGCTCGGAGCGCTGCGAGAAGGTGATATCATCATTGACAATAAGTACAAGTTAAGCGTACGAGGCGGCGTGGTCGGTTTTTATGACAACAAATGCTTGATTTTGGTGGAAGAAAAGACCAACCCGCTTTTCAATGACTAAAGGGGTAGAAACAGAGGTCCATGCAATTCTTTGCTCTGATTTTGGTTATTATCGCGGCGATTATGGGTCCTTCGCTGGTTATCGCCGCGATCGGTTATGCGACGATCAAGGCGTTGGCGAGAAACCCGTCCTCGTCGCCGGTATTGTTGATGGGAATGTTGGTTGTTCTTATTTTTAATGAAGCGATAGTCATTCTGTCGTTGTTGGTGTTCTTCCTGGTTTTCAAAAAACTATAGGACACCGGAAAGGGAAAAAATGCTGTTAATCGGTTTTATAATCGCGCAGATCATTATCTTCGGCGTGGTGCTTTTCATGCTGAAGAACCTGATTTTCCAGGATACCAATAGCGCGATCAACCGCCTCACAAAGCTGGACGACATGAACCGCGCAAAGGAAAAGCAGCTTGTGGAAAAAATTGAGGAAGCGGAACGCGTATTGAAGGAAAAGACGGATAAACTGGAATCTGAGGAAAAAAGAATGAAACTGGAGGCCGAGCGCGCCGCCAATCAGCTGCATGACGACATCGTGTCCAAAGCGAAGTCGGAAGGCGAAGAAATCATTAAGAAGGCGGTCGCCGCCCGCGAGAAATACCGCTCCGAGGCTGCCATTGAAGCCGAGACGAAGGTGATCGATTTTTGTCAGGAGATGCTCTCCGGCATTCTCACGAACGCTTTGCATGAGCAGATGCACGGTCAGCTGATACAGGATTTCATCGGTCAGCTGGAGACGGTGGACATGAACATCGTCACTCCGAGCGTCCGTAAGGCCGATGTAATTGTCGCCAAAAAATTAGACGACGCCATTGTCGCTAAGATCACCGAAGTACTGACCAAGCGTCTTGGCCGGGCTTTGGACGTCAAAGTGACCGAAGATCCGAAGATCATAGGCGGCATCGTCATGAAGTTCGGTACGCTGGTCATCGATGATTCATTGGCGGAACGGCTCAAGGAATCGGCCGTCAAGCTTAAGGACGAATTAAGCTGGAAGCATTGAGTAAATAGGGAACCGACATGCCCACAAAAGAAGCTATTCGAAGAGAGCTCGACTTCTCCAAGAATATGGCCGATATTCTCGACGTCATGAAACAGCTGGCGCAGAGCCAGTTCACCGTTTCCAAACGCATCGTGACAAACACGTTTGCGGGTATGGTGGTTTCGTTCGACCGTATTTTCGAATTGTCTCTGGGTTTGCCCGATAAACACCCGTTGGTGTACTCGCAATGCAACACCGTGGGAGTGGTCGTCACCACTTCGGATCAAAGTTTCATGGGTTCCCTGAATTCTAAGATTACCAAAGTCGCGAGAGAGACCGCCGGCACAAACCCCGTTCAGTATTTGGTATGCGGCCGCAAGGGTGCCATGAAATTTAAATTCAACAAGGACCCCTATGTCGGCTTCGCGGGTATTAAGGAAGGTCCTTCTATGTTGACATTGTCTACGGAACTGGCTGACTACATTATCAAAGAGGTGTGTGAAAAAAGACTCGGCCGCGTCTACGTTGTCTCAGCCGAAAGCTCCTCTTTTTCTTCACAGCTTATCCGGGCCACTCAGCTTTTGCCTTTGTCGGAGGTGGTCAAGAAACGTGAAATATTTAAAAACAAAAAGCTGGAAGGAAAGAATCTTATCATCAGCGAATCGTCCACGGATCATGTGGCGCGCTACATGGCCCGACTGTGGATGCGTAACGCTCTTTTTTATCTTTTCAAAAACAATAAACCTGCGGAATACTCCGCACTGGCCTCACAGATGGAAGGCAGTTTTGACAGTGTCAAAAAAGTTATCGGAAAGCTTAACGTATTGTATAAGCGTGCGCGTAACGAGAAGGTTGATGCGAGTATGAGAGAGATATTCGTTTCCACCATGGTCACCGGCGGCGGCTAAAAATTATGTCAGACCACAAAAAAGAAGAGCCCAAGAAAGAAGAGCCCAAAAAGGAAGAGGCCGCGCACAAGCCGGAAGAGAGCGGCCACAAACCCGAGGCGGCACCTGCGGCCAACGGGCATTCTCCGTCCGTCGAAGTGAAGCCGCCCGCGATGACCGCGGTTCCCCCGGGGATTTCACCCGTAGACGCGTTGCGCGTGGTCACCAAGGCCGGCGAAAAAATCGTCGAAGGCAAGATCATCGCCGTTTCGGGCCCTGTCGTGGATGTCCGTTTCAAAAATATGATGGATCTCCCGACCGCTTACCAGATCATTAAAGTCAGAACGTTCGTGGGGCGTTTAATATTGCTTCAAGTGGCGGAGCATCTGCCCGGTTGTGTGGCGCGTTGTGTTTCCTTGCATGACACGATCAACCTGCAGCGCGGAGCGCTTGCGACGGCGAACGGCGATTTTCTTCAGATTCCGGTCGGTGACATGATGTTCGGGCGCATTATCAATGCCATGGGCGAGACGATCGATCAAAGAGGAGAAATCGTCAGCACTCACTACGAGAATATCCGCATGCCCAAGGTGGCCCACGATATCATGACGCGCGGCATCGGTAAGAGCATGGAAGTCATGGAAACCGGTATCAAGATGATCGATGTTTTGTTTCCTTTGGTCAAAGGAAGCAAAACGGGTGTTCTCGGGGGCGCCGGTTGCGGTAAAACCGTCGTCATTCTTGAGCTCATGAACAACATCGTCACAAAGCACCAAGGTGCCTGCGTGTTTACCGGTATCGGAGAGCGCATCCGCGAGGGAAACGATCTTTATTTTGAATTGGAAGAGCACGGACTTCTGCCTAAGGTTATGATGGCGTTCGGACAGATGGATCAGCCGCCCGGTTCACGCATGGAAGTGATCATGGCCGGCATCACGCTGGCGGAATCCCTGCAGAAGCAGAATAAAGACGTGCTGATTTTCATGGATAATGTGTTCCGTTTTGTTCAGGCGGGTGCGGAGGTCTCGACACTCCTGGGTCGCGTGCCTTCTGAAACGGGCTACCAGCCGACGCTGGCCTCCGAGGTTTGCGAATTTCAGGAGCGCATCCGTTCATCGTCCGAGGGTGGTTCCATCACCGCGTTTCAAGCCGTTTATGTGCCGGCCGACGATTTTACCGATCCTGCGGTCGTTGCCATTTACAGTTATCTTGACGGGGTTATGGCGCTTTCGCGTGAAATTCTTCAGAAGGGTCTCTATCCGGCCGTCGACCCGCTGCTTAGCTCCTGCTCAAATCTTGATCCGCGCATCGTCGGACACCGGCATTACGGGATCGCGCAGGACATTATCAAGCTTTACCAAAAATTGAAGGAATTAAGAAAACTCGTCGCCGTTATCGGTGTTGAAGAGCTCTCGGCGACGGACCGCGATCTCTATACACGAGGACTTTTGATCCAGAATTACATGACCCAGCCGTTCTTCGTCGGTGAGCGCTACACGGGTAAAAAGGGCGCCTACGTCAAAGTTCCCGACACGTTGAAGGATTCTGAGGACATAATTAGCGGCATGTATGATGATTGGGATCCGCAGGAAATGTACATGATCGGAACCATTGCGGAGAAGAAAAAGATGATGGCCGACCAGGGAAAGAAATAACAGATCGTCATGAATCATTACTCTGATACAAAGGTAGATACGGAATTCGGCCAAAACCTCGTTAAGCAGGATCTGATCACGCTTGAGGTGTTAAGCGGAGCTCTCAAGGTGTCCAGGGGTTCGGACAAGTCGCTTCTGGAGGTTCTGGCGGTAGAGCACGGTCTTGATGAGACAGCCCTTTATGAAACTCTTTGCCAGCAAACCGGCCTCGCATTTCAGGATTTGAAACAGGGGGGATTTGACGCGGCGTTAAAAGGCCGTGTGCCCGTGAAAGTCGCGTGCCATTACGGGTTTATGCCCTTGAAGATAGAGAATGACCGGCTGTTTGTCGCGGTCGACTATCCTTTTAACATCAAAACGCTAGACGACATTCGTCTGCAATTGGGTTTGGGTTTGCAGCAGGTATTGTCGAAACGCGCCGACATCCTTGCGGCACTCAAAAAGCACTATGGGTTTGCCGCCGAGACCGTGGATAAAATCGTGGGCAAGACGCCGGTCCGTTCAGGACAAGTCGAAGCGGAAGCCCGCTCCATGGAAGAGATCGACAAGATGGCCGAAGGTGCCTCGGTCATTAATCTGGTCAACGAGATTTTGCTGGATGCTTTCCAAAAACGCGCGACCGACATTCATTTTGAGCCCTACCGGGGTGAATTCCGCCTAAGGTATCGCATTGACGGCGTCCTGCAGGACACCAATCTCTCTCAGAACGCCAAACACCTGATATTGCCCGTCCTTTCAAGAATCAAGATCATGGCGAATCTGGATATTGTGGAGCGGCGTCTTCCTCAGGATGGGCGCGCCACGGTTCGCGTCAAAAATCAGCCGTTGGATCTGCGTATTTCGAGCATCCCGACGCGCTACGGCGAGAGCATCGTGGTTCGTATCCTGCCGACCGAGATGATATTCGATCTTGCCAAATTGGGCCTCGAAGAAAAACACGTCGCGGTTCTGGAAAATTTGATTCAGAAGCCGAACGGCATCGTTCTTCTGACGGGTCCCACGGGCAGCGGCAAAACAACCACGCTATACGCTTGTCTGAATCGGATGAATTCCAAGGAAAGAAAGATCATCACGAT
>CAYUTV010000087.1:0-5313 GCA_964447745.1 uncultured Planctomycetia bacterium | reverse complement strand
TGCTGCACAAAATGGTTCAGGATTTCCTGGGAATCGTCGACTGGGGAGAGCTTGACTATCTATTGATCGATCTACCGCCCGGTACGGGAGATATTCAGTTGAGCTTGTGCCAAACCATTCCTTTGACGGGTGCCGTGATCGTTTCCACGCCTCAGGACGTGGCCTGGAACGTCGCTCAAAAAGCGATCGTGATGTTCGATAAGCTCAATGCGCCGGTACTGGGCATCATCGAGAACATGAGTCACTATGTATGCGGACATTGCGGGGAGAAGGACGAGATTTTTGGGACGGGTGGGGCGAAAAGGGCCGCGGACACGCTGGAGATTCCTTTTCTGGGAGCTATTCCTCTCGTGACGGCTCTGCGTAAAACGGCCGACGACGGCAATCCGATTGTCCGATCGAATCCCGACAGTCCCGTATCCCAGGAATTTATCCGTATCGCCAAGAATTTGGCCACAGAGATCAGCGTTCAAGGCCAGAAGGCGGGTGGCAAGCCGGTTCCTGCGAAAATCAATCTGAACGGCGCCGAAATCGTATTTGAATGGACGGACGGCACTCAAACGGCGATCAGTTCAAGAGATCTGCGCCTGGCCTGTCCCTGCGCGGGCTGTGTGAATGAGTTCACGGGTCAGAGAACGCTCAACCCGCAGTCCGTTCCGGCCGATATTCACCCGCTGGCCGTACACACGATAGGCCGCTATGCCGTGCAAATTGTCTGGAGCGACCGCCACAACACCGGTCTCTATGGATACGATTATGTGCGTCGTCTCCATGTCCACCGCTGATCCCCGATTCCTCGAAGGTTTACGGCTGTTCAATCACGGCGAATTCTTTGAGTGTCACGAGGTGATTGAGGGTCTCTGGCTCGAGACTCCGCCTCACGACGGATACCGGGATCTTTACAAGGGAGTGATTCAGGCCGCAGCCGCTCTGTATCAATTTCAGAGAAATATCCCGACAGGGGCGCTCGGACTGTACCGGAGTTCCCTGGAGTATCTGGCCAAGTATTCGCCCGAAGCGCTGGGGCTGGATGTGCTGACGCTCATCAATCAGATGAAAATTTGTTTTGCGACGCTTAATTCGTGCGGTTCGGAGAAAAAGGACTGCCGCCTCGATGAAACGCTCGTACCGCGTTTAAATTATAAGGTATAATTACGAAATGAACATTCAAGACGCCTGGGAAAAAGCTTTAAAGACCACGGAGATTATCCGCGCAAGGATGCATCCTCTGAATACGTTTGAGGCCACGCACCTGCCTTATATTTTTGTGGCTCCGTCCCAAATCAACTCAGGCGATTCTGTCGTGCGGACGGGGGAAGTCACGGTGGAAAAGCCCTCGATCGTCCTGCCGTTCAACCTGCCGCAGTTCTCAGGGTTTCAGATAGAAGAAGAGCACTCGATTCAGGAAGAAATGTTTAAAAATTTTCTGTTGGTGCGCGGCGTGAACTTTCCGTCCATGAAGTTTAATAATAAGACAGGTTCCATCGATGTGTTCGAAGGACGCCTGCCTAAGGCGATAGAGCATCATCACAACCGGCTTCAGCGTGACGAAGAAACGCACACAAGTTTGATTACGGGCAGTGAAGACGTCTGGCAGTTTGCCGTGATGATTCTGGTCTGCGGGCAGGTATCCAGGTCCGCGGAAGGCGACATCAAGAAACTCTTCGACGACTACTATCGCCGTCAGAGCATGAATTAAATCTCGTAATTAAGATTTGGAGAGAGCCATTTCTCTACTGCCTTAATGTCCATCCCCTTGCGCTTCGCATAGTCTTCAATCTGGTCCTTACTGATTTTCCCGACAGGGAAATATCGTGCCTGTGCGTTGGCAAAATAGAACCCCGATACGGACGCCGCCGGGTCCATCGCATAGGACTCCGTCAGCTTGATGCCCGCGTATTGGGTGGCCTGAAGCAGGTCAAAAAGAATACCTTTTTCCGTGTGATCGGGGCAGGCGGGGTAGCCCGGGGCCGGACGAATGCCGCGATAGCGCTCTGCGATCAGCTCCTCGTTCTTGAGATTCTCATTTTTGGCGTAGCCCCAGAATTCTTTGCGCGTTCGTTCGTGCATTTTCTCGGCAAATGCCTCCGCCAGGCGATCCGCCAGGGCCTTCAGCATGATGGCGTGATAGTCGTCATGGTCCTTTTCAAATTTTTTGATGGCCGCCTCGATCTTTAGGCCGGCAGTGACGGCAAAGGCACCGATATAGTCCTTTGCGCCTGATTCCTTCGGGGCGATGTAATCGGACAGTGCGTAATTAAAATCTCCCGGACTTTTAAGGATCTGCTGACGCAGTGTATGAAACACCGTGAGAACGCGGTCGCGTTTATCATCGGTATATACCTCGATGTCGTCCCCGACGCTATTGGCCGGGTAAAAGGCGACAACGCCGCTGGCCGTCGTCCATTGGTTCTCTATGATTTTTTTGAGCAGGGCCTGAGCGTCCTGGAATAGTTTCGTCGCCGTGGCCCCGACCGTCGGGTCATCCAGGATTTGAGGATAGCGTCCGCGCAGTTCCCAGGTATGGAAGAACGGCGACCAATCGATGATCTCGGCGATCTCCGCGAGGGGGTAGTTTTTGAACATCTTAATCCCAAAAAACTCAGGACGCACGATAATGGAGCTCGTCCAATCGATTTTGAATTTATTTTGACGCGCTTCTTCCAGTGTGGAGAAACGCACGTTGCTGTATTTGCCTTTTTGTTCCTCGCGTATGGCGGTGTATTCCTTTTTCTTATCCTCGAGGAACTGATCCTTTTTGGAAGACAGGAGAGAACTGGCAATACCCACACTGCGTGAGGCATCGAGCACATGAATGGCCGGGCCCTGCTTGTAGTGGGGCTCTATCTTGACCGCGGTATGCGTGATAGACGTGGTGGCGCCGCCGATGAGGAGAGGCGTTTTAAAGCCCTCGCGCTCCATTTCCTGGGCAATATGCGTCATCTCATCGAGAGAAGGGGTGATCAGTCCGCTAAGGCCTATGATGTCGGCCTTCACTTCGCGCGCCGTTTTTAGAATTTTTTCACAAGGCACCATGACCCCGAGATCGATGATCTCGTAGTTGTTGCAACCCAGAACGACTCCCACGATATTTTTTCCTATATCGTGAACATCGCCCTTCACGGTGGCCATGACGATTTTTCCGGCCGTCTGCTTGCCCGTGCTCTTTTTTTCTTCTTCGATGAAGGGTGTAAGATAGGCAACGGCCTTTTTCATGACGCGCGCACTCTTAACGACCTGCGGCAAAAACATTTTGCCCGAGCCGAATAAGTCGCCTACGACGTTCATGCCGTCCATTAAAGGGCCTTCGATGATTCTCAAAGGCGAGGGGTACTTTTGGCGCGCTTCCTCGATGTCGACATCGATATAATCCGTGATCCCTTGGACGAGGGCGTGAGACAGGCGTTCTTCGACGCTTGTTTTGCGCCATTTTTCATCTTTGACCACTACCTTGCCGTCGTTTTTGACCGTATCGGCAAATTTTAAAAGGCGCTCGGTGGCATCGGGACGGCGATTGAGCAATACGTCTTCGACGAGTTCCAGCAAATCCTTGGGGATCTCATCATAGATTGTGACGAGCCCCGGATTAAGAATGGCCATATCCATGCCGGCCTTCACCGCGTGATAAAGAAATGCCGAGTGCATGGCTTCGCGTACCTTATTGTTTCCTCGGAAAGAAAACGAGATGTTGCTGACACCTCCCGAAATATGGCAATGGGGGAGCGTGGCCTTAATCTGTCGCGCCGCTTCAATGAATTCCACCGCATAATTATTGTGCTCGTCCATGCCGGTGGCCACCGTCAGAATATTGGGATCAAAAATAATGTCCTGAGCAGGGAATCCCACCTCATTGACGAGAATATTGTATGAGCGTGTGCAGATTTCTACTTTTCTTTTGGCGGTGTCGGCTTGGCCGGTTTCATCAAAGGCCATGACAACAACAGCGGCACCGTATTGACGGATTTTGGCGGCACGTTCTCTGAACGCATGCTCACCTTCCTTAAGACTGATGGAATTGACAATGCCTTTGCCCTGCAGGCATTGAAGCCCCGTTTCGAGTACCGTCCATTTGGACGAGTCGATCATCACGGGCACTTTGGCGATATTGGGTTCTGCGGCAATGAGGTTCAGGAATTTTTTCATCGTCGCTTCGGAATCCAACATGGCTTCATCGAGATTCACGTCTATAATCTGCGCACCCGATTCCACCTGATGCTTGGCCACCGTGACGGCTCCGTCAAAATCCCCCGCGAGAATCATTTTGGAGAATTTAGGGGAGCCCGTGACATTGGTGCGCTCACCGATATTGACGAAAAGACTGTCGGGTCGGATGGTGACGGGTTCCAGGCCACTTAGCCGTGTGTAGGGTTCTACTGTCGAGGGAACGCGGGGTTTTTGGCCCTTGCACAGTTCGGCGATTCTCTTGATGTGTTGCGGTGTTGTTCCGCAGCAGCCGCCCAAAATATTGACGAAACCGCTGGCGATAAAGTCTTTGATAAAATTGCCCATCTCCTCGGCATTTTGATCGTACTCACCGAATTGATTGGGAAGACCGGCGTTAGGATACGCACTCACATAGATGGGTGCTATGCGCGAGATTTCCTGCAGATAAGGACGCAGCTCTTTGGCGCCTAGGGCGCAGTTAAAGCCCACGCATAAAAGATCGGCGTGAGAAATGGAATTCCAGAACGCCTCTACCGTTTGGCCGGATAGAATGCGTCCGCTTTGGTCGGTGATGGTGCCGGAAACGATAATGGGGAGTTTTTTGCCGACTTTCTTAAAATATTCCGCCGCCGCGAACAGCGCTGCTTTGCAGTTGAGTGTATCAATGACGGTCTCAATTAAAAGGAGATCCACGCCCGCGTCCACAAGGCCACGGATTTGTTCGGTGTAAACGATGACGAGCTGGCTAAAATTAACCGCCCTAAATCCCGGATCGTTCACATCCGGGGACAGGGAAGAGGTCTTGGTGGTGGGGCCTATCGCGCCGGCTACAAAACGCGGGCGAGAGGGGTCCTTCTTCGTATACTCCGCCGCTGCCTTTTTAGCGATCTTGGCTGCCGCTACGTTCAACTCATAGACGAGGTTCTCCATGTGGTAATCCGCCATGGACACAGCGTTACAATTAAACGTGTTGGTTTCAATGATGTCAGAGCCGGCCTCCAGATAGGCCTTGTGTATCGCCTCAATAATATCGGGGCGCGACAGGGACAGAAGGTCGTTGTTGCCCTTCAGATTGTGGGCATAGTCCTTGAACCGATCGCCGCGGTAGCCGGCTTCGTCCAGCTTATACGTCTGGATCATGGTGCCCAT
>CAYUTV010000086.1:0-5397 GCA_964447745.1 uncultured Planctomycetia bacterium | reverse complement strand
ATCGCATCTCGGCAGGTAACTTTAAGCGAAGCTGTTCCAGGATGAATGATTGGATGGCCACGTCCGCGTCGGATACCGGAGTACCGTCGTCTTTGAAACGCACATTCAGATTTGTCTCATCATACCTTGCGGAGCTAAGCCCGGCTTCCTTCACGGTTTCTCTCAATAGAGGCAAAGACTGCCGCAAGAGGGATATATCGAGAGAATCATGGATAACGCGCTCGCTCACTGTAAGACGCGCACCCTCATGTTTTTTATCTGCCTTTCTGCGGTTGATATTTCTCTCACGCAGGATTAACAGCGTCCCCCACAACTCAGAGCTGGCCTGGAAAATTGCCATGCGAATGGGCAATGTGAACTGGTGTTTAAAATTGGCTATCAGATCCAGCGGATCCCGGCTCAATCGCCGCGCTATTTCCGCGTAGCCGTAGCCCTCGATAAGAAGACGAGTGACCTTGGCTTGGTCATGACTTAGAATTCCGTCGCTCTCCAGGCGCTGGATTAAGAGTTCCAACGCACGCTCATGAGGCGCTTCTTCGCCCATGTTGTCGGCCAACCGTCTGTGGGCAATCATGGAGTGCTTTCTCGCGGCGCTGTAGGGTATGCGCAGAATCTCCGCGGCCTGTTCCAGCGTGTATCCCTGCTCCGACAATGTCTGCACGGCCGCCATGTCTTTCGGCATCAATCCTTTGAAAATTCCGGATAAGACTGCACTCTCCCTCGCGATCACGCTATCCAAGGGATTCGGCTCCCTGGAGATGGCGGAATCTTCTATTCTGAGAGGAGTGTCATCATCCAAAACGTTGTCACTTCTGAGATCGGTGGACGAGACGTCGCTTCTTTTTTTCGCGGTGCCTCGTCTTACGAAGTCAATCATGCGCGTGCGCATGAAGACATATAGAAACTGATGAGGTTCCGATTTGGAGGAATCATAATTACGAAGCAGTTCTCTTTGCTTCCTCAGCGTTTCTGCGATGGCTTCGGATTTTGCCTCATCCAAATCGCTGGGAGATCTGAAATGCATGTGTAATGCCGCTCTGGCCGCTATCTCGAGAAGCGCTTCGCCGTCAGAAAAAAGATCATTGAGTTCATCGCGCTTCGCCAAACGGGCGCCTGTGGGCTGTGCCGCTCCGGCGTCATGCAAAAGTGCATCCAACCGTCCCGCAGATAACTCCGACGCCACACCCGCCGCACGCAGCATGTTTTGCGTCCATTCCGCGCCGGCAGTTCCTGATTCGGCGCTTAAAACAGGGGCCAATAAAATTGTTTCGTATTTTTTTTGATTGGTTTCAGAGGTAACGATAGGTGTAAGAGTGATGAAGGAGAATCCCTTTTGAACGAAGAGATCTTTTAAATGTTCCGTATGATAACCGCCCGTGATCAGAAACGCCGCCTGCGCACCCCTATCCCTCATCACTTTTTCTGAATTCTTCAGAAAAGCTTCGTCACGCCGATTGACTGACTGATAAAACTCCTGCAAGAGGGTCTTGCCCTCTTCGAGGATCGGCTTGTAGACGACAAGATCGCCGCCATAACCGAGCTGTGCAAGTTTTTTATTCAAGAAGGCCTGATAACCAATCGTGGCAAAGTCCTTCTCGTTGGATTGAAAGAGCTCAAAATCATCGCTAGTCATCTGAATCTTGTAGGCGGAGTCCAGCAAGCACAAATAACGGTCGATCGCCCTTAACAGGCGTGAATCATCCGAGCTGAGACGCGCATCATAGAAACGCCGCTCCGCTTCCAGCTTCTCGGAGAAAAGCTTCTCGTGATTTATCTGCGTATAACTTTTTAAGTAATCAAAATACCGAAGCAGCTGTGCGAAAGAATCGACGGCCACTCCTTTACGAGCGGCGAGCTGTCTCAAGTGATCCAAATACGCGAATTGGGACGTCTTATCCAGCGTGAGCCCTTGGCTATTGCGCACAAATGACTCAAAGCTGACGTCCTCCCCTTTTTTCTGCAGTTCTTCGGCCAACGCGGCGAGCTCCAGGTTCGCGAGAGAAAAATCAATCTGTGATTCTTTTTGAGACAAAAGGCAGAGGGAAAGAAGCGAGGGGTAGACGGACGAGTGCGTTTGCACGAACTCAGCGAACACCGGCGTCAGCCACCGGTCGCCCGCGGCATTCTTCTCGTACTCAATAAGTTCCGGGGCGTAGAGTTTTAGTTTGAGTTTACCAACCGCCGCGCGCACTTCTTTCAGATAGTCTATCGCCTCCGCTCGAGTCCTGCGCAGCGCACTGTATTGCAGGAGATTTTGTTTATAGAGACTCAGATCCTCCACACCCCACAGCGTCATGTCGCGTGAAGAAGTAAGGTTTAAATATTCTTCGCCCTGAATGTTTCCCATGAGCAGGTGTTTCTTGGCGACTTTTTTCCAATCCGTCGCCGGGGCACTCTGGCGAACCGTTTTCAGCGAGACGTTATTCTCGGAGCCCTCGGTAAGAACCAGTGAGATGCCGTATGAGTCCATGATTTCATCGAGCGTTTTGGCGAGATTCTCTTGACCGGAGACATTCGCGTGCGCATCCTGGATGTGAATAATGACATTCGGCGATGAGCCCTGATGAATGTGCTTAAGACTGGCCGATGCAAAAGGAGTTTTGAATGACCCGGGATTGGCGATCAGCGACTGAATGGAGGCGCGTTCTTGGGAGGAGAGGCGGTCAACGGTTAGTGAAGCGGCACGCGCCGCCTCCTCGGCTCCGAGGAAAAAAACGAGGCCAATCGCGATGCTCTTTATTAAAAGGTTTTTCTTAATGGGCATAGCTCAAGTTGTTGAAGTTAATAGCTTTGGGAAATAAAACAAAAGTATACCCTATAAAAACGAGATTACAAGAAAATTTTGAATCATAACCTATTAAAAACAATAGGGTTATGAAAAAGAATTAACACTATTATGTTTAGGTGTTATTTCGTGACTTTTAGGAGAAAATAGCGGGTGGGACAAAGCCATGCGGGAAGCAGTATTCGACCCGGAAAACTACCCCCCAGGGGATCAATCCACCCCTCAATTGGCAGCGGAATCACCTCTCGTTCGGCTTCGAGGGACCCAAACGCAAGGCCCATATGATCGCGGAGCTGTGTGACGTGAAAAAAGAAGATCATGGAGACGTTCAACATCCGAAGAAGAAGCTTGGTGAGATGAAACAGCCCCGCCTCGACCGCGAACAAAGGCCAAGCGAGTGTCGGCTCGACTATTACCAGTACACCTCCCCGCTTTAATTTCTTACGGGAAGCCGCGATGACCTCATCCAGAACCGCGAACGTACTCCGCACCGTGTTTCCGTTGATGTGATGCACGCAGAGAACGAAAAGGATTACATCCATGGAATCATCCGCGATGTTGTCCAGTGTTCGCGCGTCTCCCACTTTCTTTTCGATATTGGGCTTATCGATTTTCTCAAGCATCGCCGGAGAGATATCCAACACGGTAACTTTTTTGGCGAGACGCGTGTCATACGGAAAATAGCCACCGTTCCCGATATCCAGAACGGTCTTATCCCTGATCAATGGTTCGATGATTTCCCGGGTTTTACGATAAACGGATTCCCAGGTATCGGCGGCTTTTTTATATTGATCCGCGATTTTATCGAAATGTTTTTGTGCGTCGACGTTCATGAGCCTTCGGGAGGCACGGCGCCGTCTTTAGGAACGAAGACGACATCCAGAATCAGCGCGGTAAGAAGCAGTTGGAAGCCGATGATGATGGGCAGTGCGGCGAGCATAACGGTCCCCGCGGGCGTCGGTTGTCCCAAGACCGGCGGATTCAGCCATAAGGAGAGGCCATACGTCATGCCGAATAAAAATAAAGGCAAGCCCACCATGAAACAAATGGTCAGAATGTTAAAATCGCGCAATACATATTTTCTGTAAAACCGTCTGAAGAAGCTCTTGATCAGGAGCAGCGGAAAATACGCCGCCACACGGCTGACGCTCAAATGACTGTGTTCATTTTCATAGAACGGCGGCATCTCCACGTCCACGACGCGGGCCCCGATGATGTTGAGCTCCACAAGCATACTCGTTTCAAAAAAATAATTTTTGGCGACGGCTTTCTTGTCGAGACGGCGATAGACGGACGTGCGCAGTGCCGTGAACCCGTTTGTGACGTCAAAGGTATTCCAGTAACCGGAAACCACTTTTGTGAAAAAGGAGAGCCACGCATTGCCAAACCTCCGTAATGCGGGCATCCTCTCAAGGGCTTCCGCGTCGGAGAAACGATTTCCCTTCGCGTAGTGAGCCCTTCCCCGCTCTAGCGGCGTGATCAGCCGCGGCAAATAATCGGGCTTCATCTGCCCGTCTCCGTCCATTTTCACGAGTATATCGGCCCCCAACCGCGCGGCCTCTGCGTAGCCCGTCAATACGGCTCCGCCCACGCCCTGATTTTTCTCGTGACGGATCAGCGTCACGCGGGGATCATTCATCCGGCGCACGATATCCGACGTATTGTCCCGCGAACAATCGTCCACAACGATGATCTTATCCACCAAGGACGGCATGCCGCGGATCACACCTTCGATATGCGCGTTCACATTGTAAGAAGGGACGATTACGGCGATGATTGGCTTTGTCATTTTTCGGGAACCAGGGTTGCTTGACGGTTTGATTCAAAGTCGGCGGTTTTAAGATCTTCGGGTCTTTTGCCGATAATGTGGCGGCCCATCACCAAATAATCCATATCTGCGCGGTTGAAGCTGTCCAAGGCCTCCGCGGGCGTGCACACAATCGGCTCGCCTTTGATATTGAACGACGTATTGATCAGCATCGGTATTCCCGATTCTCTTTGGAAGGCGGTCAGGAGCTCCCACATCTCCGGATTCTCACGGCGGTTCACCGTTTGCACTCTTGCGCTGCCGTCGGCGTGCGTGACCGAAGGAATTTTTTTCCTATACTGCTCTTTAACATTGTAAACCATCAGCATATAGGGCGACGGATAATCATGGTCAAAGTATTCTCCGCAGTGCTCCTCGAGTACAATCGGCGCAAACGGCCGAAAACCTTCCCGGAATTTGACGCGTGCATTCAGCACGTCTTTCATTTCTTCGAGGCAGGGATTGGCAAGAATACTCCTGTTGCCCAGAGCTCGCGGACCGAATTCTAAGCGGCCTTGAAACCACCCCAGTATTTTTCCGCGATTCAAAAGCTTGGCTGCGATCCCCGCGTAATTCGCCGTCTTCACATGAGGCAGATTCGATTTGCTAAGCTCCGTCTCGTAAATCGTGTCCTCGTAGCCGGGTCCAAGGAACGCGTCGTTCATGCGGTAACTGCGGCGCTGTTTGAGAATGCAGTGCTGGATATACAACGTGGCGCCCAGTGAAGTCCCCGAATCTCCGGCCGCCGGCTGGATAAAGAAATTCTTAAACGGCGTCTCATTGGCTAGCCGTCCATTCGCAACGC
>CAYUTV010000085.1:0-5446 GCA_964447745.1 uncultured Planctomycetia bacterium | reverse complement strand
TTTTCAATTTCGGCTTCGATGAGGCCGATGGCCGATTCAATCTCCCTCTCACGCACAAGGATAGGATCGCCGCTCAGCGCAATGAACGCCGTGAGATCCAAAGGATCATCTGCTGCCGCGAAACGGGCGCCGTCCGGCGATGCAGCCTCTCCCAGATAATTGGAGATAAATAAGACGAGGTCCATGCGTACATGGAAAACTTCCGCAGAAGTCACTTTTAAGCTTTTTGAGATGTCTCGATCACTCCCGCCTTTCAAGATGGCCCTGGCGATTCTCTTGTCATGAGCAACCATATCGCCGATCTCTTCACGCAGCGCATCTATCATCTCGTCATATTCAAGTACTGAAGAAGGGCTTGATTGCGGGTCAATCTTTTCAAACCATGGGCGCCTGTCTATACGTTTTACCGCCTGCTGGGAACTCCTCAGATGGGATTGAGAATCCAGGACCACCGCAGCCGCTCTCAATTCCTCCGATGTAAAGATATCCAAAATTTCTTTTTGACCGCGTGCCACCGGATGACGTGGGATGCGTCTCGTATACGGTCCCAGAATCCACGTCTGAGAAACGGACTCGTAGCCCGGCCGAATCAATTGAACCGAGAGATACAAATGATCGTCTTCGATCCTATACTTGAGAATCTTTGCGGTAACCTTGGACGGCGCCTCCTTCTTTATAACGACCGGGAGCATATTTTTTGTGAATGAATATCCCGGATATACGGTAATTCTCAGAAGACCCTTGCTATCCAGATTTATCTCTGCGCCTTTTAAAACCGGGAGTACTTTGCGGTAAACCTCCCAATCCAAATATTTGGGTTTACGTAATAATGACGCTAAAACGCGTCTGGCGAGCATCGATCGCCGGCGTACTCCCTTCGGGCCATCGTCAAAACGTTTGGGAAGCCGGCGTATCCCGAGAATATTCTCCGCAACCAGGTCTCGCCATGCGATTTCCGCATCCACACCCATTTCATTCGCGGCCGATTCCAGAGTCCACAACATCGGTCGATTGGCACCCGGCCGTCTATTCAAAAGCGCTATCAGTCTTGCGCGACGGTTCCGAAGCTCCGCTTTTTTTGGCATCGGTTTTCTTCCCACGTGAATACGGGAATCACCGTCCAATAAACCCATCTCCCTTAAGTAATGATAAATATCTTGCCGAGGAAACGCGATCCCCTCTTCGCCGAACGCTTTTTCCAACAGCGATACAGTCCACCTTTCCTGGCCGTCAATCGGAGACTTTGCCAGCATTTCTTCAAGCCGTTGAATGTTTCTCGCGCCCTTCAGACGGCGATCTTTCTCGGAGACATAGTCCAGCCGTTTAAAGTCGATCTTCTTGGTGAGTCTTAAGTATTTGAGGTCTCTCAGCACAGCACCTCTCGTCATTCCGGCGACTCCCCGGCTCTTCATCGCCTCTTCCAGAGCGGGTACCGTCCATTTCGCTTTTCCGGCCGGCGGCGTTGAGAGATAGGTCTTCAGAACTTCTTCACGGCGTTTCTCCGTCTTGCGGGATAACCGGGCGCCTGACGAACGATAGGTTTTTGATGCCAAGTTACTCAAGTGAGAGGTACGTTTGGCTTCGATGGCGGCTCGTAATTGCTGAATATTCGCGGGCGTTCCGTCGCCGTAAAGCACCGTGATCTCCGCATCGGCCATCCCCCACATCCGGCCGGATCGCTGGAAGGCCTTGATTTGTCTTTGACGATCCCAATTCTTTTGAGCTTCGCGGATTGCGGCGGCAACGCGCTCCTTGGCCTTCAGGTGCGTCGGGCGCCCGCTATCATATAATCGGTCCACCTCGGTCGCCTCAATGCCGAATTGCTTTGCCATTCGGTAGAGAGTTTTTACTTCACGTGCAGCAACCGAACTCTGTACAGCTGCCATGGGATTCTCTTTCTCGTAGACTGCGGAAACCGCGGTTCTGGGGAGAAAGATTCCCAAAACGGACGTGGTCTTCGACGTATTTTGATGAAGCCCCAACGCCGCCAACGCCTCTATTTCGACAAGTTTTTTCTGAGTTCTAAGCGTGTTCTTTGTCAGACCCCCGCTGATAAAAGCCGTGACTGCGCGATTGCTCTGACGAACGAGGCGCTGCGCAATGCGGATACTGACGCCGTTATCCACCGAATAATCCTGCCAGCCATAGCCAATGTTGCTCGCGATGACGATCGGCGCATCGGACTTGGGAATGCCTTGCGTGATGATGTTTGCGTTCCGAAGATCGGTGTCAAGTAGCACGACTCTTGAATCTCGCTCCAGACCTGCCTTGAGAAGCGCGCTCTTCAATTTTTTTAATTGTTTGGCATCGTTTTCAATGAGAACTACTCCGGCGGCACCCAAGCTCAAGGCCAGGAATGATAAAATTCCGGACTGACCCGCTCCTGCATCGATAAACCATTTATCTTTTACCTCAGAATGCAGAATCGACATTGCCGCGCCCAGCGTAAAGCTGGCCATCGCATCGCTCATTAACTCGGAATCTCTCAGATTGGGAACGGCGATAAAATGGAGCGGGCATCGCTGAGATTTGAATCGGTCGTCGGCCGCTTGCCACAAATCCCAATCCACAAACGCCAAGGGACCGATGCGAATGAAGCCATTGGCTTTTCTCTGAACCGTAAACAATGTTTTTCCGGACATCGCCACGTCCGACGCCGCAAAATCCCCGGCGGCCGGCTTGATCTGCGCCTCATCGATAAACATCTCCGACCAACGTCTATACCGAATTTCGTTGTTCTCGGCTTCGCTGAGCGAAGGGAGAGTCTTGGCAAATCCCGCGGTCAGTCTTGCTCCGGCCGCTTTTGCCTCTAGAACCTGGATCAAATGTGAAAATGCGACTCTCCCGTCGGTATGGCGAAGCCAGCCATATCCTTCCGTGGCTAGTCTATCGCGAAAGGTTTTATTGTTTAACGGCGTGAAACTATTGCTGATTCCCTCTTGAAAAACATACACATTTCCCAGTACCGCGTCCGGGTCGTCACTCTTCGGAGCGGAATAGACCAGGGTGTATCGCTTGCTCTTGTCGGGGGCATACCACCAAAAACCGCCGGCCTGCTCATAGACTTCCGCATCCACCGTATATTGGGTCACCCTGTCCGCCCCATCCTTCCAGACAGCCGTTTTTTGCACCTTTACTGTCGAGCCGTTCACGGCGGTCAGTATCGTTTTCAAGGTGTTCGCCGACACGGGATGCTGACTTAACCGAATCAGAATGCTCTGATGCGCGGGAGAAATCGTTCCATACCAGTAATCTTGTCGGCGCCCGTTTTTTTCATAGTGCAGAACCGTTGGCCGAAGGCGTGCGCCGGCGGCCTTATCTTGAGCTACCATCCAGGACGCGTATTCCGACGATGTCCAGGGTGACGCTTTTGTTGATACGATTTTTAACTTGTCTCGAAGAACGCTTGGATAATCGTCCGGGCTTTCCGTTTGCACGCGATCCGCCATGCGAATGGCACGCATGACCGTATATTTAAAATAATACGTCTTCGTCAATTCCGGATCGAACTTCTTCGCGTCTTTAAAGCCGTCCACCAATATCTTCGCTGCTTTAACAAACGCGTTGGCAATTTTGTCCGGCTCGCCGGTTGGCTCTCTCTGAAGAAGCGCCTTGTAAAGGGCCGGCAATATGCGATGTTTATAATCCCGCCAACCTCTCCAATCCCTCCATCGGGTAACTTCGTGGCGAGAGGTCAAGGTCTTCCGGAAATAGGCGTAACTCTCCGATAAGGCGTGATCAAATGCGGGCCGCTCTTTGGCCTTTCGCAGTTTTCTGACACTTTCGGAATCACGCTGACGCACTAAAACACGAAGCGGCGTCTTGCGCTCTCGCAAACGAGCTTCGTTGATCGCATTCCACGGGATTCTTGTTTTCACATAGTCCGCGATTGTCTCCCTCTTTGAAACAATTCCGTAGCGGTCTTGCAAAATGTCGCGGATCTCCTGTATGGACGATATCCCTCCCATCTCTTCGACGATCCTTAGGATTTGCTCTTCGTAGCGAACGCTGCGTTCGTCTTCCGGAAGGTTAACCGCCGGAAGCCCCATGGCCATTAAGTTATTGTTAAGCCATGAGTAGTCGAGAACATTCAGTCTGTCCTGCACAGCACGCAACGTTAACCCCAATGCGGCAGCAATACGCTGCGGCGAGGTCCGCGGGTTCGCGTTTAATTCCCGCAGCAACAAACGTTCGTCAATTTTTTTGGTATCCGTCAAAATCTTGAGCTGTGGCCGATCGGGGATTCCTTTTCTATTGAGAATGCGGCGGTTGATATTCAAATCTCTCAGCAATGCATCCCCGTCCAGAGATTTGAATATTCTCTGTTTGTCGGCGATCTTTGCATTTAACTTGTCCGCGATTTCTCTGTATGTGGCCATTCCCGCTTGGAAAACTTTCGAACTGTCGTCGCCTTCCATAGCCCGCACGATAAGGCGGACCCGCGACAGAACCTCTTCCTCAAAGATCAAAGGAATAAGATCACATGATTTTGAAGCCAGGAACTGATCGCGTATCCGGCTTTGAACCTGATCAAGCTCGTGAATCGGCAAATGTCTTTTCACTTCCGCTGCGGTGACATTGAAGTGTGCGGCGATTTCCTGCCACGAGGAAAGCCCGCCGCGATCTCCGACAAAACTGAGAATCGCCGCTTCGCTTAGTTGAGACCCACCCACCGCCGCAGTCGTTCGCAAATCATCCATGAACACGAGAGGCCGCGCGGGATGAGTTAAATTGTAGTGTCCCACTGCCAGTTCAACCGTTAAAGGTGTCACGGAACGAAGTTCCGTATCACCCAACAGAATGCGCGTGAGGTCGGGTATAGTGGGCGCTTCCAGACGCTGATACGCCGCCTGCAATTTTTTCTCAGTGATTCGCGTGCTTTTTTGCAGGTTTTTAGATAATCTCTTCTGATACGATCTGACCTTGGAGACGCTATGCGCGATAATTTGCCCTATTCGCGTTCTGTTGACGTTATATTTTCCGGCCAGTTCGGCAAGGGTCGGCTTTTCGGACGCAGTCGACAGATAATAGTCTTTGAGTATCGCTATATTCCTCTCGGATATATTGAGTCTCAGCAACCTTTCCTCTTCTTTCAGAAATTTTTTCATTATTCCGATGGTCGCGAGAGAATGATTTTCAGATCGAATGTCGTCTTCTGTCACGATTGGCCGTGTCTGCGCAATCTGACTCAAGGTTCCTTCGGCCAGCTTCTGAACATTCTCCGCGGACAGAAATCCTTCGTAGCGATCGGCAATTTCCTGCGGTGTTTCCCTGGGCCCCGATAATCCGAAATATAAATCGGAAACCTCGGCCTCTGTCTCCCCCACGTTCTTGAGCTCAAGCAAAATGACTTCTTTCTGCGCCTGAGTTAAGTACGAAGTTTCACGAGTGTCAGCCGCCACAACCGTATACTGATCACCCAGACCAAACTCTTTGGAATCACCCT
>CAYUTV010000084.1:3241-5448 GCA_964447745.1 uncultured Planctomycetia bacterium | reverse complement strand
AGGAGGTTGTATGAATACTGGCGATACAGCATGGGTTCTGGTTTCAACGGCTTTAGTGCTGTTGATGACCCCAGGACTGGCGTTCTTTTACGGCGGTTTGGTGCGTAAAAAGAACATTCTATCGGTTTTAATGCAGTGTTTTATGTTCATGTGCTTGATGACGTTGCAGTGGGTGGTGATCGGTTACACTCTGTCCTTCGGACCTGACATCAAGGGATTGATCGGTGGATTGGATTGGATGGGCCTCAAAGGCGTCGGTCAGGACCCGAATCCCGATTACTCCGCAACGATTCCGCATAATGTGTTCATGATATTCCAGTGCATGTTCGCGGTCATCACACCGGCGCTGATTCTCGGCGCCTTTGCCGAAAGAATGAAATTCATTTCATTCTGCATTTTCGGTCTGTTATGGGTCACCCTCGTTTATAACCCTGTTTGCCATTGGGTTTGGGCCGTGGGCGGATTCATCAGAAACTGGGGTGCATTGGACTTCGCGGGTGGTACCGTCGTTCATATCAATGCCGGTGTCGCAGCTCTCGTAGCCGCGATCGTTCTGGGCAAGAGAAAAGGTTATCCCAACAAGCTTTCTCCTCCGCACAATCTCCCGTTCGCCGTGTTGGGCGCGGGTCTTCTGTGGGTAGGTTGGTTCGGATTTAACGCAGGCAGCGCTCTCGGAGCCAACGGCCTTGCGGGCAACGCTCTCATTGTCACGCACGTGGCCGCAGCCGCCGCGGGTCTGACGTGGTGCATCTTGGATTGGAAATTTAACTCTCATTCGACAATGCTCGGTATGATCACGGGTGCCGTCGCAGGTCTTGTCGCTATCACACCGGCCGCCGGTTTTGTCAGCGCCGTGGATGCGATCTGGATCGGTATCGGTGTTTCTCTGATCTGTTACTTCTTTGTCGCCGTCGTAAAGCCGAAGCTCGGCTATGACGATTCTTTGGATGCGTTCGGCGTGCATGGCATCGGAGGTATTTGGGGTGCCATCGCAACGGGTTTGTGGGCAAACAAAGAAATCAACGCTGCCGGTAACAACGGATTGTTCTATGGCAATCCCGAGTTGGTCCTGATTCAAATCAAGGCCGTGCTCGTGACCGTTGTCTATTCGTTCGTGGTTTCCTTCGTAATATTCAAGGTCGTCGATCTCGTCACTAAACTGCGTGTGGATGAGCAGGACGAACGTATCGGCCTTGATCTTACGCAGCACCGCGAATCCGGCTATACGGTTATAGACTAAGGAGATAAGAGCATGAAATATATTGTTGCGATTATTCAGCCGGACCGTTTGGATGATGTGTTGGATCTTTTAGACCAAAAACAAATCCACCTGGTCACGGTCACTTCAGTAATGGGTCGTGGACGCCAGAAGGGGATCTCGGAGGTTTACCGCAGTCATAAAGAAGCGGGTAGTCTCCTAAAGAAAGTGAAGATTGAGATCGGCGTGAACGATGAGTACGTGAAACCGGCCATTGATGCGATTGTCAGTGGTGCCAAAACAGGTCATGTCGGCGACGGCAAGATCTTCGTGTTGGATCTCAAGGATGCGGTTCGTATACGCACCGGTGAGACCGGAAGCACAGCCATCGGCTAACACTAAATAGGGAAGCGGGAGATCGAAAGGTCTCCCGCTTTTTTGTTTACCGGATGTTAGTAGATATAAACTTATGTTAAAATAGCTAATAATAATCATTAATTAGCAATAATCTATTGAAATTTACTGGAATCTAGCGTAAACTTTAACTGATACACTATGCGAGGGGTGTTCTGTCTCAAAATAAGCCTATGCGAAAAAAAATACTGATTATAGAGGACGAACCTTTTATCATCCTGATGGTGCGGATGCGCCTTGAAGCGAACCGCTTTGACGTCGTGACGGCAGCCGACGGCATGGAAGGACTGCAAAAGGCCGTGAGCGAAAAGCCGGACCTTATCCTGCTTGATGTGTTGATGCCGAAGCTGGACGGATTTCATTTCGTGAAAGAGATCCGCAAGCGAACGGATGATACGCGTCTTATCCCGATCATCGTTCTTTCGGCGCGTGAGAGTATGCGTGAACTCTTCGACCCCAAAGAAATCAGCGGTTTTTTCTCCAAGCCCTTTGATTCGATCGATCTTCTGGAGAAGATCAATAGTGTCTTGAAAATATCCGAGAAGGAAAGAGGAACGGCTCCGAAGGCCTTAGTGATAGGCCTTGAGTGGGATGC
>CAYUTV010000084.1:0-3141 GCA_964447745.1 uncultured Planctomycetia bacterium | reverse complement strand
CGAACGTCGGAGAATGATTTAGCGAACGCGTCTTTCAATGACAGACCGTCGTGAACACGGGTGGCGATGGCTACCGCCAAGCCCTGCTCGATGATTTCCTCGCCGATCCCGGTGGCGGATACGGCACACTTATCCGTAGCGTAGCAAGCCACCGGCATGGCACTGTCACTAACGCGCCCGGGAGTTTCGTTGCCGCGTCCTCCGGTGGAAGTGGCGCTGGCTAGGCGGCCGTTGGCATCGAGCGCGCACGCACCCACGGTATCGGCGCCTTTGCTTTGCCCGGTTTTCCAGCGCTCTATAGATGCGGGAGTTTTCGTATCAAATATTTTATGACCCAGAGAAAGAGCGAAGCCCTGGGCCCCGTGATCGGAGAGGACACGGAACTCTTTTTCAATCAAGGCTCTCGCGACGAGCACCGGATTTTGGATGTCTTCCAGATTGATTACCGCTCCGAAACGTTCGCGCGGCCCATCCATTACGGAAGCAGACAGACGGGCATGGCCGTCCTCTTGGATTCGTGAGCCCGTGCCTGCGTTGAAGGCCGGGTCGTCTTCCAACATTTTTACCGCCTGAACCACGGCCTCGAGGGCTCCTTTTTCCAGCAGAACCGGATAAACAGCCTCCAGAATGGCCGCTATTTTGCCGCGAATCGAGTCGGCGCGCGAGACGGAGTCAAATTTTCTGCCCGCACCGCCGTGAATAATCAAAATTGGTTGAACCATAAGCTTTCTTATGCGATAGTAAGATTAAGTGACATAATTATCCGAATATTCGGATCAGGAACGCAGCCATGACAAGCAATATGATTCCCGCCAATATTATAACACCCGCGCTTTTTCTCGTGTGGGTGCTCATGCTTTGGCTGGTCAAGAATGTGATCATGCGGCGCCTTAAGAAGTGGGCGTCCAAGACCTCTCAAAATTGGGACGACATCCTTGTTTCAGCGCTGACGTTTCCTCTTAACTTCCTGATTTTTGCCTCCGGTCTGGCCATCTTTTCAAGATTTCTGTCTCTGTCTGACGATGTAGACGGATACATCCGCCTTGCTTATCAGGGTTCCATTGTATTCGCAGCGGTTTTTTTCCTGGATAGTTTGGTGCGGTCACTCGTGGAGCATTATGCCGCGAAGTCCGTATTTAAGGAAATCTCATCTGGGGTGGTCAAGAATGTGATCCGTGGGATCGTAATCGGCCTTGGCATCCTGATCTTCATGGACATGATAGGTATTTCGATTACACCTATTTTAGCGTCGTTGGGTATCGGTTCGCTCGCGGTGGCGCTCGCTTTGCAGGATACGCTCGCCAATTTCTTCGCGGGAATCTATCTTGCCATCGACAGGCCGGTACGCGTGGGAGACTACGTGAAGCTCGAGACCGGAGACGAGGGCTATGTGGTAGACGTCAGCTGGAGAAGTACGCGAATCCGCACGTTGCCGAACAACGTCGTAATTATTCCCAATAAAAAATTGATGGAAAGCGTTGTTACCAACTACTATCTGCCGGATATGGAAATGGCTGTGCTGGTTCAGATGGGCGTGCATTATGACACGGATCTCGAGCGGGTGGAGAAGATCGTTGCTGAAGAAGGTAAAGCCGTCATGAAAAGTGTAACCGGCGGCGTGCCGGAATTCGAGCCGTTCATTCGTTATCACACCTTCGGGGAATCCAGTATCAATTTTACCGTGATTCTGCGCGGCAAAGAATACGTGGATCAGCATCTTATCAAACATGAATTTATGAAACGCATTACCGCCAGATTTCGAAAAGAAAATATCATCATACCTTATCCCATCCGCACTCTTCAGGTTTCGCCTGAGACCCTTAGCCGCTTGAAACCCAGTCTCCAGTGAGCGATATTTCCCGAAAATCGCTGAGTGATCACGAAAAATGGAAGATTCTCGCCGATTATGACGCGAATCAGGCCGCTTCGGTTATGGGCGAGACGGATCGAGAGAAAGCAGCCCAGATCGCCGAAAGCTTGGGCGTTTCGTATATGGTAGAGGTGGTTTCCCACCTGGATTCCGACGCCGCGGCCGACCTTCTGAGGAGTTTACCCGAGGACTTCAGGACTCAAATAATCCGGGAGCTCAATCCCGCCAAAGCCCAGCCGCTGAGCGAGATTCTGTCCTATCAGCCGGGTACGGCGGGCTCGATTATGTCGAAGGAATTTCTTTCTATCGATAAGGAAAGAACGGTTCAGCAGACCACCCATTACCTTCAGAATTTGCCGCAGGATAAAAAAGGCAAAGTTTCTTATATCTATGTGGTGGACAGCGAGCGGCGTTTGGCGGGTGTGATTCAGATTCGGGATCTAATCTTTCATACGCCGGCCACTCCGATCAAGGACATTCTCCGAAGCCCCGTCGTTCAGGTGGAGACCGCCATGACGCAGATGGATGTGGCCAAGCTATTACAAAGACACCGCTATTTGGGATTGCCCGTCGTGGATGACAAGCAACGTCTGGTCGGCGTGATCAGCGCGGACAACGCCTTGCAGGTAATTCAGGACGAGGCCACGGACGATATCGCGAAGATCGTCGGTACGGGTGCGGAAGAAATGCGCACGCGTTCGATTTTGACGATCATGCGTCTGCGGCTTCCGTGGCTTTCCGTGAATCTCGCCAGCGGCCTTCTTTGCGCGTTTATCTCAGGAATCTTTGAAACGGGAATCCCGTCGGTAACGTTATTATTTTTATTTATTCCGGTAATGCTGGGACTCTCGGAAAGCACAGGGGTCCAGGGCGCCACAATCATTGTGCGTAATATTACTTTGGGGCACGTCAACTTCAAAGACCTGGGAGCCCTTTTTGTCAGAGAAATCTTTGTCGGTATTCTGATCGGGATTGTTTGCGGAACGGTGGTCGGATTCGTGGGAACATTCTGGAAGGCGAGCCCCGTTCTCGGGTTAGCTTTGGGGTTATCACTGGTGGTCTCGATCATCATCTCCGGGATGATAGGCCTCACACTCCCGCTGATATTCCGCAAATTTAAAATCGACCCCGCAATCGCGTCAGGCCCGCTGGTACTCGCCATCTGCGATTTGCAGACACTTCTCGTCTACTTCAATCTTTCGCACTGGATTCTAACCCGCTAGTTCTTATTTTAAATTGAGGAAAACCGCGTGTGCGAGTTGCACCACGGG
>CAYUTV010000083.1:0-5527 GCA_964447745.1 uncultured Planctomycetia bacterium | reverse complement strand
TTGATTGAGGAGATAGTCGGGGAGATCGAGGAAATTGATTCAAAGTTGGGGAATATATGATTCTGCCGTTTCGCGGGAAAAAGCCAAAAATTCATTCGTCAGCGTTTATTGCGCCGGGCGCTTATATCATCGGCGATGTGGTCATCGGTAAAAACGCCAGCGTGTGGTTCGGTGCCGTTCTCCGGGGTGATATGGGTGCCATTCGTATCGGCGACAGCTCCAACGTCCAAGACGGCGTGGTGCTGCACGGCGATCACGGCAAAGGAGTTCGTCTGGGGCGCGGTGTGATCGTCGGGCATCAGGCCACGGCACATGCGTGTGATATCGAGGATTCCGTGTTGGTGGGAATCGGCGCGAGAATTCTTACGGGTGCGCGTATCGGCACGCAGTCGCTCATCGGAGCGGGTGCATTGGTAACGGAAAATTCGAAAATAGCGGCACGTTCTTTGGTTTTAGGGGTTCCGGGAAAAACAGTTCGAAAGCTAACCCCTCGTGAAATTGCCCGGCTGGGCCCGCAGGCCTCGCGTTACGTCGAATGGGCTTCGGAATATAAAAATTTTTTAGGTTAATGTGGCACGTTTAATTATCGTAAGACACGCCGAATCGGCGATGAATCTGCAGAATAGGATCCAGGGGCACCTCGATTCTTCTTTGACGACGAAGGGGCGCAGGCAGGCGAGGCGCCTGGCCGAACGCTTAAAGCATTTTCATATTGATAAGATTTATTCCAGCGACCTGGGGCGCGCGTATACGACGACGGTGGAAATCACGCGCCATTTGCGTAAACCGATCGTGCGGGACCGACTGCTGCGTGAAATCAACCTCGGATGCTGGGAAGGCATGACGCCGTCGGAGGTGGACAAAAAATTCGGCAACAGTTATCAGCGGTGGTTGAAAAAGCCGTCGATGTGCCGGATTCCGGACGGCGAAAAAATAGAGAATTTTCAAAAAAGGATCACTCGCCGGATTCGCGAGATCGCCAGGCAGAATACCGGAAAGAACGTGTTGATCGTCACGCACGGAGGCGCGATCACGGCGTTACTGGCCGAATGGCTGGACGCGGATTTTGACGATATTCTGTTACGATTGCAGATCGACAACACGAGTCTCACCATCGTCGATGAAACGGACAAGCGGCTCTTCATTCGCGCGATCAATGACACCGCGCATCTTTCGTCCAAGGACCGGCTCGACCACACGTTTTTTAAAAAGAAAAAATAGAAAGTTTCATCCATGACGAACACGACGGCTTTACCGAACATTCTCGACTTTACACCCGAAGAGCTTCGCAAAAAATTCGAAGAGTTAAAACTCGAGCCATACCGCGCCGATCAGGTGCTGCAGTGGGTCTACGAAAAAGGAGTTTATGATTTCGAGCGCATGACAAACCTGTCACTTGAGCTGCGGCAAAAACTGCCGGCTCTCTTCAGTTTGAATATGCCGACGGTGGTCGACAAACAGAATGCGGGGGACGACCGCAGCATTAAATTGCTCCTCAAGCTGAACGACAAGGATTTCGTCGAGGCAGTTTACATGCCGATTGAGGACGAAGACCGCAAGCGCACCAC
This sequence comes from uncultured Planctomycetia bacterium, assembly GCA_964447745.1. GTDB lineage: Bacteria > Omnitrophota > Gorgyraeia > 2-02-FULL-51-18 > 2-02-FULL-51-18 > CAYUTV01. The sequence goes on along the minus strand of CAYUTV010000083.1, from coordinate 3,959 downwards.
GGTTTGCATCTCGTCTCAGGTCGGCTGTAAGTTTCACTGCGCGTTCTGTGCCAGCGGGCAGGCGGGATTTTTCAGAAACCTAAAAATGTCCGAGATCACTTCACAGGTATTGATGGCGCGCGATCTGGCGCCTGAAAAAAAAATCACCAATATCGTTTTTATGGGCATCGGAGAGCCGTTTGATAATTATCACGAGCTCATGAAAACCGTGCGCACGCTGAATTCAAAACAGGGACTGCACATCGGTGCGCGCAAGATCACGATATCCACCTGCGGCCTGATTCCCAAGATCGAACAGTTGAGTGACGAAAATCTGCAGGTGGAGTTGTCTGTTTCTCTCCACGGCGCCAACGACACGGTACGTGGCATGATCATGCCGGTGAATAAGGCGCATCCGGTGAAGCCCTTGATCGAGGCATGCAAAAAATATATAAAGAAAACAAAACGCGCGATTACGTTCGAATACATCATGATAAAAGGTGTCAATGCGTCGGAGAAGGAAGCGCAGGACCTGGTGAAGCTCCTCAAAGGGATGATCTGCAAAGTGAACCTGATTCCGTACAACCCGATTGAGGAATTTCCTCACGCGCAGCCCACGTATCCCGAGATCGTGCGTTTTCAGCAGATACTCCAAGACGCGGGAATAAGAACGACCGTGCGTTTTTCCAAAGGCCGGCAGATTCAAGCCGCGTGCGGTCAATTGCGCTCTGTTCAGATGCAGAAATAATCGTATAATAGGCCTATGGATTATTTGACGCAGATTATCGAGCAGTCCATCCAAACCAATCCGCCACTGGCTTTTGTCGCGGTATTCGCGGCAGGCGTGATCGTCAGTTTTACGCCCTGCGTTTATCCCGTGATCCCGATGACACTCGGATTTATCGGCGCGAAAAGCGCCGGTAGTCGCTGGAAAGGTTTCGCTCTCTCTTTGATTTATGTGCTGGGCATGGCGCTCACGTACGCTTCTCTCGGAGCGTTCGCGGCATTATCCGGCAAACTCTTCGGCACGGTCGGTTCGAGCCCCGTTTCTTATTTTTTCCTCGCAAACATCTGTCTTTTGCTGGGCCTTTCCATGCTGGGAGTATTCTCATTTCCCCAAATATCCTTTATATCGGCGGGGGCCACTTCACGGCGCAGGGAGGGTTACCTCGGCGCGTTTCTCGTGGGACTATTGTCAGGCTTGATCGTGGGACCATGCACAGCGCCGGCCTTGGCCGTTATTCTCGTGTATGCCGCCTCCAAACAGAATGTGTTATACGGTTTTTGGCTTCTTTTTGTTTTCGGTTACGGTGTGGGATTTCTCATGATTTTATTGGGCACGTTCGCCGGTCTTTTGACCTCGATTCCTAAATCCGGACGTTGGCTCGAGATCGTCAAACAATCTTTCGGTTGGGTTTTGATATTGGCAGCCGAATATTTTTTAATTCAGACGGGCACTCTGCTGGTTTAAAAGGAGAACGATGAGACAAAAAAATTTTACGGCGGTTCTGGTGATCTCGGTGTTGCTTTTTCTGGTGGGTTGTATGGGGCCAACGGAATCCACATCGGCGATGGAATTGACCGATAAGCACCTATTCACGTTGAATGATCTCGAGGGAAAACCCGTAAGTTTATCGACGGCGTTGAAACAAAACAAGGCAGTTTTAATAAATTTTTGGGCGACTTGGTGCCCGCCTTGCCGTGAGGAAATCCCCGGTCTTATTAAGCTGCAGGAGCAGCACGCGTCCGACGGGTTCACGGTCTTGGGCGTGGATGTGGGCGAAAGCGCAAAGAAAGCCTCTTCCTTCGCGAAGAAGATGAATATCAATTATCCCATTTTGCTCGACGATCAAATGAATGTCGCTCAAATCTACAATGTCTACGGTATTCCGACCAGTCTTCTGGTTAATTCGCAGGGGCATGTATTGGGTGTTTATCACGAATTTTCCGAAGAACTGGTTCTGGCCGTTGAGAAGGCCTTAATGTAATGCTGAGCTCATTCTTCCTCGCGTTTGTTCCCATTTTTGTGGCGGTGGATGCCTTGGGGACGTTGCCTCTTTTTGTGGGTTTGACGCAGGGAATGCCGGTACCGGACCGTCGGAAACTCATCCGGAACTCCGTGCTGACCGCACTCGTGGTGGCGATCCTTTTTCTCCTGATCGGCAATTTTACATTCCTGTGGCTGGGAATCACCATTAACGATTTCTTAATCGCGGGCGGCGCCATCCTGTTTATTCTCTCCATCCGAGATTTGATGCGTGTTTCCAAAGACAAGGCCTTACCGGAGTACATGGGCGTGGTGCCCTTGGCCGTTCCTCTCATCGTGGGACCGGCGGTATTGACGAGTTCCCTTATTCTGCTGAACGAATACGGCTTTATCATCACCACGGCCTCTCTGGTCGTGAATATAGCCCTCTGTGGGGTAATTTTGACGAACGCCCATTCAATAGGCGCTCTTTTGGGCCAAACAGGCTCCCAGACTCTCTCTAAGATATCATCATTACTCCTTGCAGCAATTGGAGTTATGTTAATACGTAGGGGTGTTTTTGAGATGCTCCAAGATCTTAGAACCCTACTTGATAAGTAAGCTAATTATCAGGTAAACTTGTATTAATATAATAAGAGGCAGTAAGAATGGTTAAACCGTTAAAAAACGCGTTTTTATGGTTTTTATTTATCCTGATTGGGCTCGCCCAGCCCGTCTATGCCACGGTGTCTGAAGAATATAAGGCATCAGTGCGTTCGACTTTAGCGGAGCAAATCCAGCGCAATGCGGATGCGATTAAAAAGTCGTATCACACCACAGGACAAAGCTACTTTCATAGCCAGGGCCATCCGCTGGAAATCGATACGCTGGGTTCTTCTGCCGGCGAAGTAGTCGGCGCTTAAGTGAAAATACCTCACCGCATTTCATACCTGATTCTAATCCCACTCATCATCGGGTTGACCTATTTCTACATCGTTCGAGTTTCCAAGAATTCGCTTTTTATGACAGCTCATTTTAAATCCTATGATGCGCTGTTTTCCTGGGAGGCGGCTAAGAAGCGCAGTCCTCATCTCAAAGATATCGTGGTGGTCGGGGTCGACGATGCATCGTTCGAAAGAATGAACAAGGCGTGGCCGTGGGGCCGAGAGGTATTTGCCGTTTTTTTGGAAAACCTCCAGAAAATGGAACCCAGAGTCGTGGGACTGGACTTTTCATTTGTAGGCGAGAGCCAAAATCCTCAGGCCGACGAATGGTTGGCGGAATCCCTGAAATTAAAAAAGAATACGGTGCTCGCTTCTTATTTTGACCGTGATGATCCCGAACAGGTTTACGTTACATCGGCGCCCATGTTTACTGAGAATGCGTATGCATACGGGTTTATCAATATTCCTTATGACGCCGACAACGTCAATCGTAGGACGCGGATTCTGATGCCCTTGGCTCAGAACCAAGGCGTTACTTATTCTTTTGCCACGCAAGTGGCATATGCCGCTCTGGACGCCAAGCCTAGCAAATTTGTGAAAATCGACGGATCGGATGTTGTTTTCTCTTATCCGGAGGACTATGGGTTTTCCAAGCACAAGGTGCGGCTCGACCGGCGCTATCACGTCACGACGACATTTCGACACGCCGCGCAGGATTTTAACTATATTCCTTTTTGGAAGTTCATAGCCGGAGAAGTTCCAAAAGAACGGATCAGAGATAAGATCGTGCTTGTCGGTCCCGTGAGCCAGATTCTGCATGATCGCCATCCGACGCCCATCGGCTATATGGCCGGGATATTCATCAACGCCAACCAGGTTCTGATGATTCTGGATAAGGATTTTATCGGAAAAATTTTCCCGAGCTATGCATGGTTATTTCTGATGTTCTTGGCCGTGCTCTTCACGGTGATTTTTTATGAGTTAAGCTATTTCAAAGGGTTTCTCATTTTTCTGATGGGAGAAGCGTCTTTGATTTATCTCTCCGGCTACCTGTTTATCGAGAACCGTTT
>CAYUTV010000082.1:0-5726 GCA_964447745.1 uncultured Planctomycetia bacterium | reverse complement strand
TTTGGTATCGCTTCGGGTGTGTCACCTGAGAAAGGGCTCGTCACGGCGATTGTGGCCGGGTTTTTGATCTCCGCTTTGGGAGGCAGCCGCGTCCAAATCGGGGGGCCGACAGGCGCCTTTGTCGTGATTGTTTACGGTATTGTCCAACAGTACGGGGTTGAGGGGCTGACTATCGCAACGCTCATGGCGGGAGTGATCCTCATCCTTTTCGGCTTAGCGCGTTTTGGACAAGTCATTAAGTTCATTCCACGGTCCGTTACCGTGGGTTTCACGAGCGGAATTGCCGTTATCATTTTCTCCTCCCAGATCAAAGATTTCTTGGGGCTCGGCATTCAAAAAGTACCCACCGAATTTTTAGAGAAATGGCGGCTCTATTTTGAATCCATGCATACGGCGAGTCTTCATTCATTCTTAATCGCGTTCGGCACGGTCGCGGTGATCGCGCTTTGGCCCAGAGTCGTCGGTAAGTTTTCCACGCGGATCCCGGGGTCATTGATTGCCATTCTTTTATTTTCGGTTTTTCCGGTTATATTTAATTGGCCTGTGGAGACCATTGGAACCCGGTTTGGTGACCTGCCACGCTCTCTACCCATGCCCCGAATGCCGGATTTCAATTTTCAGACTATTCAGCAATTGATGCAGCCCGCATTTACCATAGCGCTTCTTGCGGCCATAGAGTCCTTGCTGTCAGCCGTTGTGGCCGACGGCATGATAGGTAGCAAGCATCGTTCGAATATGGAACTCGTGGGTCAGGGAATCGCGAATATCGGATCCAGTCTTTTTGGAGGTATTCCTGCGACAGGAGCCATCGCGCGAACGGCGACCAATGTCAAAAATGGCGGCCGAACACCTGTTGCCGGCATCGTGCACTCCATCACGCTTCTTTTGATTCTGTTTATTTTCGCGCCGTGGGCAAAACTCATTCCATTGGCGTGTTTGGCGGGTATCTTGGTGGTGGTGGCTTATCATATGAGTGAATGGCATTCGTTTGCTGCTTTATTAAAAGGACCGCGGACCGACGTGATCGTTCTGATCAGCACTTTTTTGTTAACGGTCTTGATCGATCTTACCGTTGCCATTGAGGTTGGGATGGTTCTATCGGCGTTTCTATTTATGTACCGGATGTCCGCAGCCGCACAGGTGAAACTGGTTGGACCCGATTTTAAACACGAAGATCAGAGTGCTAATGGCGATGAAATTCTACCCAAACTCCCGGAAGGAATTGACATGTATGATGTGCGGGGGCCTCTATTTTTCGGAGTTGCGCAAGAATTTGAAGAAACTATGCGGATTGTTTCCAGAAAGCCAAAAGTTCAGATAATCCGATTAAGTCATGTCCCGGTGATCGACGCCACTGGCCTCCATGTCCTAAAATCACTTTTTGAAGACTGCAAAAAAAGGAGTGTTCGGCTTGTTTTGGTCGGCATGAATGCCCAGCTTCTCGAGGCCGTAAAACGCTCAGGGCTATATCATCTGATCGGCAAGGAGAATATCCTGAGCGACCTACCTCATGCTATTACGCGTGCCAAGGGTCTCCTAGGCGGCTGATAAACACCAGGGCGGTTTTTTTTGACCTGCTGTTCATTCTTGTGGATAATAAAGTCTGATGTCAAAATTCAAAAGTCCCGCAGATTTCATGTCCAGGATTGCCAATTCTCTTGGCAAGCAACGGAAAAAGGATAAAGTCTCTCTAGAGCACATCAGCGCATGCATGAAGGAGGCTCTGTCGGAGCTCCCGGATTCGGAGTCCGCGGAAGCGCTAGTCCGTCTTATTCAAAGCGTCACGGCTTCCAAGTCCCCGGCAGCGGCTCTGCGCATCCTTTTTACGATAGAAAGACATTTGTATTTATTGACTGGTAAAACGGCCATTCATCATGAGAAGGGTGTTCATCCGAAGCACCGCCTTACAAATTATCATGGGTTCTTTATCGATAATGTAAGACCGGGCGAGAGGGTGATCGAGATCGGCAGCGGCAAGGGCACGCTGGCATTCGCGCTCGCATCACAGTCGCCTGCTTCCCAAGTTATCGGAGTGGAGCTTAGCGAGAAGCGCGTGACCGCATCCCGAGAGAAGTATTTTCACCCGAAGCTTAGTTTTGTACAGGGCGATGCCACGAAGGCACTGCCTGAGGGCAAATTCGACGTGTTGATATTATCGAACCTTTTGGAGCATTTGGAAAACCGTCCGGAGTTTCTCTCCGAGCTTCAACGCCGTTTTCACCCGGACAGGTTTTTAATTCGTGTGCCTCAATACGATAGAGATTGGCGACTTCCGCTAAAGCATGAACTGGGCCTGCCTTATTTGTATCCCGGTCATTTCATTGAATATACGCGTGAAACATTTGTGTCGGAACTGGCCAAAGCCGGTTTAAAAACGACGCATATGGATTTTCGTTGGGGCGAGATTTGGAGTGTTGCGCATGCGTAGGTTAAAACGCATTTTTTTTCAACAAAGGGAAGAGTTCTTGAGCATTTTGAGAAGGCGGCGCCTTATTGAACGGTTACGTATTATACTTGAAGACATCCGGATTGCCCTTGCCAAGCATCGCCCGCTCAAACGGAGTGGTAGCTCCAAACCAAGCATCATGCTTCTGGTCGACGTGCCCGGCTGGGCCTGGGATTACAAAGCACAACGGATCAAAAAATATCTTTCAGATGAGTTCGACTTCGAAATCCTTTATTGGTCGGATTTTAAGTGGCGGCATCTCGCTACCTATTTAAAACAAAGCGGACACGATATTTATTTCACATTCGAATGCAATTTTGTTCCTCATCTGGAAGGCGTGAATTTCCGCAAGGTTATAACCGGAGTGACATCACATACGTATGTAAATTTTAAAGATTACCAGCGTTCATTGCGTCGGGCCTATGCGATTCATGCCAATAGCCGGCTTCTTTATGAGGAGGTTAAAAAGATTAACAGCAACTGTCATTACGTCCCAAACGGTGTGGACGAAGAGCTGTTTAACTATGTTTACAGAGATGCATCGGAACCGTTTGCGGTAGGGTATGTTGGAAAACGAACCGTCAGAAAAGGTTACGATAATTTTGTAGTTCCTGCCTGTGAAAAGGCCGCAGTACCCCTAAAAAGTATTACTGCCAAATACAATCATGCTGGTAAAATTGACCACGAACAAATGCCCGATTTTTACAAGGGAATAGATGCTGTGATCATTGCATCTGACATGGACGGCACGCCCAATCAGCTGTTGGAGGCTTCCGCCGTGGGCAGAACGTTCATCGCGAACGCCATCGGTAATGTCCCGGAATTTCATAATAGCAAGAACGGTTTTATAGTCGCGCGTAATATTGACGCCTACGTTGAGAAAATCCTCTGGTTGAAAGAACGCCGCGATGAGTGCCTCCGTATGGGGCGGGAGGCGCGCAAAACCGTGGAATCTGAATGGACCTGGAAGATACAGGCGGAAAATTATAGGAAGCTCTTCAGAAACGTTCTGAAAAAATAAATTATGGGAACCTGGAAACAAAAAATAGAAGGCGTGAGACTGGCTATTACGAACGTTTTTGACCGGCCAAAACCGCCCCGCCAGGATGAAGTGAGGCGGCTAAAGCCTATACCAACTGCCAGTTTTCGCGAGAAGACCATTGATGTCGTATTCTGGGGCGCCAGTCGTCCAGAACTTTTCGAGAGAGCGCTCTCAAGTTTTCGTCGTAATGTCCGATTCGGCGGTCGTTTGAGATACTTTCTCGAGGACGGTGAATTTGACAAGGCAATGGCCGCCGAATCTGTTCGCATTGCACGTGCGGCCGGTTTTGATGGAATTCACACGGAGCGCGTTGGTTCTTACGGTTGGGCGATGACGCAGGCGATAGACCGATGGGTGAGAGCGCCCCTTATGTTTAGCATTGAAGATGACTGGGAGTGCCTGAGACCGATTGATCTGGACCTCTGTTGGGAATTATTTCGTGATCATGATCACGTTAACCAGCTTCGCTACAATAGACGTAATAATACGCGATCGCAAAATGAAGGTGCATTTGTTTATACGAGCCGAACTCTGAAGATAGGGAACAGTCAATATCCGTTCTTGGGCGGAGCACATTGGTATTTCAACCCGGCTGTTTGGCGAATGAGTTTTATCCGCCCGCGCTGGCGCGCTCATAAAGATAATATTCACTTTTTTATAAATTCGGCGAATGGTCTTTTACCTAACGGCCCCCGCCCGTCACCGGAATGGTACTCTGACAAATTGGGCGTATTGACTTGGGGAGGCCACGGAGAACCTGCGTTTTTCACTCATCTGGGAGCCGAACAGTCTATCCATGCCAAGCAGGGACGCGTCTGAGATGCAGGTTCCGCGCTCTTACAGCCAGATCGGTCAGGATATATGGGTGATTGAAAAGGCGTTACCTGGACAGCGAGAAGGATTTTTTGTGGATGTGGGCGCTTACGATGGCGTCACTTTCAGTAATACCTGTCTTTTGGAGAAAGAATACGGATGGAAAGGATTGTGTGTTGAGGCGTCCCCTTCATCTTTCGACCGGCTGAAAACAAACCGCTCTTGTATAACGGTACAGTCGCTTGTGGATTCCGAAAAAGGGTCTGTGGACTTTATCGAAGGAGCCGCCATGCTGAGCCGGCCTATGGACCGGCCACGAAAGGGGTTGAAAAATTTATGGGAATATTGGCTCGAGAAAAGAAAACACGCAAAGAGAGTATCTGGTTCTTCCAAGCACGGTCGTATTATTCCAATGAAGGCCGTGCTTCTTGCTGATATTCTCAAAAATTACAGAGTGCCTCACGTCGTGGATTACTTGAGCATGGATATTGAAGGTCGTGAAGAAGCAATTTTATCCTCGTTCCCTTTTAACGAATACCGTTTTCGCTGTATGACGGTCGAATATAAGAACAACAACCTGCAAGAAAGGGAGACGTTCTTTCGAAAACTGAGAAGTCTCGGGTATGTTTTAACAGGCACTTTTTTTACGGATTGTTTTTTTATGCATGAGGCGGAGCCTTCCGCGGCTCAAATCAGTTCCTCTTGGTTTGAAGAGGAGCTTGCACGGCGTATTGATCCGGCCTTTTGGACAAAGCCCGAGCTTGCTCATGTGGAATGGATCAAGGAAAAGCTAAGATGAAGCAATTGCGTATTGCCGTGTTGGGCGACTGGAACAATTACTTGTCTTATTTTCTCATAGGCACGCAGGAAGGCGCCGTGCGGAACGGCGCGTGGGTGCGGCCGATTCCTATTTTCGGACCGTCTCTGAGAGAAATCGAATCTCAGATAAACTTTTTCAAGCCGCATATTCTTTTTTGTCATTGCATATTCAATACGAAACCGCATAAAAGAGAAAATATGTTTCTAATGCTGCAAAGGATTAAGCGTTCGGGCGTCATGGTGTGCTATCACGCGGGCGATGCCCGTACTGAGCCCAGATATGTTGGCGATGCTTCGAGTTTCTTGAGTATGGCGCTGGTCAATCATTCAATGCTTGACCGTTTCTCTGACATCCTGAAAGTACCTACTTATTACTGGCCGTATATGTGTCTTTATCAGAAAGACATCGTGGACCCCGATCCGCGTTACGCGGCAGATGTGGCATTTACAGGTGTATTAGCAACGGACCAGGGCCATGTCCATCAGGAAAGGACGGAGTTTATTTACCGGCTGAAGACAAAACTGCCTGTGCGTGTGTTCCCGGACAAAACAACCGGGAACACTTCATTTCAAACCGCAGAGGTGGCGGCGTCGGCCAAATGTGTC
>CAYUTV010000081.1:0-5825 GCA_964447745.1 uncultured Planctomycetia bacterium | reverse complement strand
GACATCCCCAAGGAAAAGAAAATTTACGTGTCTCTGTCTTATATCTACGGTATCGGCCAGAAGAATGCGAGAGTCATTTTACAGCAGGCCGGTATAAAGGTGGACGTCCGCGCCAAAGACCTTACGGAAGACGAAGTGTCCAGAATCACCAACATCATTCAGAAGGAATATCGCACGGAAGGTGTTCTGAAGCGCGAGATTAGCTCCAATATCAAGCGTCTCATGGATATTCAATCTTATCGTGGGATTCGTCATAAGAGAGGCCTGCCTGTGCATGGCCAGCGCACGCGTACGAACGCGAGAACGAGAAAAGGCCCGAAGAAGACGATCGGTGCTCAGCGCAAGAAAGAGACTGCGGCGCCCAAAGCGGCCGCTCCGGCCAAATAAGGCCGTTAACCAGGAGGAATGACAGTCAGTGGCGAAATCAAAAAAGTTTAAATCCAGAAAAAAAATAATCAGAAACGTGACCGAAGGGGTCGCGCACATCCTGGCCACGTTCAATAATACGATCGTGACGATCACCGATCGTACCGGCAACGTAGTGGCATGGGCCAGCTGCGGATCGTCCGGTTTTTCAGGTTCCAAAAAATCCACGCCTTTTGCCGCGCAGGTGACCTCGGAGGCCGCCGCGAAGAAAGCCATGGAACACGGAATGAAAACCGTCGAGGTTTTCGTCAAAGGACCCGGCTCGGGCCGTGAGTCTGCCATCCGTGCTCTTCAGGCGACAGGGCTCAGCATCAGCGTCATTCGGGACGTAACACCGATTCCGCACAATGGCTGCCGTCCTCCGAAAAGAAGGAGAGTCTAAGACATGGCACGTTATACAGGGCCCGCATGGCGCCAAAGCCGCAGAGAAAAATTAGATTTGTTCCCCAGAAGTTCTCTGGGATCGAAGTCCAAGTTCGCCGAGCGCGCGGAAATTGTTCCGGGAATGCACGGACAGAACCGCCAGAAGCTTTCCGATTACGGCGTTCAGCTTCGCGAAAAACAAAAAGTGAAACGTATCTACGGCGTGCTGGAAAGACAGTTCCGCAATTATTACACCAAGGCCAGCCATGCCAAGGGCGTGACCGGCGTGGTTTTGTTGACGCTGCTTGAACGTCGTTTGGACAATGTCATTTACCGCATGGGAGTCGTGAATTCACGCCGCCAGGCACGTCAAGCCGTGGGGCATGGCCATGTGGAAGTCAACGGCAAGTCGATCAATATTCCTTCGTACCAGGTCAATGTGGGGGATATCGTCGTTCTTAAAGCCAGCGAGAAGATGAATCAGGGGTTCAAGGACACTTACGAGAAGACCAAGGATATTGATCGCATCGATTGGCTCGAGGTGGACATAGAAAATTTCAAGGCAACGGTTAAAAAGATGCCAGAGCGTTCTGACATCAAAATGCCGATCCAAGAACAGCTGATCATCGAATTGTACTCAAAATAATTTTTTTCTGCAGAACGTCCTTATTGCGGTGGGACGAGTGCGTCATCGCAAACAGATAGAGAAGGCAAAGGAGAGTTGTCATGGGAATTGCATTAAGATCATTTGAAATACCCAAGAAACTGGAATGCGATGAAGAGTCGCTGACCGGTGTTTACGGAAAATTTGTCGCTGAGCCGTTTGAAAGAGGTTACGGCGTCACCATCGGCAACTCTTTGAGAAGGGTGCTTCTGTCATCCCTTGAAGGCACCGCCGTCACTTCGGTTCGTATCGAAGGCGTGTCTCATGAGTTCGGCTCCATCCCCGGCGTCACCGAGGATATGACCGAAATCGTACTCAACATCAAGAATTTGGTCCTCCGTTCCCATTCACGGGCGACGAAGACCCTGCGCATTGAAGTCAACCAGAAGCAGGCCATCACCGCCAAGGACATCATCACCGATGATACCGTGGAAGTGATCAACCCGGACCTGCATATCGCGACGTTGACGAAGAATGTGCCGTTCCGCATGGAACTCGAGGTCCAAAAGGGCCGCGGCTATGTTCCCGCCGAGCGCAACAAGAAGGACGGTCAGCCGATCGGTGTGATCGCGATCGATTCCATCTTTACGCCCGTACGCAAAGTGAACTTCCACGTCGAAGACACGCGCGTCGGACAGATGACGGATTATGACAAACTGATTCTGGAAGTCTGGACGAACGGCAGCATTTCGCCTAAAGACGCGATCCTTTATGCGTCCAATATTCTCCAGCGCCACCTGGACGTGTTTGTGAACTTCGGACGTTTACCCGAAGAAGATCTGGCGACGGACATGACCGATAATAAGGATAAAGAACTTTACAAGCGTTTGGCCCAGCCGGTTTCAGAGATGGAACTGTCGGTTCGCAGCGCCAACTGCTTGCGCGAAGCTCATATTAAAACCATCGGCGAACTCGTAAAGAAGAGCGAAATGGAAATGCTGAAATACCGCAATTTCGGCAAGAAGTCGCTCATGGAAATTTCAGCGATCCTGAAAGAGATGAACCTGCATTTCGGTTATGAAGTAGATTTAGACAAGCTGAAGCAGTTCACAGGGGAATCTCAATGAGGCATAATCGGGACACCAAACGTTTCAACCGGAGCTATGCCGAACGGCAAGCCATGCTTGAAAATATGGTGACAAGCTTACTTACCCATCAGCAGATCAAGACCACGCTGCAGAAGGCCAAAGTCGCAAAAAACCTGGCTGATAAGATCATCACGCTGGGAAAAAACGATACTTTGCATTCACGTCGCAGAGTGTTCTCATATCTTCAGAACCATACCCTCACTTCCAAAGTTTTCACGGAAGTGGCGCCTCGCTTTAAAAGCAGACAGGGCGGTTATACCCGTATTCTGCAACTGAACCGGCGCAAAGGGGACGGGGCACAGTTGGCGCTCCTGGAACTGACCGAAAAGGAAATTAAGGTCAAGGAACCCAAGAAGAAGAAAGAAACCAAGCACGATAAGCCTCACACGCACGCGGGCCACGAACATGCGCATAAGCATGACGAAAAAGATCAGCCCAAGACCCCCGGCAAAGACAAGAAGGCCGACTCTAAGAAGGAGCAGCAGAAACCCGGCTTCTTCAAGAATATCGGCAAGTTCTTCCGGAATAAGGGAGGCGGTTGATCTAAGGTTGTCAGGAACGCGATAGCAGTCATTTTAGCGGCCTCTTTTAAATTTAAAAGGGGCCGCTTTTTTGTTATAATCAGCGCTTAACTTTTTAATAATTTCAGAGAGAATCATGGGTCTTATCGCGCATCGTTTGGAAAAAGTTTCACCCTCCGCTACGTTAAAGCTGACGGCGAAGGCCAAAGAGATGAAGTCACAGGGCAAGCCCGTCATCAGCTTTGGCGCAGGCGAGCCGGATTTTGACACGCCGGACCCGATCAAAGATGAAGCGATCCGTTGCCTGAACAGCGGTTTCACCAAATATACGCCCACCTCGGGCATTCCGGAGCTCCGCGAAGGCGTTTGCAGGAAATTTGAGGAAGACCAAGGTCTCAAATACAAACCCGAGAACGTCGTCATCTCCTGCGGCGCCAAACACTCGCTTTATAACTTAATCCAAGTCTTATGCGACCCGGGGGATGAGGTGTTGATCCCGTCGCCTTATTGGGTGAGCTATCCTGAGATGGTGTATCTCGCCGAAGGCAAGCCGGTTTTCATTCCCACGACACAGGCGGATGGTTTCCGCGTGCGGCCCGAAGCGGTGCGTGCGGCCATCACTCCCAAAACTAAGATTCTGATTCTCAACAGCCCTTCGAACCCCACGGGTGCCGTCATGAACGAAGCGGACTTAAAAGCCCTCGCGGATATCGTGGTTGAGAAGAACCTCCTTTGTATCAGCGATGAAATTTATGAATATTATGTTTATGGCAGCCAAAAACATGTTTCCATCGCGAGTTTCAATGAAGAGATCAAAAAGCGCACGTTCGTCGTCAACGGTATGTCCAAAAGTTATTCCATGACAGGCCTGCGTATTGGCTATCTCGCGGGAGACGCCGAAGTGGTCAAAAAAATCGGCATTCTGCAAGACCATTCGACTTCCAATCCCACGTCCATCAGCCAGAAAATGGCCGTTGCCGCACTCGCAATGCCCAAGACCTATCGCGCGAAAGTTCGCGATCTATTCCAAAAGCGCGGTACATTGATGAAGGGCCTCCTCGAGAAGGCGAGAGGGTTTGAGCCGTTTACGCCTCAGGGCGCTTTTTACGCGTTCTGCAACATTGAGAGAACGGGCATCGGTTCGGAACAGCTTTGTGAGCGTTTGCTCGAAGAAATCTATGTCGCCGTGATCCCGGGGAAGAGCTTCGGTTCGGATAAGCACGTGCGTTTCAGCTTCGCGACAAGCGACAAGGATATTACGGAAGGGCTGCAAAGAATTATCGACTGGACTAACAAAAATCTGAAATAGAAGAGGATATTATGAGCAAAAGAAAAGTGACGTTAATCCCGGGCGACGGCATCGGACCCGAAGTTTCTCTGGCGACTCAGCGCTGTATCGATGCGACGGGTGTTCAAATCGACTGGGAAACCGTGCATGCGGGCGCCGACGTCATGGAAAAAGCGGGAACGCCTCTTCCGGAGAACGTGCTCGAGTCCGTGCGAAAGAACAAAGTCGCGATCAAGGGACCTATCACGACACCCGTTGGGTCCGGTTTTCGTTCGGTGAACGTAGCACTCCGTAAAGAATTGGATCTCTATTCGTGCCTGAGACCCTGCAAGCTGTACCCCGGCATTAAGAGCCAGTTTGATAAAATCGACATCGTGATTGTCCGCGAAAACACCGAAGACTTGTATGCCGGCATCGAATTTGACGCAAAGTCGAACGAAGCCAACACACTCGTCTCGAAAATCAAAGAAATGAATCCCAAAGCGAAGTTTAATGTCGACCCCGCGATCAGCATCAAGCCGATTTCAGAAAAAGCGTCGATCCGTATCGTGAAATTCGCGTTTGAGTACGCGCTAAAAAACGGGCGTAAAAAAGTGACGGCGGTGCACAAGGCCAACATTATGAAATGCACGGACGGCTTGTTCCTCAGAACCGCCAAGGAAGTCGCCAAGGCCTATGAAGGCCGTGTGGAATTCGAAGACCGCATTGTCGATAACATGTGCATGCAACTCGTTCAAAGACCTCAGGAATACGACGTACTCGTTCTGCCGAATCTTTATGGCGATATCGTGTCTGATCTGTGCGCAGGTCTCATTGGCGGCCTCGGAATCGCCTCGGGCGCCAACATCGGCGATGACACGGCACTTTTTGAAGCCACTCATGGCAGTGCACCCAAGTACAAAGGTTTGAACAAAGCCAATCCTGTCGCGATGATTTTGTCCGGCGTACTGCTTTTGGACTATATCGGTGAAAAAGAGGCCTCCAAACGCCTCGAAAACGCCGTGGCCAAGATCCTGAAAGAAGGCAAAAGCGTCACGTACGATCTTAAGCAGGATAGAAACGATCCCACCGCCGTCGGAACCAGCCAGATGGCCGATGCGATTATCAAGGCGATGAAGGGCTGACATGTCTCGCCCTCTGCAGGACACTTCAGGCAGGGAGCGGTTGCCCGAGTGGCTTCGCAAAAGCCTGTCTCCGGGCCAGCAAGCCACAAAGACGGACGCCTTAATCAAGGATCTGGGCCTCCACACGATCTGTGAGAGCGGCCGCTGCCCCAACCGCAATGAATGTTACTCGCTGAAGACCGCCACGTTTATGATCATGGGCGACATCTGCACGCGCAGCTGCCGTTTTTGTTCGGTGAGCTCCGGCCGGCCCGATGCGCTTGATGCAGACGAGCCGCAACGCGTAGCAGAGGCCGTGAAGCGCCTGGGTCTGGAGCACGTAGTCGTCACATCCGTAAACCGCGATGATCT
>CAYUTV010000080.1:0-5837 GCA_964447745.1 uncultured Planctomycetia bacterium | reverse complement strand
ATTATAACAAAATTCCAATTGGCTTAGAACGTTCAAATGGCGTATAATTTTGATTCCATGACACCGGTTGCCGAGAACGCTCAACTGTTTTTGTCACTCATTCCTCTTGAAGAAAACTCACAGCTGGAATCAGGCAACATCACGGAACACAGTTACTTCGGTTTTCCCATCGATCCCATTGTGCAGGCGGAACAAAAACTACTCTCAAAGGGACACCGCTCCATCGCCTATTTCTCCATGGAGTACGGATTGTCCTCCAATACGTACAACGCCCTCCAAAGCACAAAACCCATCAGCGAAAAAAATTTTTCGACCAAGAATAACGTTTTCTCCAATCTTCGCGCGATGGACTACTACCTTTCCGTCGAAGCGGGGCACCGCCTGGACCTTCCCATCTATAGCGGCGGACTCGGCGTCCTGGCCGGAGATACGTTAAAAAGCGCGGCTGACCTGGGTATCAGTCTCGCGGCCGTCGGTATCCTTTGGAACAAGGGCTATTTCAAACAAAATTTCTGGTTCAAAGACGGTCAGGTTCCCGAGGAGACAAACTGGGATCCTCATTCCTACCCCGGGCTCATTCCGTTGAAAACCAGAATCGAGGTTCCTCTGCGCAAAGAGACGATCCATTTGAAATTATGGAAATATTTTGTTTACAGCTATGACCGCCAGCGTGTAATCCCGCTGATTCTTTTGGATTCCAACCTTAAGGAAAATTCCGAATTCACGCGCTCGTTAACGGGCCAACTTTACCGCAGTGACAACGCCGAGTGGAAGATCCTCCAGCGCCTGATTCTCGGTATCGGCGGCATGAAGGCGCTCAACACGCTGGGTTACGCCATCGATACATATCACTTGAACGAAGGTCATGCGGCCCTTGCCTTCATTGGAAAGGCCAAAAGTGCGGGCATATCGGATCTGGGTACCCTCAAAAAGCAATTTGCCTATACGTGCCACACGCCTGTAGCGGCGGGGCATGACCGTTTTCTCAAGAAAACGCTCCAGGACGTCATGACGGACGAAGATTTCAACCTGCTTAAAAAATTAGGACAGGATCCGGACAACGCGGACCTTATTAATCTCACGCAACACGCGATGAACGCGAGCGAGCACATTAATGCCGTCGCGCAAAAACACGGAGAGGTCACGAGGGCCCAATTCCCTCAACACAAGAGCCGCATCGAGGCCATCACCAACGGCGTACACGCCCACACATGGGTGTCGGACTCGGTAGCCAAAGTCCTCGATAAACATTCTCAAACCTTCGGGGACTGGAGAAAAGATCCTCTGCGTCTCAAAAAAGCGCTGGAGCTCAAAGATAACCGCGCGTTCCGGGAAGATCTATGGAGCGCTCATCAGCAGAATAAAAATAATCTCGCGACTTTGCTTAAAAGTTGGCGTATGGATCCGGACACGTTCACGCTTTGCTGGGCCAGACGCATCGCGGCCTATAAACGGCCCAGCATGATCCTTCAGGACGTGAATCGCCTGCTCGATATCGCCAAACGCATCGGTCCGATCCAGATCCTCATCGCGGGAAAAGCTCATCCCAAAGATGACATCGGTTTCACAAAGGTCAATGAAATGCTCGCGGCCATAGACACGCTCGACAAAGAGCGCGATCACCTGCGTGTGCTCATGCTCGAGAATTACGACACCTATTTCGGCAAGCTTCTTTCCAACAGCGTGGATGTGTGGCTCAACAACCCCCTTCCCCCGTTCGAGGCGTCTGGCACCAGCGGCATGAAGGCAATCCTGAACGGCGTGCTACAGCTCTCCACATTGGATGGCTGGGTCGTGGAAGCGGCGGATAAGAATATCGGCTGGATCTTTGGCTGGGAACATCATTCGGAAGAAATTGGCGATGAGAGAAATCTCCGCTTGGAAGAAGACGCGCAACGTCTCTACGAGATGCTGGAACGCGTCGTGACGCTGTATTACCAGACCAATCAAAAAGGAAAACTGAACGCCGATTCCGACTGGCTGACCAAGATGGCTCACTGCATCTCGGAGGCCGGATTCTTCAATACGCAGCGCATGGTTCAGGAATATCAATCCCGCGTTTGGAAGTTTTGAAGCGGGCACTCCCTCTTTTCTTCATTTTAATGACATTGGCGTCTTATTCCCCCGCATCTGAACAATCACTCCTTATTGTCGGCCTCGGAGACTCCACGACCGCGGGAACGCCGCGTTTTCGTTCGCCGCGCGAAAATCCTCCGGACGGTTGGGGCGACCGGAAGAGCCAATACGCCTATTGGATGATGAAGGAACATCCGGAATGGAACGTTGTCAACCAAGGCATTCCGGCCGAACGGTCTGACCAGATCATGGCGCGTTTCGAGACCGATGTCGCGGCACTTCAACCGGCGTACGTGATCGTTCTCGCGGGTATCAATGATTTGTACCAGGGATATTCGGCCGAGTTTGTGATTAAAAATCTAAAGACGATATACAAGAAAGCTCGAGACACGAAGATTCGGGTGATCGCCTGTACGGCCCTGCCCTACAACGACATGCCGCCTGCCGTGCGCAAAGAATGGCTCTCGTTAAACCGGTGGATTGAAGAAAATGCCCGGAAGGAAAAATATGTTTTCTGCGATACGGCCGCTCTTCTGACCGATGCGAACGGCCGATTAATGACAACCAAGGACGGCTATCACCCGGACGTCGAGGGCTATAAAAAAATGGGCGAACTCATCGCCCGAGAGCTCAGCCTTCGCCTTCGCGCTTCGCAATAAAGTTCATATACCCGTCCGAATCTATATCCACCTCGACCTCGATTGGACGGCAGCACACTTCACAATCCGTCACAAAATGTTGCTTGGAACCACCGGTCTCATCGATGCGAATTGAAATGACCGCGCTACAATACGGACAGTTGAACTCCTGATCGTTTTCTAAAATTTTAAACTCCTAGTTTTGGCAATATTATAAGTGATTTATATCAAATAATACCGAAGTAATTTTTTTTCCTACGGATGCCTGTTGTAATCCGTTATACTATTTTTATGCAAATTTTTGGAATCGCGTCCAAAATCAACTCCAGGCTTTCCCGTCACCGTTACGGACTCACACTGGGCATTTTTTTAGCCGCCGCCGTCATCACGGGCGTTGTTTCCGTTCTCTTCATGTGGGCCTTTGAGTATGTCTATAACAGACGCCTGGATACTCAGCATATCGGTCTCTGGGGCTGGTTAGTCGCGCCCGTCCTGTTTCTCATTTCGATTGAGTTAATCCGACGATTCGCTCCGAGTGCCGAAGGCGCGGGGATCCCTCAAACCATTTTTGCGGCCAAGCACCTGACCGCCCACACTCACGGGCGATTGTCCGGGTTGGTCTCTCTGAATACCATGATAATAAAAATGGTCGCCCTCCTAATAGGCCTATGGGCGGGTGCATCCACGGGACGCGAAGGACCGACCGTTCATATTGCCGCGTGTCTGTTTTTTGCGATTACCTATTACGCGCACCGTCTTTTTAAGTTACCTTTTGACATGAGATCCGCGGTTATTGCCGGCGGAGCGGCCGGACTCGCTGCGGCTTTTAACACACCGCTTGCGGGAGTCACCTTCGCGATTGAGGAATTATCTTCGGAGTCATTTGCAACCATTAAAGAAACCGTTCTCATCGCTATCATCATTGCAGGCATAGCGGCCCAATCCTTAACGGGAGAATACACTTACTTCGGACGATTGAACATGGCTGAGTCGGCCAATGTCGCGGCCATACTTTTAACGGGTGTTCTGGGAGGCCTTGCGGGCGCTTTTTTTGCCACTATACTGACGGTGGGTCGCCGTTATATTGCCCAGATCACCGGGTATCGGAAATATTTTTACCCTATATTACTTGCTCTGAGCGTATTGGCCATCTACCACCTCACTAATCTTCAGGGTATACAAGGCCCCGGAAACATCATGGCTCAACATTTTATTCGCGGTAAAGAAGACGCCGCGGGAATGTTTCTTGTCAGCAAAATGGCAGCGACAATTTTTACTTACTGGTCTGGAATCGCAGGAGGGATCTTCGCGCCCTGTCTTTCGATGGGATCCGCGGTAGGCGCTGTGGTCGGCCAGTGGTTGCATAATCCGATCTCAACCTGTGCCATGATGGGAATGGCAGCGTTCCTCGCAGGCACGATACAAGCGCCGATGACATCGTTCGTTATTATCTATGAAATGACGGGCCGACACGAGATGCTCCTGCCCATCATGCTCGCATCATTAATCGGGTATATGATCTCGCGGCTGTTCGGCGCCAGGCATCTATATCAAACCCTTGCCAGCTTCTATATTCCTATGCTTAGCCAAGAACCAACTAAAAAGTAATTCTTGAAGAGCTGCTTATTTAGAATAGGCGCGGCCACAAAATACCCGTGCGGCGCGCATAACGGAGATAGGCCTCGCCGTGCGTATGCGCCAGGTATTTTTCTTCTTCATAAATTTTTACGGCCATACAAAGGATGCACAGCAAGAGCATCATCAGACTGAATACCGTCGGCAAAAGAGCTACGACGCCGGCCAACATCATAAGTTGGAAGAAATACAACGGATGTCTCATGTAAACATAAGGACCATGCATCACCAAGGCACTTTTTTCGCTCCAGTTCACGCCCAGACGCCAATTTTTTCCCAGCGCCCAATAACACCACCAGGTCCCCGCATATCCGCCGGCGAGCAAAACACATCCCGCAATAAAATCAACTTTTCCCGGCAAAAGGAGTAATTGAAAAAACCAATGAGCGCCGCCGTTTTTCAGGAAAGCGGGCATTCCAATCCAGGCCACCACCACGAATAGCCAGCCGAGCCACAACATATTTTCGCTCGGGCCGCGCGGCTTCAGATTGGCCGATTGACCCGTGGTTTTCTTAAACCGACGGGCGCGCAAGAGAACAACTCCCCAATAAATGATTCCGGAGAGAGACACCAAGAGAAAACGAATGTTCATGGAAAGATACCAAGGCATGCCGGTGACCGGAGCGGCAGCCGGGGGCATTATTTCCATGAGATCCGGAGGTATCGAAACTGGAATTACCGGAGCCGGAGTAACTGCCGCGGGCGTACTAAGCTCACGTTTTTTGCGAATCAGCGTTTGCAGTTCCCGGCACCAATGTTTCTTAATGCTGTACCAGACGTCTGCCGCCCAGAGAATATTCCCCTGAGGTCCTTTGAGCGAAGCCGGCGGCCTTGGATTGTCTACCGGATGATAGCTATCTACCCATTCATGTACCGCCGCATTCAGCGCGAGGTGTTTTGTGTTGGGTACGGTCACGTGCTCATAGCCCAGCGGCAGATGAACATTCCTCACGGCCGCTTTTCCGCCGGAAACATACGCATTGGCTCCGCCCGCTCCCAGCATATCCCCGCCGAGGATGTCCATTCCCATAGAGAAGCCCGTAAACTCATCCGTTGTGTCGGGAATGGTGCGTAACAGCATATTCGTACTCCATTGATTCGGAAGAATGCGTGTCAGACCTCCCGCCCCTACCGCCGTGACATAGCTCGCGGACACGCCCACGACGGGCCTGTCTTCTCCGGTTAAAGGATCGATGAGAGTAGTGCGTTCTTCTGTCTTTTTTGTCAGAGGGTTATAAATGGGTATTTCTTTGGCAAAATATCCCGAGAGATCGTACAACGCTCGGATGGCCTGCATACCGCCCTGGCTGTGACCGATCATCATCGGCCGCATAGCTTCCCGTTCATAATGCCAGGCCAGAAGCCCCGCGATTTTTCGGCTATCGAAATAGCAGCTATAAGAATACGAGCCGTCTTCGGGATGGCGCACGCTGCTTTCAGGATAGCCCATCCCGACCAAGAACTCCGAAAACGACACCATCATGAGAT
>CAYUTV010000079.1:0-5855 GCA_964447745.1 uncultured Planctomycetia bacterium | reverse complement strand
GTTCTCGCGTGTCAAAAAATTCAGAAGATCTTTGAGGTGGCCGCCATGGTCTTTCTCATAGTCTTTCTTCATCTGCTCGACGGCTTCCTTCTCATGCTCAAGGAGGTCCTGGGGATATAGCCGGTTCTTTATCTTCTCCACCTTCGAACGGACATTTTTGAGGTAGCCGAGAATCCCTTCTCTTTTTTCTGCCAACTTGGCATAGCTCTCGATGGTTTTGAAATAGAGTGCCATATCTTCAATGCCGATAATCTTCATCGGATGATCGGAGACAAGATTCAAATACTCTTCTCCGGTGATGTTGCCCTGGATAAGATGCTTCTTGGCCACTTTCTTCCAAACGTCGGGGGCGGCCAGTTTTTTAAGCTCAGTCAACGAGCAGTCCCCGGAGCCTCCCTCCGAAAAGATCAGCTCCAGTCGCCCGCCATCCATGAGTTCATTTAGAGCAGCCGCAAGGTTTTCCTGGCCCGACAAATTCGCGTGGGCATCCTGAATATGAATAATAAGTTTATCTTCGCGGCCTTTTTTTAGCTCGCGCAACGCAACAAAATTCAGAGGAATTTTAAGGGAGAAAGGGTCGGAGGACGTGGTCCCCAAGGAGACGGTGGGCGCAGCCCAGGCGGCCTCCTGAACAAGGAGACACACCACGAGAATAGTCGCTATAAACTTGATTGGCTTCATGAGTAGTTAAATAAGTTCATTTTTGCTTAAAGTATACTTTTAAAATCACTTATTTACAAATTAAAATAGCAAATAAAATTTCGCCATAAGTACTTATATTATAAAGGTTTATGATAGATTACTAGCTAGGAAAACCCACTCTTTGAGAGTTAATGTTTCAGGCCGTCTCATAGGGTCTATACTTCCCTTAATAAAGACGGACTGTAGCAACTCCCTTGGAAAGAGGTCCTTGAGAGAATTGAGCAGTGTTTTACGTCTTTTTTGGAAGGAAATTCGAATCATTTTAAACAGTCTTTCCTCATCGACCTCATAAAGAGGTTTCTCGTGAGGCGTGATTGCCAGAATCGCAGAATCAACTTTAGGGATCGGGAAGAAATGAGCTTTGGGAATTTTCTTTACCATTTTAACTTGAGCATAAAACTGCACATAAGCCGAGAGCACGCCCCACTCCTTGCCCCCGGGAGCGGCTTGAAGGCGCTGTGCGACTTCCCACTGAACGGTTAAGACGGCCCGACTGATAACACGTCTATGAATGATGATCCACTCGAGGATGGGGCTGGTAATGTTGTACGGAATATTTCCGATGACCTTCAATGCTCCTTGGCCGGCGCTCTCCGTATCCGGATTGACTAGCAAAATATCTTTTTCCAAGATGCGCACATCCTGATTGAATAGCTGTGCCAGTCTCGCGGCTAAAATCCGGTCTTTCTCCACCAGAGTCAAGGTGGCACCCGCCTTTGACAGGTGACGGCTCAAGAACCCCAATCCCGGCCCGATTTCCATCACTCTATCACCGGGTTTAATCTCCAAAGCATTGGCGACGGCTGCCAAGGCATGGTCATCGATCATGAAATTCTGGCCGAAACGCTTACGGGGCACGATGCCCAGGGATAGCAACGCGTGATGTGTTTCTTTTAGCAGATTAGGCATGCTGGCGGCGATTATTTGCAATCTGGGCCGCAAGGGTCAAGGCCTGGAACATAGACCCGCTATCGGCCTTAAAATGCCCTGCAAGATCATAAGCGGTGCCATGATCGGGTGACGTTCTTACAAATGGCAAGCCCAGCGTGATGTTGACACCGAACCCCCGTGAAATCATCTTGAGCGGGATAAGTCCCTGATCGTGATACATGCATACCACCGCATCATAGCGTCCGCGCGAAGCCTCATAAAAAACCACATCCGGCGAGTGTGGACCCGAGATACTCGAACGTGTTTTTCTTTTGGCGGAATGTACGGCCGGAGCGATAATCTCGATATCCTCCCTGCCTATCGTCCCCTTTTCTCCGGCGTGGGGGTTCAATCCGCAAACCGCGATTCGGGGCTTGGAAATACGGAAGGATTGACGCAATTCCCTATCCGTCATAAGAATGGTTTTTTCTACGCGGCTTTTTGTCAGCTGCGATGGGACCCGGCGAATAGGCGTGTGACGCGTAACCAAAACAACCCGCAGGGGGCCTCCGACAAGCATCATTTCAAAATCACGCGTTCTCGAAAGCTCCGCCAAATACTCGGTATGCCCTGGGATTTGAAAGCCGGCTTGGCGTAGCCCCGCTTTATTGATTGGAGCCGTTACGAGCGCTTCGACTTTTCCGGTCATAGCCAAGCGAACGCCGCTCTCGATGGATTTCACCGCTAACTCAGTCCATGCATTTTGAGATACCCCATGGCGGTAAACGGCAGGATATGTCTCCTTACAAAAACAGGCAGTAACTCCGGCGGGTACCTTTTCATCGACAGAATCCACTTGTATAAATTTCAGCGGCAGACGCAAAGACCGCGCCAGAGACGCATAAAAATCCGCCCTGCCGAGCAGAACAACGGGTGAGTTTTTTTTGATTTGCCAATCGCGGAGGGCTTTAAGAGCGACTTCGGGACCAATCCCGGCCGGATCTCCGAGCGTTACCGCGATCTTCGGAGAATGCTTCATCGGAGCTCTAACGAATGGAAATATATGCGCTTTTTTTGAGTTCCTGAATCCAGCTGGTCAAGCGTTCTTTGAGCTTCATCTTGAACAGGCGATCCTGGATATCAGCGCGAACATCAGCGATCGGCTTAACGGTGAGTTGCTCGCGATCGATCACTTTAAAAATATGGTACCCAAGTGTGCTTTTCACGGGTGGTGTGATCTGTCCTGTTTCTGTGGCAAATATTTTCGCGTCGATGTCTCCCAAAAACTGCCCTTTCTCGACCCATCCCATATCCCCGCCCTCTTTGGCCTCGGCGCCCTCAGAATAATTCTTAGCGAGCTCTTCGAAAGATTCGCCTGCCTTGATTTTTGCCGCCAATGACTGGGCGAATGTTTTGGCCTCATCGTCGGGACGCGTAGTAGTCCGGATCAATATCTGCTGCAGGCGAACGCGGTCGCCCTGGGCGAACTCATCCTGGTGCTCTTTGTAATATTCGGCGACTTCTCCGGGAGAAACGGAGATTCTGGACCTGACTTCAAAACTCACGAGCTTTTGGGACATCAATTGATCGCGAAATCGTTCGCGAAGCTTTCTTTCCGTCAAGCCCTGGTCTTCAATCGCCTTTAAGAACAACTCACGGGTGGGAAATTTATTGCGGACATCGGCGAGCATATCGTCCACTTCCACATCCGAAACAATTACCTTCTTGGCCTTGGCTTCACTGAGAATTAGCTTATCATCGATGATCTTGTTTAAAAACTCTTCACGCGCCAGATAGACCCTCTCCTCCAACTCAGGACCTGTATACATGGCCCGATATTGCGCGACGACGGGAGCCATCATGACCTGGAGGTCGCGGTCCGTGATCACCTCATCATTCACCACAGCCAAAATCTTTTCCAGAACCTCGCCGGCAAACACGGGAGATCCGGATAAACTGATTAAAATAAAAATCGATAGGAATACTTTGCGAAGCATGGGGCTAGATTACTCGCTGATAGATATGGCGTCGATCGCTTGGTCGTTTATCTCGATCTTGGCATTGCCTTTAAGCTTGGTGACAAACTCGCGGTACGCCTTGGAGCGCTTGTCATTCACGATTTGTTTCTCAAGCGAACCTTTGACGGAGCGCAGGTCACGTTGAGACGGCTCCGCGCGATCGGTCAATTTGATGATATGGTAACCGAATTGCGTCTTGAAGACGGGGCTGATCTCGCCCTTTTTCATGCCGAATGCGACTTCTTCAAACTCCGGGATAAGCTGGCCTTTTTGAAAGAAACCCAGGTCGCCGCCGCGAATCGCCGTGCTGTCGAGCGATTTGGTGCGCGCCAGTTCCTCAAAATCAGCGCCGGCATTCAGCTGGGCCTTGATGGCGTTCGCCTCTTGCTCCCCGTTCACAAGGATATGCGATGCACGCAGCAACATAGGCGTCATGAATTCCTCTTTATGCGATTCATAGAATTTCTCGGCTTCATCGTTTGAAAGATCAATTTTTTTATCGATCTCCGTTTCCACGAGTTTCGCAATAATGATCTTCTTGCGGGCCTGCTCGATCAATTCTTTAACTTCGGTTTGCTCGGCTATGCCGCGCTTTTCGGCCTCTCGGGCCAAGAATTTTTCGTCCAGTATCTGCTCCACAAAATCTTTGCGGCGCTTCATGATGACGGACTGAAGCTCCCTTGGGAGTCCTTTAACCTTGGTCACGAACTCATTTTCTGTGACGGTAAATCCGCCTGATTTGGCCAATAGGGGCGTATTGTCTTTCAGCTTGTCACAACCCGCGAATATCACCGTGATGGCGATTAAACACAAAAAATTCTTAGACATACGAGTCTCCTTGAGGGCTAACAATTGGTAAATTCTAACATAAACCGGCCTACAAATCCACCGGCAGAGGCGTATCCTTTTTGAGAAGCTGTATCGATTCCCGAAGCATACGGCAGTACAAATCGAAGCCGATATTGGAGATGTAACCGCTCTGTTCCGTGCCCAGAATATTGCCCGCACCCCGGATCTCGAGATCCTCCATAGCCACATTGAACCCGGACCCTAAATAGGTGAACTTTTCGATGGCCTCGAGGCGTTTTCTTGAATCCTCGGTCAGCGTCACAGACTTAGGCACCAACAGATAGGCATAAGCTTTGCGGTTGAACCGCCCCACACGCCCTCGCAGTTGATACAATTCCGACAATCCAAAACGGTCCGCGCGTCCGACGATGAGTGTATTGGCGTTCGGGATATCGATGCCGGATTCAACGATCGTGGTGGATACCAGCACATCGAGCTCTGCGTGAATGAATTGTTTCATCACGCGTTCCAGTGCCTTCGCCGGCATTTGTCCATGTCCCATTCCGACACGCGCCTGCGGCACCAATTGACGCACCTTTTCCACCACCGATTCGATGTTTTCCACGCGATTGTGAATATAGAAAACCTGCCCTTTGCGCGCCAACTCTTTAACAATCGCTTCCTGCACCACTTTGTCATTCGCCTCAGTCACGATCGTTTCGACGGGCTTGCGGTCGCGAGGCGGTGTGTTGATGGTGGACATGTCTTTTGCTCCGACGATGGACATATAGAGTGTCCGAGGAATGGGAGTGGCTGTCAGCGTCAGAACGTCGACCAAAAGACGCAGACGCTTCAAATGCTCTTTGTGTTTTACGCCAAAGCGCTGCTCTTCATCGATGATCACAAGACCTAAATCTTTGAAATGGATGTCGGAGGACAAAAGGCGGTGCGTTCCGATCACTATATCGCAACTCCCGTCATTGACGGCGTTGACTACGCGGTTCAATTCCGAGGGCGTTTGAAAACGGGATAGCATGCCAATATCCACAGGAAACGATTTCATGCGTTCCTTAAAGGTATCAAAATGCTGCTCGGCCAGCACGGTCGTCGGAACGAGAATCGCGACCTGTTTGCCGTTGGTGACCGCCTTGAACGCGGCGCGCAGAGCCACTTCCGTTTTGCCGTAGCCCACGTCTCCGCATAGCAGTCGATCCATAGGGATCAGAGATTCCATGTCCCTTTTGACGTCGGTCAGCGCTTTTACCTGATCGGGCGTCTCCTCATACGGAAATTCATCCTCCAGCTTTTTCTGCCATTCGGTATCCTTGTTAAAGCGAAATCCTTCCAACGCCTGGCGTTTGGCCTGCATATTAAGCAGCTCCGAAGCAAACGAGAGGACTCCGCGCTTGGTCCTCTCCTTAAGCCGTTCCCAGCTCTTCGTACCGAGTCGTGACAACTGCGGCCTGAGTTTTCCGA
>CAYUTV010000078.1:3709-5948 GCA_964447745.1 uncultured Planctomycetia bacterium | reverse complement strand
GAGATGAGGAAACGCGAGCTTATCGAAAACGAGCTTAAAATCGCCAGTCAGATACAAAAAAGCTTTTTGCCCGAGACGCTGCCTGACTTTAAGGGTTTGACTCTGGCGGTTTACATGAAACCCGCGAAGGCGGTTGGAGGCGATCTTTACACGTTCGTCTCTCTGGGCGACACCAAATTGGGCGTCATGCTTGGTGACGTTTCGGGAAAGGGTACGCCGGCCGCACTTTTTATGGCGAAAACTGTTTCCGAATTCAAATTTTCGGCTCGCGACAAGACGGATCCCTCAGAGGTGCTGACGTCACTCAATAATTCCATCGCCTCGGAATCGACGGGAGGCCTTTTTGTGACGTTAACGTATCTGATGTTTGATCTTGCCGCACAAAAAATGGTGATGTCGGACGGAGGACATTTGCCGGTGATCACGGTGAGCGGCGACGGGCATGCCGAACAGCTGAACGCCGAACAGGGAATGCCCATCGGGGTCGCGCCCGACGTTCCGTTTTCCATTTTTGAACGACCGATTAAGTCGGGGGATATTTTTGCGCTTTATTCAGACGGTGTCAGTGAGGCCCGCAACCGCAAAAAAGACGAATATGGCATTGAAACTCTGGAAAAGAAACTGCAGCAGTTAAAAGCGCTTTCAGCCAAGGATATTTTGGATAAAACTATCGAAGATCTAAACCATTTTATGGGGAAAGCGGATCAACACGATGACATTACGTTGCTCATCGTCAAAGTCAGTTAGTTTTTGCCTGTGTTAGTATAGAAAAAAATTAGTTATTTATTTGTATTTCATCAATAGCTTGGGTATAATAGCACCATAAATAAGGATAACAAATGCAAGTTCAAGATAAATCAAAACGCGCATCAAAACCGGGGCTCAACAACTTCATGGAAGAGCTCACGGAAACCGTCCTGAAGAACATGCTGTTGGAATACAAGAGAACCGCGTTCTCTGACAGCGCCATTCAGGACATCAAAGCATTGGCCCTCAACCGTTTATGGCCGATGTACACGACGTCCAATTCAGGCCGTGACTTTCTTCAGAAGGTCGTCGCCGAAGACAAGATCGAGAAGGACGTCATGAGAGAGTTGCGCGTTGCCATTGATATCGTTCGTTCCAATCCCCGCGAATAATTTCGTTAATCTTCCTTTAATAGACCTTTAATCCAAAGGTCTTTTTTTATTGAATATAGTTGTTCGGCCCCGACGGGCGAGTTATCATAAAGGCACTTCAAGGGAATCTGTATGCCTTTATTAGAGCTTCTCGCGGCACCCCCGGGCACCGGCAAGACATCCTATTGCATCGACCTCTTCAGGAAGAAAATCCTGGAATCCAAAGCGGGGATGGATGCGCGGGCATTTTTTGTGCTTCCGAGCCGCGAGCACGCGGATAGAATCCAACACCTCGTTTTAAAAAAAGACATCGCGGGCTTGTTCAACGTCCATCTGTTGACGTTTAACGACCTGGCCATGCACTTGATCGGCGCCTCCGGCGCCTCGCATCCGAACGACCTTCAGCGTAAGAGCATCCTGCGCGAAGTTCTGGCGGATCCGGCCCTTTCATTCACCTATTTCAACCAAGTCAAAGATTTCCCGGGATTCCACGAACTTCTGGTGGATACGATCAAGGAGTTTCAGACCTCACTCCTGACGATTCAGGAATTTGAGAGCCGGGCTCAGGAGCTCTTGGCGTCTGCGGCCTTTCGTTCGAAGTTCAGAGATTTCTCGATGATTCTCAAGAATTACGATAAGCGCCTGAAGGAGCGCGGGTTGAGGGAGCCGGAAGGAAACATCTCCGAGCTTCTCTCTCGAGGCGCTCCGGTGCAATCACCGGATCTTGTCATCTTCGACGGGTTTTATCATTTTACGCATGCTCAGTCGCGGCTCCTGACGGCACTCGCCGGCTGGTCACGGCACACAGTGGTTACGCTCACGATTCCGGAAAAGACGGGCGAGAGGCCCGCGCTTTTTGAACTCACCGAAAAAACGCGCCGATTTCTCGTCGAAGCGGGATTCAAGCAAAAAAAAGGATTCAAGGACAGCAAGCGTGTTTCCGACGCGTCCTTACTGCATTTGGAGCGGAATATCTTTTCCGAAATTCCCAAGAAGCAGGCGGCCGCCGTCAGCGCGATCAGTCTGCTTGAGGCGTCGAGCGTGAAGCAGGAAGTCGAAATGATCGCCCGCGAAATAAAGCGCGCTCACCGGGAAGGCCATTTTTTCCATAGCGACGTCTG
>CAYUTV010000078.1:0-3609 GCA_964447745.1 uncultured Planctomycetia bacterium | reverse complement strand
GGCATGCGGCCGCTGAGCCTCTTGTTGTTTCGCTGGTTGGACGGGCTGGAACTTCGCGATTCGGACAAGGCGCCGCGCGCTTCGATAGAACTTTTGTTGAAAAACATGGCCCGTTTTGAGGGTCAATCCCCGGTGGTGCGGGGACCGCAGATCTTCAGGCAGATTCAGGAAGCCATGGAAGCGGCGCTGTTCTCAGACCGTCCCGTCGAAAAAAACCGCGTACAGGTGTACGATGTGGTAATGGCCCTGCCCAAGGAATACAAGATCGTGTTTATGGCGGGTCTTTTGGAAAAGGTTTTTCCTCAGCAGGTTTCCGAGCACGCACTTTTTAAGGATGACGAACGCCGTGTGATCAACCGTCAGGGGACAGTCCTCGAAGAGAGACGTATCCGGGCGGCCGGCGAACGCTACTTTTTTTATATGGGACTGACCCGCGCGCGTGAAAAACTCTACCTTAGCTATCCCAAATACAACGCGAAGGCGCAACCGACGCTTCCTTCTTTTTTTATCGAAGAAGTCGCCAAGTGTTTTAGCCATCCTTTGCCGCTCAAGTCGGAATCCTTGAGCGAAGTATTGCCCGAAATGCATGAATGGGAGACTGAGCGAGAAGTCACACGCGGTCTTTCTTATGGCCTGTTCTCTTCGGAAACGAATGCCGCGCTTCAGCCGGGTTTTTTTCAGGTGTTGAGCCGCTGGTCATCCCGCGATGATTTCCGGCGGGTTCTCGAGTCTTCTCTCCGTTCTCAGGAAGCCGTATTGCGTGACCCGTCTCTTCGCGACAAATTCAAGAATCTGAACGCCTTTAGCGCAACGCGTCTTGAGACCTTTGCGTTATGTGCGTTTCGCTATTTTGCCGGCTATATGCTGGAGCTGGAGCCGCCTTTGGAAGGCCGCGAACACATTGATATGGGCAAGCTCCTGCACAAGGTGCTGGAGCTTTTCTATTTATCCGCACTTAAGGAAAAAAAGCCTCTTGCCGAGGTATGGAAGGATGAGGCGGCGGCGAAACAGCGGATGCTGGCTCTTATGGAAGCGGAGATAGAACCGTATTTCCACGGAGAGCCGCTTTACCGCCGTAAAATCTTTACGGTCAAAGTGGCCCGCCTTCTTGAGGCGTTTATTCGCCGCGAAAAAGAGCTCTCCGGAAAGCGTTCCACGGCCCCCACGCATTTTGAATGGACGTTCGGCCGCGGCGCTGAGAACAAAGGTGCGCTGAAGATTGCGGAACCCGGCGGAGATATCCTCATCAGCGGCCAGATAGACCGTATTGATGTGTTGGAAGGCGATAAGGCGCTGGTCGTGGATTACAAAAAGTCGACGCGCGATTCCACGCTCGACGAAAAGATTAGAAAAGGCCTGGAGTTTCAATTGCCGATTTATCTCCTCGCCGCGCAGCGACTGCTGGATCTTGAACCCATCGGCGCGGAGCTTCGGTACATTCAGGGAGGCAAAGAGCAGGGTATTTATCGTCAGGCATTCGCGGAAAAACTGGGACTGCACCGCAATAAAAAGACGCGGACCGAAGAAGAATTTTTTACGATATTGACGGATGCGGAGGAACGAATCAAAAAAAATATCAGGCGCTTACGGTCGGCGGATATCGCGGTCAAACCGAAAAGCTGTGAATTCTGTCATTTTGATTCCGTGTGCCGGTTTGAAAAATGGAAGCTGATTTATCAGCGCGAGGAAACATGAAAACAACCGCCCGTTATTCCCGGAATCAGACCGAAGCGATCACGACCTTTAAAACGGCGCTATGCGTTAGTGCTGCCGCTGGATCCGGCAAGACGACCGTGTTGGTCGAGCGTTTTCTCTATGCCGTGACCGAAAAAGGAGTGTCACCCGGCCGCGTGTTGGCGATCACGTTTACCGATAAAGCCGCCAACGAAATGAAGACACGTCTTGTCAGAGAGAGCACCGTCCGCGGTTTGCCGGGCCTTCGCAGGGAGCTCGAGAATGCCTATATCGGAACGATCCACAGTTTTTGTTCCAGAATTCTGCAGGAAAATCCGATCGAAAGCGGTGTGGACCCCGCATTCAAGGTCTTGAGTCAGGCCGAAGCGGAAGTGCTTTCTTCTCGCGTGCTGGATGAATTATTCGAAAGCCAGGCCGACCGGCCGGCGGCCCTTGATTTTCTGGCTGAGGCGGGCGAATCGGCGGTGCGATCGTCCATTCTGTCTCTCTATGAGGCGTTTCGCGCGGCAGCCTGCGATGAAGCGTTACTGAGATCGACGGAGCTTTCCGGCCCGGCGGAATCGGCGCGCATAGAGGCCCGTGCATTGATTCAAACGCTGATGGCTCAATTGCCGCGTCAGGAGCTGTCTGAGACGGAGCTGAAAATAAAGGACACGGCCGCAGAAATCATTTTGTTATTGGACAATAAACGCATGAATGCGGCGGACGTCGTTCAGTTGCTAGACAAAAAGAAGCAGTTTCACCGGAGGGGTAAGTTTAAAGATCAGGCGGAAGTCATCCAATCAAGCGTCGAAAAAGTCATTTCGTATGAATTGATGCGAATTTTTCGTCCCGCCAAGGAAGAGTTTCTGAAGTTTTTCACGCAGTTTAAGGAAACGTATGAACAGGAAAAAAGAAAAATTGCCGCGTATGATTTTGAAGACCTCCTGCTGTTCGTGTATGAGCTTCTTTCGGGCGGTTCTCCGGAGAAGAAGGCGGTAAGAGAGAGATACCGGAATCACTTTGAAGCCATTCTCGTGGATGAGTATCAGGATACGAGCCCGTTACAGGCCAAGATCATCGAACTATTGAGACGGCCGGATAATCTGTTCGCGGTCGGAGACGCCCAACAGTCCATTTACGGTTTCCGCAACGCAGAACCGGAAGTTTTTCGCCGGTTACAATCCGAAACTCGCACGCTGGCGCTGACCGATAATTATCGCTCGCGTGAGGCCGTGCTCGGTTTTGTGAATCATTTATTTGAGAAGGCGTTTTCGTCCGAGACGTTTCAGCCTTTGGTCTCACGACGCGCATTCAAACACGATAAACCGCATGCGGTCGAATGGCTGTGCATCGTGCGCGGAAAAAAAGACAGCATGTCGACCGAGAAGGCGCGTGTGTTGGAGGCCAGGACACTGGCGCGCAGGATCCGAGAGCTCGTGGATTCACGCTATGTGGTCGAAGCACCTGAAGGACCCCGTGCCATTCGATATTCGGATATCGCGCTACTCATGGCGACCACCACGAATATCCATCTCTACGAGAAAGAGTTGTCAGAAGCCGGAATTCCCGCCTATTCGCTGAAGAATAAGGGTTTTTTTGAGAAGCCCGAGGTAAAAGACGCGCTGAACCTTCTCATGATGGTCGAGGGGAGGAACGCGGATATCGCGACGGCGGGTGTTTTGAGATCTCCGTTTGTGGGCTTGAGCGATGATGCACTGCTATGGCTTGCTCAATTCGTCAAAAACGAGAGCCGAGAGAGCTCACTCCTGAGCGGCGTGGAACGGTGGAATCAGATCACGGCGTTAAACGCAGAAGACCGTGGGCGTTTAGAGCGCTTCCATGCGCTGTTCGGAGAGCTGCGGGCGTCGAGAGACCGCGTGCGGCTCTATGATTTGTTGGAGAAGGCTTATAGGGCAACCGATTATGAAGCGA
>CAYUTV010000077.1:0-6012 GCA_964447745.1 uncultured Planctomycetia bacterium | reverse complement strand
TGACGGCCTTGGTGATCTCATCCACCAATTTTTCTTCCTTGAGGAACAGTTTAAAGAGAGGGCTCTGTCCGATGCGTGTCAGGCCTCGCCGCAATTCCGGTTGGAAAATAATGATGAATCCGATGATGGATATCTGGAATAAACGTGACAACACCCAGTTGATCGATTTCAGTTCAAAAACCTGCCCGATCAGAAAAAGGAAAATAAGAAACAACAGCCCCTTTAACGCCTGGACCATACCGCTGTCTTTGATATAAACAAAAAGAAGATAGTAGGCAAACCAAAAGAAGCCGACTTCAAATATAAATCTTGCCGTGTACAACGGAGATTGAAACTGCGCGAGAATTTCGTTCATGCGCTCACCGGGCGAAAAGCGTCATCCATGATCTTAGTCATTTCCCTATGCGGGGCCACGTCATGCACGCGCAGGATATGGGCCCCCTTTACGACGGCGGCTGCGGCAGCGGCCAGGGATCCCACGAGTCGGCCTTCGACGGGAGCACCGAGCGTTTGGCCGATAAAAGATTTACGCGATAAACCCACGAGCACGGGCTTTTTTAAAATTTGAAAATAGGATAATTCCGCGAGCATGCGTAAATTCTGTTCGTACGTTTTTGCGAAGCCGAATCCGGGATCAACGGCGATCGCATCCGGACGAATGCCCGCATCCAACGCCCGCTGCACGGCGGTTTTCAGGAACGCGCTGACTTCTTTTAGCAGATCTTTATAGTCCGTCAAGGATTGCATCGTACGCGGTGTCCCTCTCATATGCATAAGTACCACACCCGCATCGCATCTGGCAATCTTTTTGGCCAAGCGGGCGTTCCCTTTAAGACCGGAAATGTCATTGATGAGCACGGCGCCGTGGTCCAGCGCGGCCGACCCCACGTCATACTTTGTCGTATCCACCGAAATGGGAATCTGAATCTTTTTGGCCAAACGCCGCACGACCGGCACGACACGGCGCGTCTCTTCTCTCGCTGACACCGGTTTGGCTCCGGGTCTCGAGGATTCCCCCCCGATATCCACGAAATCAGCGCCTTCATTTTGCATGCGAATCGCTGCAGCGCAGGCATTTTCCAGCGCAAAATGACGACCGCCGTCACTAAAAGAATCGGGGGTCACATTAAGGACCCCCATGATCTTCGTTTGCGACCCAAGAAAAATGCGGTGGCCGCCTATTTTAAAATCGTATAACGCTCTTTGTGCTTGGGACTTCATCCCTCATCAAACAGCCGGTGTCAAACCGGGTTCGTTTGTGGAATCAACAGGCGTGAGACCGAGCATCGCGCGCACTTCGTTGCCCTCGAGCGTCTCGCGTTCAATGAGGCGCTTCGCGAGCATTTCAAGTTTATCGCGGTTGTCGGTTAGAATCTTTTTGGCGGATTGATACGCTTCGTCGATGATGCGCTTAATCTCTGAATCAATCGTCTGCGCGGTTTCCTCGGAATAATTCCTCTCTTCACCGATGTCGCGGCCCAAGAACACCATACCGCCGTTCTCCTTGCCGAACGTCACGGGGCCCAGTTTTTCGCTCATCCCGTACTGACAAACCATGCTGCGGGCCAATGCGGTCGCCTTTGACAAATCGTCATGGGCACCCGTGGTGACGTCGCCGAATGTCAGAGCCTCCGCGACGCGTCCGCCCAACAGCACCGGCAAACGGCTGATAAAATAGCTGTAGCTATGCATGGTTCTTTCTTCATCGGGCAGTGTCACCGTATAACCGCCGGCCATGCCTCTCGGGATGATCGTGATCTTATGCAACGGATCCGATCCGCGCGTCATGAGAGCGACCAACGCATGCCCCGATTCGTGATAAGCGACGATCTTCTTCTCTTTATCCGAAATCTTTCTGCTCTTGCGCTGAGGACCTGCCATCACGCGCTCAATGGCCTCCTGCATTTCGCTCATGCCGACCGAATCCTTATTGAGACGCGCGGCAAGAAGTGCCGCTTCATTGACGAGATTCGCCAAATCGGCACCTGAGAAATATGTGGTCTGTTTGGCGATAACCTTTAGATCCACGTTGGGATCGAGCTTCACCTTCGTTGCATGAACTTTGAGAATGGCTTCGCGCCCCACCAAATCCGGCAGAGGAACCACGACCTGGCGATCAAAACGGCCCGGACGCAACAACGCGGGATCCAACACATCGGGACGGTTCGTGGCCGCAACCAATATCACCGCTTCATTCGTGTTAAATCCATCCATTTCCACCAAGAGCGCGTTCAATGTTTGTTCGCGTTCGTCATGACCGCCGCCGATACCCGCAAAACGCTGGCGACCCACGGCATCGATTTCGTCGATAAATATAATGCAGCCCTTGCCGGTGGTTTTGACGCTTTTCTTGGCCTGATCAAAGAGATCGCGTACACGTGAGGCACCGACACCGACGAACATTTCAACAAAGTCCGAACCTGAAATGCTGAAGAAAGGCACGTCCGCTTCGCCGCTAACCGCCTTGGCTAGCAACGTTTTACCTGTTCCCGGAGGCCCCATCAAAAGAACGCCTTTGGGAATTTTTCCTCCCAGGCGCTGGAATTTTTTAGGGTCTTTCAAAAATTCGATGATTTCCTTAAGCTCTTCCTTCGCCTCTTCCACGCCGGCGACGTCTTGGAATGTGATACGCACATTGGACGAGAGTTTCGCGCGGGACTTCCCGAAAGCCATGAGCCTTCCGCCGCCGCCCGAACCGCTGCCTCTATATAAAAGAAACCAGAAAAGACCGACAAACAACAAGGGGCCGATGATCGCATATAAAAGCTGTGTCCAAAACGTTCTTTCCGGACGGATCTCATACGTTGCCACGTTGGCTCTTAAAACACGTTCGAGATCAGGGTCGCTGTCAGGAACAACGACGCGGTATTTATCCCCGCTGACCAGCTCACCCGTGATTTCGTTGGTGATGCGGATCGCGCTCTTGATCTCGGGTTTGGTGGGATTTTCGGCCAATAGACTGTAAAACTGGCTGTAAGTCAGCTGCTTACTCTGCTTCTCAAGAGGCATAGAGCCCAGGCGGGCGAAATAAAACACGCTTAAAAAGAGAAATATCCACAGGAAGATAGAGCCCGGGAGCCACTCACGCGTGTCTTTTTTAGGATTCTGTTTTTTATTGTCCGACTTGTTCATTTAACGGAAAATCCTCTCGCAAAAAGCCTTAAGTATGTTTTTAGAATGGGTGCATAAAAGAACAGAAAAACATTATAACAGATGCCTATATGTTTGGAAAGCGATGAATCTTTCTTGACAATAAGTACCTAAATTCTTATACTTACATTTTCAGAATCAACCCACTTTTTGAACTATTAAAGGCCTTATGAAAAAAATTAGACTTGCGATTATCGGCGTCGGCAACTGCGCCAGCTCCCTGATTCAAGGTATTGAATTCTATAAAAAACGACATACTGCGGCGACCGTTGAAGCGCTCGGTCTCATGAATTATGAGATCGGCGGTTACCGTCCCCAGGATATCGAGGTGGTCTGCGCGTTTGATATCGACAAGCGCAAGGTAGGCCTGCCCCTCAAGAAGGCGATATTCTCTCCCCCGAATTGCACCCAACTCATCACGAACCATCTCACGGAACCCAATGTGGTCGTGCAGATGGGCCATGTGCTTGATGGTGTGGCGGAACATATGAAGGAATACGCGGACAACCGCACCTTCCTTCCAAGCCAGACCAAGCCCGTCGATGTTGCGAAGGTATTAAAAGACACCCGTGCAGACATCGCCATCAGCTACTTGCCCGTGGGTTCTCAAAAAGCAACGGAGTACTACGCTGAAGCCTGCATTAAGACAGGTGTTAGTTTGATTAACTGCATTCCTGTTTTCATAGCGTCCGATGCAAAATGGGCCAAGCGTTTCGCAGATGCGGGCATCCCCATTATAGGAGACGACGTTAAGTCCCAGGTGGGTGCTACCATTGTTCACCGGACACTTGCCAAGCTATTCGAGGATCGCGGAGTCAAGATAGACCGCACGTATCAATTAAATACGGGTGGCAACACCGATTTCTTGAACATGCTCAACCGTACACGCCTCAAATACAAGAAGATTTCCAAGACAGAGTCTGTCCAATCACAGCTCGTTGAACGCCTTGATGCGGAAAACATACACATCGGTCCCAGCGATTACGTGCCCTGGCAGAATGACAACAAGGTCGCCTTCATTCGCATAGAGGGCCGCGGCTTTGCCAACGTCCCTCTGCATATGGAAGTGCGTTTGTCCGTAGAGGACTCGCCCAATAGCGCCGGCGTGGCCGTGGATGCGATCCGGTGTCTCAAAATAGCCCGCGAACGCAAGCTAAAAGGACCTCTCTTTTCCGTGTCCGCTTACCTCATGAAACACCCTCCTAAGCAGTACGCCGACTCCGTCGCGAAAAGGATGGTTCAGGAATTCATCGAGAACAAAAGAAAAGACTAATTCGATTAAAGTGAATTAAAAGCCGGGGTCTTAGAGACCCCGGCTTTTTTATTGTGTATTTCTTTGGCGGGCACAAAAAGAAGCGGCGCAGACTTTCGTCTGCGCCGCCTTTATTTCTTGAACTATTCTACTCTTAGAACGTCACCTTAACGGAAGAAACAACGTTGGTCGCTGTGTCATCACCGTTGGAGTTGGTGTAGTAATCACCAGGAACGAACCAGCCGACCAGGATACCGAATGAAACATCTTCGGTGTAGTCGTAGATCGCCTGAAGATCCAATTCCCAACCGAGTTCATCCGAACCGCCCGCAACCGGGGACTCATCGAACCAGAGGTATGTGAATGCTGCTTCAAGAAGCAGATCTTCCATCGGTTTGAGCGAACCCTTAGCTTGGACGAAATTTTGGTTCGTCGTTGCTGCGGTATCGCTTGCATCATCTGTCGCAAACACAAATCCACGGAAATCCGCATAGGCGGTCCAGAACTTGCCGCGATACAGGGGGTTCCATGAGTTGTATTCGTCCGTGGTGGTTCCGGCTTCTTCACCTGAAAAATGCACGTATTCCAGGGTGATTTCCGGCTTCCACTGGTTGTCGAAACGGTACGTTCCGAAGATATCAAACAACCAAGCACCGCGATCACGAACCGCGGATCCAAGGGAGTTATGATAGTCACCGAA
The DNA here is from genome assembly GCA_964447745.1 of uncultured Planctomycetia bacterium. Classification (GTDB taxonomy): domain Bacteria; phylum Omnitrophota; class Gorgyraeia; order 2-02-FULL-51-18; family 2-02-FULL-51-18; genus CAYUTV01. The sequence continues at coordinate 910 of CAYUTV010000077.1, read as the reverse complement.
CTGGTACGCTAATTCGCCGCCCAACGTGATCTGGCTGATGGGATCGAATTGTGCACGACCACCGACGGTGTGAGTTTCCAGATTCGACGTGGAGGGAGAACCCGCCAGCGTGTTTCTGTTGCTATCGGTAACAAAGTAAGCCTCGGCTACCGCATTGTACTCGGCGAACTTATAGTTGATGTTCGCGATATACAGGTCACGATCATCTTCCGGGTTGTGAGTACCTTCCTGCACCTTGGAATAGATGAAATCCAGAGTCCAAGGGTTGAAGTCCAACGTTGCCCGAAGGGCATCAAACGCGGTTGTAACTGCATACTCGTCGGCCAAAAGATTGCCCTGAGTATCCCAATCCGTGTTGTTGTTGCCGATGATCAAACCGCGACCAAGCCAGATATCCTGACGGCCGATGGTCAGTGTTAAAGGAGAATAGAAAATCTCCCTCATCTGAACATACGCCAGATCAAGAACCACGTCGAATTCTTCCGTGGAAGCACTGGAATAGTTCCAGTCTCTCTGGTTAACCAGGTTGATGACCGTGGACACATTGTCCGTCAGGTCAGCGGCCACTGCCACTTGGGTGTTCGTTCTGAAGTAGTCGTCCCCTTCAGATCCTGAACCACCAACGGAGTTGTCATCGCCATCCTGCAGGTCGAAGCTGGTGCGGTAAAACCAGTAAGCATCAATAGATCCGCTTACTTTGACGTTCTGTGTTTCGGCGAAGGCGGGTGTTGCCACCACTAATGCCAGCGCTAAAACGAAGAGCGCTTTTAATAATTTCATTTAAATCCTCCAAATTACTTTTTGTTTTCTACGTTAGGGTACTGCTTTTAGGTAGCTGACGTATCAGGTCAGCCGATAACCTTATGGCCTTTGAGTTTCCTCCCCCCTTTCTTCGGCGTAATCTAGGTTA
>CAYUTV010000076.1:3736-6053 GCA_964447745.1 uncultured Planctomycetia bacterium | reverse complement strand
CCCTTGATGAGCTCGGTGATTCCCTTTTGCAGAGAATACTGCGGTTTAAATCCTGTTTTTTCGATCTTCTCGTTCGAGATCACATAGTCCCGCTTGTCGGGATCCTCCCCGACGGCCGCCTCCACAAAATAAAACTTGGGGATCTGCTTCTTAATTTCTTCGCAGAGTTCCTTTTTGCTGATATTGCAGTCGGAAAGACCGACGTTGTAGGGTTCGTTTTTCATTTTATCGAAGTTTTTGAGGCAATGCGAGAAAACGCCGGCCACGTCGCGCACGTGCAGGTAGTTTCTCTTGAAATGCGCTTCGAAGAGCACGAGAAACCCGTCATGCACCGCGCGGTATACAAAATCATTCACCAACAAATCCAGGCGCATGCGCGGACTCGTGCCAAACACGGTCGCCAGACGAAGTGTGACGCTGTTGCCGGCGTCGAGAATGATCTTTTCGGCCTCGACCTTCAGCTGTCCGTAGAGAGAGATCGGTTTTAACGGACTCTTCTCGGTGCAAGCCACGCCCTTTTCGCCGATGCCGTAGCCGCTGTTCGTCGTCGGAAAAATAATTCTCTGGTCCTTGCCGCGGAGTTCGAGCATCAACTTCACCGCGTCGAGGAGAATCGTGCGTGCCCCCACCGGATCCTTCGCGCAAAGAGGTGCTCCCGTGAGACATGCCAAAGGAAATAACGCGTCCGCACCTTTCATGGCCTTGGCCAAGAGCTCCTTGTCGCGCGCATCGCCGCGAATCACGGTGAGCTTGGGATTGGCACAGCAATCGAGAAGCGACGACTGATTGTACATAAAATTATCTATCGCGACGACTTCGTGGCCTTCTTCCAATAATTTGGGCACCATGATGGAGCCCAAATACCCTGCCGCACCCGTGATGAGAATTTTCATTTTAATTTATTTCTCCAGTGTTCCAACAAAAGATCCACGCTGTCTTCAAAACGAAACCGGGGCTTCCAGCCCGTCGCCTTTCTAAACTTGTCGACACAAGGAATCTGCAGTGTCACGTCCGACGGCCGAAGCAGCGCCGGGTTTACCTTGGTCTTAAACTTTACGCGGCTCTTCTTCTTTAAAATCTCGAGAAACTGTCCCACCGTCATCGTGGTTTCGCCGCCGATGTTATAGGACTCGCCGGGCTTGCCGTAAACAGCCGCGAGCCAATAGGCCTCCATGGCGTCACGCACGTCAATCAGGGTCCTTACGGATTCCAAATTGCCGTGAATCAGTTCCTTTTGACGTCCCTTCTCGATCAATACCACTTGCCGGGCAAAGGCCGTCGCAAATAAATCCGGGCGCCGCGGATTAATATATGTAAACATGCGGGTCCGGATAATGTTCATATTGTAACTGCGAAAGTACGTCCATCCAAGCAAGTCTTGCGCGGCCTTGGACACCGCGTAAGGGCTGGCTGGCCGAAACGGATTCGATTCCTTGATGGGAACTTCGCTGGGCCTTACCTGGCCATACACTTCCGAGGTGCTGCAGTGTTGAATCACGGGCCGAATCCCCGTGACCCTCACGGCTTCAAAAAGATGCGTAGTGCCGATGATGTTGTTCGACAACACCTCGCGCGGCCGGTCAAACGAAGCCCGCACGTTGGCGTCGGAGGCCAAATGAAATATCGTATCCGGGCGAACTGTTTGAATCACCTTAAGAACACGGCCATAATCATTCAGATCACAGTCATGCACCCTCACCTTAGATCGAATGGCGTGCAGATTCTCCGGTGAGGCACCCTTGCGACGGCGTGCGATGCCGTGAATCTTGACCTTCGGGTGGCGTTGAGCGATGTACTCTGCGAGATAACTACCACCGGAACCGGCGATACCGGTGATAAGAACGATGCGGGGCCTATGCGCCATGAGAAACGTAATCCACGTCGGAGTTGCGGCGGTGCTTTGATACAAACTGTCTCAAGGCCAAGAGCGCCTCATTGGGTTTTTGCGTGGACTGCGCTGAAAGCGTTCGGATTTCTTTGCGCGCCTTCCCAGAGTCGGACCGCGAGTATTTCTCGATAAAGTTTAGTAACGCCGCTTTGCCTTGATGAATCTTTTTATCCGCCCATTCATGGGCCACGTCGTAATAACCGTTCAACACCGCGATGAGTATCAACGCCAGCACGTCCCTCTCCGAAAAACGACGGCCCTTATTCAGCGGATCAAGAGGATCCTTGAGATAAAAGGCATCGGCCCACAGGAGACGCTCTTCGGTGTCATGCGATTTCCGATCCAACGCCTTCGTCGAGCGGTAATGCGGATATAGTCCGTACAGGCAGAACCCTTTTGAACGCAGGAAACGGTCCACGTCTGAAAAGG
>CAYUTV010000076.1:0-3636 GCA_964447745.1 uncultured Planctomycetia bacterium | reverse complement strand
AGTCCGTACAGGCAGAACCCTTTTGAACGCAGGAAACGGTCCACGTCTGAAAAGGTTTTCTGATTCTCATAAATCTGCATGAATTCGACTTCACAGAGGATGCCAAGCGTCTTTTTGTCCAGCGTATTCACGGAACCCTTTAAAATCTCATACTCGCTGCCCTGCGTATCGAGCTTCATGAACTGCGCCTGGGCGCTGGGGACGCGTCGCAACACACGGTCCAGCGTATCGCACGGCACCGTCGCCTTGCCCTTCTTCTCGAACATCACGGCGCGGTAGCGCTTTACAAAATCCTCGGAGGGTTTGAAAAAAGAACAGTTCGTGGGTTTACGCGTGAGGTGAATCTTCTTTGCGGGGAGCTTCCTATCCCATAAGGCCAGAGGAAACACGCGTACGTTGCGGTAAACAGAATTGTCCTTATAGAAATCCTCGAGCTTGGCGCACTCCTGAGCATTTGGCTCGAAGCACGTGGCCTCGGTCATCCCCGCGACCGGTTCAACGGACGCGTGCACACCGTCCATGGAGCCCACGTCTATGAATCCGAACGGTTTTTTGCGGAACTCGCGGAAGAGCGGCGTTTTTCGAAAATCTTTATTGGAGAAAAGAGAATTAATAGACATCAATGACTTCGCGTTTGGCGTGAGTTCCGGGGGTGAACTTGAATCCCTGCTTGATGTAATGCCCCGCAAATGCGTGGCGGTAGCGCGTGTCGCTCAAATTTTCTTCCGAACCGTGAAGCAGGTGTCCGTGCATAAACGCCGCGGCACCTGCGGGTACGCTTAGATACTCTTTCTGATATTGCGGAGGCACCACACTGCTGTACCCTCGGTCGTTCTTAAAATCTCCGGCGTTCGTGGACTTGCGCGCGGGGTCGTCCACCACCGGCAAAATACCTTCCCTATGAGATCCGGGATAGGCAAACAGGCCTCCGTTCTCCTGATCGGAGTCCACGAGAGAAATCCATGATCCGACCAGGGCCTCGCGGTCCGTCTGAACATAAAAATTATCCTGATGCAGATCGCGGCCCATGGACTTCGGCGGCTTGAAGTAATACAGACTCTGCAAAGCGCTGATCTTGGTCCCCAGAATAGTCTCCACGATGCCCACGACCTTGGGATGAGCGAGTAAACGCCGGAATACGGGATGCACGCGGTCCGGATTGATGATGGGCAAAAAGGGTTCGGCCTGTTTTTGCGAGATCTTGGTCGCCTCGTCGATATAAAAACGGCATTCCTCGGGCGTCAACACATCCGGAATGATGCAGTAGCCGTTTTGTCTATAGTGTTCCAGATAATAATCCATCATGAGTGCACGTTCTTCCCTATGCGCAGTTCATGCGCGATCAGTTTCAAAATAAGCATTCCGTTATAAAAAGGCCGCAGCTTCGACTCGCCTCCGATACGCGCGGGCTCATCGCCCGGAATATCCATGACCTTGCGCTTGAATTTGGCGCATCGGATACAGGACTGCGTCGTAAATTGATGATTGGGATTCTCAAACAGTCCTACGTCCCGGATCATGGACATGCGGTACGCGCGAAAGATCACGAGCGAATCGGTAAAATGCCCCCGAAAAATGAGATTGATCAGCGTCGTGAAGCCCCAGTTACCCAAACGCGTGAACCAGGAATCGTCTTCGCTCTTGGCGCCGCCGATGTATCTCGAGGCGATCACCATGTCGTACCCCTCACGGACCTTCGCGATAAGCTCCGGGATCAGCTTCGCGTCCGAATTCCCGTCCGGAGAAAAATCCACGACGATGTCACAGCGCACGTTATCCAAGGACGTTTTGTACGCGTTATCCCACGTTTTTACCTTTTGAATATGCACTTCAATCCCCTGCGAAGCCGCATACTCAATCGTTCCGTCGGTGGATCCGCCGTCAACGAGCATGATCTGATCCACCCATTCACGCTTAATCTGGGGCAGAATCTTTTTCATGCCTTCAATCTCATTCAAAGTGAATATAGCCAGGCACGCCGTCAAGTGCGGTGAACTCATCAGATGCCCTGCCCCTGCGGAATCAGAGAAAACTCCGTTTCTGCCTTGGGCTTCGTGACGGTGTTATCGCCGTATTTGGCTAACGTGTCGACCACGCTGTCCGTCGGCATGATAAACATTCCGCTCTTGGCCGTGTGCCACCGCTGAAGGTCCGCGTATTTTTTCAGGCGATCCGATTCCACATAAAGGTCGCTGTCCAATTTTTGTTTAAACGTAAAACGAAAATCAATGGAGGCCCGCATGCCGCCGCCGATTTTTAGGGTCTTATGAAGACAGTACGAATCAAACACATACACATGCCCCGTCCGCATGAGCACATCATAGCGCTTGGCAGTTTCGGCGTATTTCATGGCATCCAAGTAATCGTCGAACACGCGCACGAAATCCTTGATGGAATCAAACGCGGGCTCATAAAACTCCACGCCGCTCGCCGCGACGTCGCCCAATACCGGAACAATCACCGCACCGCAGACTGCAGGTTCTCCGGTCCATATATCGGAATGCATCTTGGATGTCGAATAATGACGCGATTCAATATCATTCCTGGGCTTGCCGTCCTGAATCCTCACCGAAACGGGCAACTGCATCAGCTCCACATGATCGTCGATCTTGAGGGAGTCGAAGATCGCCTCTATTTTTTGTTCAACCTCGTTAAACTCCCGCGCGATTTCTTTTTTGGGTTCAAGCTTTCCGTTGGGCGTGCGGTTGGGCAGTGCGAGAATGTCTTCGCGATACACCTCCAGGAGATCCAGATGCGGTTGATAGCGTTTCCCGGGGTTAAACGCGTGAAGTGAGGCCAGGATGTAGGCGTTCATCGCCGCTTCGAGACCGCGGAACAGCACTTCCACGTAGGGAATATCCAAGAGCAGCGGGAACTCGGCGTCCTTCTGCGTATGGGAGAATGTCTGAGAAAGGCGCTCCCCCCGCTGTTGAATCACGCTCGCGGTGTTCATCGGGCGGCCATCATAATATTTTCTTTGTACCAAGCGAGTGTTCGCTGAATACCTTCTTCTAACGACACCTTTGGCTTAAACCCCAGTAATCTCTCCGCTTTTCCGCCGTCGATCAAACGGATCGGAGCCACCGTGGGCTTCGTCGCGTCAAAACGCACGTCTGTACTCTCCAGATGCTCAACTTGTAAAAGGGTCTTGATGATGTCCCGGATGGAATAGCCCTTCCCGGCCGCGATGTTGACGGGCTCATAATGATCCAGGCGCGTCGCCGCCAAAAAAAGCCCGTCAATAAAATCGTCGATATAGATAAGGTCTCTCACTTCTTGCCCTGAGCCCCAGACCGTAAAAGGATTTTCCCGTTCGGCGGTGCGCCGGATGAGCGATGCCATCATATGAGACGTCTTGGGATCAAACTTGTCCCCCGGACCGTACACATTGGAGGGCCGGACCACGGTGCAGGACATGCGGGGATTTAATTTCTCCGAATACATGCGGCAGAGAACTTCGGAATAGCGCTTCATCCAGCCCACCGCAAAATATACGTCAAACGGATCTCCGAGAAACATCTCTTCTTCTTTGACGGGCCGGTCGTCAGACGGCGGATACGCGGCACTCGAACTGATGAATACAAATTTTTTAACCTTGGCGTAGTACGCGGCTTCCAGGAGAAACGCGTTCATAAG
>CAYUTV010000075.1:0-6154 GCA_964447745.1 uncultured Planctomycetia bacterium | reverse complement strand
ATGCACAGACGTGATTTACTACTTCTAATTATATCGCTCTTAGTCGGTTTTTTTGGTTTTATCATGGCTTTAAATATCATTAAGAGCAAATCGCAACCCAGCTTTCAATTCGTGGCGGCCACAGAAAATATAACAATTGGCCAGGTCGTGCAAGATTTTCAGGTAACCCTCTCCCAACCTCTAAAAAATCAGAATTACGGCGAATTATTTTTAACTCCCGCAGATGTAGTCGGACGTGTTGCCAACCAGGATATACCCGCCGGTAACTTGATTTACAGAACGCAAGTAGACAGAATCGCCGCCGCGCCTTTACCGCCTGCTGTGGAAGCACCAGCAAAACCTGTTAAATTGGACATCCCCGCGGGCAAAAAATCTTTTGTTCTTCCGGCGGTTTCAGTCGAATCATACCCTGAGGGTGTAGAGGCCGGGAGCTATCTGGATATATTCGGAACCATGCCCGGACCTGACGGTAAAAACGAACTTAGCGCACTGGTTCATGGTGTTAATGTGCTCAGTATTCACGCCAAGGATTCGGGAGAAATTCAGTCCATGACGGTTGCGATGACGCCTGAGGCGCTCACACTTGTCACGCGCGCCATCGGGAACGGCAAGCTGCGCCTTAGCTTGGGTGTCGAGCAGGAAGAGGTTATTGCTTACACCATCGGTGAGTTTACCGAAATTATTCGCGGCGTTTCAGTCACAAAAAATACACTGACCAAGCCTTCCGGTCAGTCAAGCGGACAGGAATTTGTTCCGCCGCCATTAATTCCTTCACCCATGACAGCGCAGATACCGGGAACCGCCGGTACGGATTATTACGGCGCAAATCAGGTGATGGCCTCGCAAGCACCCGGAGGTACGGAGTAAATGAACATCAAATTTTTCTCGTTATTTCTGGCATTAATCCTCACCGCCTCAACTACAGGCTTTGCTTATGAACCCGGGGTTGACTTGGCGACGCGCCTGGCTATGCAGGAAGTCGCGTGGGAAGAATACGCGGGAACCGGAAATGCCATCTATATAAGCGCCAGTACATCACAAATTCTTCGCTTTGATCGGCGTATCATTCGCGCCGCGGTTTCCGATATAAATATCTGTGACATCACTACTGTGGGAACGAGCGATGTGCTGGTTTTTGCCAAGAAGCCCGGTAATGCGAATCTGATAGTTTGGGACAGTGACAACAATATCGCGACTTTCGGCCTGCAGGTTTTGCCCGATATGTATAAGCTTGAAAAAATTCTCAAGGGAATTGACCCTAATGCGGAGTTAAAGATTTTGCCGTTTAATGAAACAGTATCTGTTTACGGAACAACAGAAACGAGCGGTACTCTTAAACAGATGCAAGACGCGATCAAGGGCTTCAATGAAAAGGCTCTTAGCCATGTAAAAATCAAAGAACCCAAGCAAATTCTATTGGAAGTACGTTTCGCTGAAGTGGATAGAACCAGAGCCAAGGAATTCAAGCTCGACGTTGAGGCGGTAACGCGTTTTAATGTATTTCAGAGTTTTGTTGGCAAAAATGGAGTGACTCCGGGCGATGATATAAAAAGCGTTGCGCCCGAATCCTACCGAGCAGAGCGTTCTGTTTTCTTTACCGATTTACCGGGAAAAGCCACTGAAGCCATTGCTACGCTCAGCGTTCCCTACATAGGAAATCGAATAGCTATAATCCCTTACCTTAAATGGCTGGAAGAAAACAGCGTTCTTAAGATTATCGCTCGGCCGAATCTCGTTACCAAGGATGGTGAAGAGGCGGAGTTTAGCGTTGGCGGCGAATTTCCTATCCCTGTTTCGGACGGCAACGGCGGTATTACCGTCCAATATAAAGAATTTGGCACCAAAATGGTGTTTAAACCAGAAATGCTCGGTGATGAGGTTATCCGTTTGAACATTACCGCTGAAGTCAGTGAGCTCGATTTTTCAACGACGGTTACATCGGGCGGCGTCGAAGTCCCTGCGTTAAACAAGCGCCTTGAAAAGACTGTGTCGGAAATGAAGGATCGTCAAACGCTTGTGATAGGCGGTCTTATTTCTCAAAAGATTACAAAAACTCATAGAAAGGTCCCGGGCCTGGGAGACATACCTGTGTTGAAGGTACTGTTTAACTCGGATAGTTATGATTATTCCGAAATCGAGCTTCTCATTGTAGTAACGCCGCATATCGTCAAGCCGTTCGATACGGGGGAGAACAAAGAATTCTTTAATGTCGAGAACGTGAAGACAGGTATCAGTGCCATGGAATTCGCTAACTCTGATCCCCAAGCGAATGCTATTGGAAATATTTTTGTGCAGAATGAAAAAGTTATGCCAAGGAACATTGAATTGGAGAAGAAAAAGGTCTTAAAGAAAACAAAGAGCTCCGAGTTAAAAAATACCGAATGGGAAGCATCTTCATTGCCCGTCAATGAGGCATGGTCTAGCGGAAACGGCACGACTGATGCAGCTGCCGTTGCACCATCCTCCGTACAAAATGGCGGTATCCTACCCGGTGGCGCAACAACGGCGCCGCTGAATCCATAAACCTTTAGTCCTAAAGTCGATTATTTTACGAGGCGGGTTTTAATCTTTTTTGCGACTTTTTCAAAAAGCGGGGCCAATTCACTGGCATTGCGAGTGACATACACAGCACCTTTGGTGTGTTTGGAAGTATCCGGGTTATAATAGGTTCCCGAAAGGGAGCCAATTGTATTGCTCGCGACTATCCAGCCGCGTGAACGGCCGGAGCCCTCGGTCCACCCATACTGCATATATCGATGATAGCGATCGTCTTTTGTGAATTTAAACTCAGGGTCCGGCCCTGGGTAGACGTCATCGGTGTTGGCGAGTCGATTTAAAAAGTAGCGCTTTAAAGTCCTGTCTTCGGCCGCATTTTGGTAGGGGTCCTCTCTTAAATCCCAAGCAAATGCTGTGTGAGCGCCAAGAAGTCCCACAAGCAAGATTAAGGTTATCTGAGGCGTCTTCATGTCATTCTCCCCTCGGAGGTGGGCATTCCACCAAATACCTTGCGAAAGGTCCATCGGGGTCCCAACACCTTACTTTGGGACATTGCCCCGCGGCATTGGGCGGGTTGCCATCCCAGCAAACGGGGCAGTCCTCATCAGGATTTACGACACTCCCGTCCCAACAAACCTTCTTACAGGGAACCACGGGATCCTTCGGGGTTCCATCGGGGCAGAGTTCAATCGGGTTACACTCCGCCAAATCCATGACCCCTTTGCCGCTGTCAGGGCATGTGTATTTAAAGGGACAAGCGCCGCTTGTGGAGCCGTTCCAACAGCAGTGGTCACTCTCGCCGAGGCGAGCTCGATAAGAACCGTCGGGGTTCTTGCAGTAATCATCCGGGCAATCCTGGTTGCTTTTACCGCTAACCTTAACGCCATTTCGACAGGTAAAGGTATCCTCGCAGGCGGAGTCGACGGGTTTCCATTTGCCTTCGCTGGGGCAATAGGCCGTTGTTTGTTTGACTTCGGTGCCAAGCGCGATGATGTAGATCGTTATCCCGTCTTCCTTAGCATAATCGGATTCATAGATGGCAGAGTTGTAGACCTCCTCGAATGCGTGCCCTTGGCCCGATTCCATGCGCCAATTCCATGAATAAACAGAAACATAATGAACAAAGGAGGGTTCGCCGCTAGGATATTCTCGCCTAGCATCCACTCCGTCCGCCCAGTAGCCCGTATAATCTTGTATCCATTTCCCATGCTCAACCCCTCTGGAATCGTTGTAGCTGAAATCCTCAAGGCATGTCCACCCTGTATCGAGATAACGCGCTCCCAGGTCATAAGGCGCGGGTTTCTCACAGGGGACGAGCCGAGAGCTGTTGGTTACCTGAGAGTTGGATATATCAGTCGCCTGATTGAAGAGTGTGACGATGACGGGGTAGGGTTGGCGCCAATAGAAATAGTACCAGTACTCAAAAGGCGCCGGCGTCGCGTCAATGTCTATTCCCGGAGCAGGAGTGCTGGGGGTGGTGATGTTATGCATAGGCAAAGGCCCGTCCCATTGGCCACCGTTATGCCGTCCCGGCCACAGAATCCCGCGTCGTGCAGCGCCCGTATCCGGATCGCCGGCAACACCGTGGCGCTGTAATGCATTCTTGAATCGGCCACGCATGACGTTGGGGGCGCCGTCACTGAAGATGACCATCGCCTTGATTGCGTCCTTAGGCACGTTGTTTTTTGGCACCGCTTTGGTTCCGGCCACTCGTTCGATTTCTTCGCGTCCGCGCTCGATGGCGTGTGTTAAATTGGTGCCGTCACCTCGCTGAATTCCTTGATCAAAGGTAGCCCCGATAATCTCTTCGAGTTCTTCGTGTTTTGTGAACATGCCCATAGGTCTTTCTATGGTGGCGTAGGCGTTAAAGGAGATAATGGCGATTCGATCAAGTTTCGGCTGAAACTGTTTGATGAACGCGATGGCTCCTTCTTTCAAGAATTGAAATTCAATGTTATCCATAGAATTCGAGGTGTCGAGCAGGAGACTCACAATGGCCGGCACACTCTGGGCGACCGCTGTGACATTGACACGCTTGGCCTTAGCTCCCAGGATCTGAAGAAATACCGTATTGGCATCCGCGCCAAGCGAAAGGGTATTCGTGATGGTGTTTCCATACATGGGGTTATCGATATTAAGTATTGGAGCCGCGCGTTTTTTGTCCATGAGGCCCATTTTCAATAGATTGAGGTCGGCAACGCGGCGACTCACCTTATTGGCATCGGCCTGTGCTGTGGGTTCGTCTAAATGTTCCAAATAATAGGTCAGCCCCGCCATTGCTGCGGCATCCGCGGCTCTCTGAATTTTAGCTTTTGTCGTGAAGATATTGGCGACGTCGGCCGCGACGCCGGCCACGGTGATAATGAACGCGATTGATCCTGCGAGAACAACGAGGGCTTGGCCGTTTCTATTGGAGAGGCGAGCGGGACAGCGGCCGAGGGGTTTCCTAGCCGCCGGCTTCATTTTACGAGTCTCGTCTTGATTTTCTTGGCGACCTTTTCAAAAAGGGGCCCAAGATCATTAGCGTCGTCAGTGATGTAAACAGCGCCCTGAGAATGCGTCGAAGTGTCAGGATTATAATAAGGTGTTTCGCCCCACTTCATCGGGTAGCTGGGGTTAACATTGTTTCCCACCATGCCGCGCGGCTCCCAAACGCCTGTGCGCGGGTCTTGCTCCCAATGGATGTACTCATACTGGTGTCTCTTGAAGCGTTCATCTTTCCTGAATTCAAACGGGGGATCGTTTGGGCCTACAGGAGCATTGGCAATTCTGTTTAAATAGTGCCGTTTTAACGCCGTATCGTTTTTAACATTTTGGTATGGGTCTTCCTTGAACGTATAGGCAAACGCCTGAACGCTTGTAAAGTGCGCCGCGCTGAGTAGAAGGATGAAAAAAATGGTTTTTTTCATACGTAACTCCCTATTTCCCCGGCTGAGGCGGGCATAAAGCCGGACTCGCCGCCCCACTATTGTCCCAGCATCGGAAAGGACATGTGCCGCTACCCGATACCGCAGGCCCGCCGTCCCAACAAGGCGGACATTCACTATAATTGTTAACCCACTGGCCGGTGGGGCATTGAATCTTGCAGGGCACGCCGTCCACAATCGGCGTTCCGTCAGGACACTTGGTTTTTGGCAATGCAACGCAGGTGTCGCCTACCGGTATGAGCTGGCCATTACATAGTTTTGTGGGGCAGGGACCGCTCATCGTGATTCCGTCTATACAACAACGGTCATCATCGCCCAGTTTTGGCCGAAAGCTTTTATTTCTATTCTGACAATATTCATCGGGGCAGCCCGCATTGTCGATGGTATTAATGATTACATCGTGTTTGCATTTAAATTGATCGGGGCAGACATAATTCTTGTCGGGAGTCCAAACGTTAGTTGAGGGGCAGTAATACCACCCTTGTTCCTCCACTCCAAGAGCGATGATGTAGATGGCGATACCGTCCGCTTTGGCGTAATCGGCCTCATAGATCGCGGAGTTGTAAACCTCCTCGAGAGCTAATCCCTGAGAGGCCCATATTCTCCATGGAGCGGACAGCCAGCCCGATTTATAGAAAGTATAACCTCGCGAAGTATCCGACCAGCAACCATCGCACCAAAACTCAATTTTGCCGTTTATCCAGTCGCCATGAACGGCGCCGCGCGAATCC
>CAYUTV010000074.1:1456-6208 GCA_964447745.1 uncultured Planctomycetia bacterium | reverse complement strand
ACGGGTTTTTACGTCACGGACTACAAAAAATCCTCTCCCTCTGATTCCGGCAAGAAATCATCCTCGGAACCCAAAAAAGAAGGTCCGAAGGCCGACGCTAAGTGATCTCCGGGCGTCTTCTTGCCGCCTGGTTTGCCGTGATTCTATGGGCCGGCGTCATTTTTTTTCTCTCATCGATCTCGGACCCCGAATTCTATCTGATTCAGAAAAAATATCCACCCGATTGGTTTATTCATGGTGTAGAATATAGCCTTCTCGGAATCCTCCTCGCGAGGGCCCTGATGCCGAGTGTCCGCGGACGCGGGCGACTCTTTGCCGTGACCGTGACGGCCGGTTTTTTATACGGATTGACGGACGAGTGGCATCAATATTTTGTGCCGGGCAGGACACCGAGCGCCGGAGATCTGCTGATCGATATCGCGGCGGTATTTTTAGGATGCTGGTTGGTGACGGTCTGCCGTTTTTTGCAACTTTCGGATGTAAGCGGTAAAAGATAATGCCTCAGATTCGCGCGTTTCAAGGTTTGCGTTACAACGATTCAAAAATCAAGAAGCTGGACTCCGTATTTGCCCCGCCTTACGATGTGATCTCTCCGAAGGAACAGGAGGTACTTCACTCTAAAAACCCATTCAACGTGATCCGCCTCGAACTCGGCCGTGAAAAAGCGGGGGATTCGTCCGCTCAGAATAAATACAAGCGTGCCAAGGCCTATCTCCAGGCCTGGAAAGGCGAAGGCGTGTTATTGAAGGAAGATGAGCCGGCGCTGTATGTTTATGTGCAGGATTACCGTGAGGAGGGACGCCTCAAATCACGCCTGGGATTTCTCGCGGCCATGAAGATCGATGAGGGTGCGGTTCTGAAGCACGAGAATACGCTCGCGGGCCCCAAAAAAGACCGCCTGGCTCTTTTGAAGGAAGTGCAAACCAATCTAAGTCCTATATTCGGCCTGTTTGAAGACAAAAAGGCGGAAATCAAAAAAGTTTTATCCCCGACGCTGAAAAATTCCGCCGTGATTGACGTGACCATTGACGGTGTTCGGCACCGGATCTATGTGGAAACGCGGCCGAATGTGCTGAATAGCGTCGAACGGGCCATGAAGACGAAACCCATGTTCATCGCCGACGGCCATCACCGTTTCGAAGTTTCCTGTCAGTATAAGCGCTGGATGGCGTCCAGGGGGCCTAAGGATACGAATGCCCCGTGGAACTATGTCATGGCCTATTTTGCGGACGTAGACCACAATCCTTTTAAAATATTTCCCACTCACCGCCTGATTCGCGTTCCCAAAAACGTCAAAGACCCGCTGAAGCTCTTGGCGACGCGCGGCACGCTGCAAAAAGTTTCCGGCCTCGACGTGGTACTCAAGCGCCTCGAGAAAAACCGCCTGGAAAGCCGCGAAAGCACGTATCCTTTCGGGATCTATACAAAGAAAAACGGTTATTATGTCTATACGCTGGATAAAAAATACACAAAGGGTCTGAAGACGGATGCGGTGCGCCAGTTGGATGTTGCCGTACTTCACGAGCACCTGATAGCACCTCTTTTTAAAATTACCAAGATCGCCAAATCCGCCGAGATTGATTTTTCGCGGGACGCGAAGGTGGCGCGCGACAAAGTCACGCAGGGGGAATTCGACATGGCGTTCTTCCTTAGGCCCACCTCTCTGAAGGAAATGATAGACGTTTCGAAGAAGGGATTGAAGATGCCGCAGAAGTCCACGTATTTTTATCCCAAGCTCCTGACTGGCCTCGTATTCCACGAATTGGCCACATGATCAAACCTCAGGCCCTTAGCTCTCTATCCCTATTTTTTCCGTGTTATAACGAAGCGGCGAATGTCGGAGGAATGATTGAGCAGGCGGTTGCCGTGGGCGAGAACTACGGCGTCGATTATGAGGTCCTGGTCGTGGACGACGGCTCCACCGATGACTCTGCCAAGATCGTGCGCGGTTGGAGCGCCAAGAATCCGCGCGTACGGCTGATCTCCCACGAACAAAACAAGGGTTATGGGGCCGCGCTTCGTACGGGTCTCGCCGGCGCTACCAAAGATCTCGTATTCCTGACTGACGGAGACAATCAATTCCGTCTTTCCGAGATAGAAAAACTTTTTTCGATCATAGATAGCTGCGACGTCGCGACGGGTTACCGCATTCATAGGCAGGATCTGCCGCATCGCCGTTTGAACGGCTTTCTTTGGACACAACTTAATAAAGTTTTGTTTGGAATCCCCGTGCGCGACGTTGACTGCGCATTCAAGCTGTTCCGCAAACATTGTTTAAAGGATCTCACGCTAAAGTCCAATCACCTGTTGATTCACGCGGAAATCATCGCCCGCCTCAAAAAGCGCGGTTGCCGTATCCGGGAGATCGGAGTCACTCATTACCCCCGCACCGCAGGCAAAGCGACAGCCACCCAATTAAAATTTGTTTTAAAAACCTTTCGAGAACTTATAAAGCTTTACTGGCAAATTAAATAGTGCTAGAATACGGCCTTCGTTTCGTAACTGAAGGAAGGGCTTACACTTAGTATGTCCACGTTAAATCCGAAAGCCAAAGTCAGCACGATACGCATTTTAAAACGCAGGGATATTCCTGAGGGTCTTTGGACCAAGTGCGAGGGTTGCGGCGAGATCATTTACAACAAGACACTTGAGGAAGATTTTAAGGTTTGCCCCAAGTGCGACCATCATTTTACGCTTTCAGCCGATGAACGCGTGCGCCAGTTAATCGATGAAGGCACTTTTAAAGAAATGTATAAAGGGTTGTGTTCGGGCGACCCTCTCAAGTTTCGCGGACCCAAGTCGTATGTCAATAAGCTGAAGGAAGATCAGATCAGCACGGGTCTTACCGACGCCGTCATCACCGGTGAAGGTTTTATGTTCCAGAAGCGGATCGCGCTGGGTGTGACGGATTCGCGTTTTATCATGGGTTCCATGGGTTCGGTGGTGGGGGAGAAGCTGACACGCCTCACGGAATTCGCCACTGAGAACCGCCTGCCCTTGATCATTGTTTCGGGCTCGGGTGGCGGCGCGCGCATGTACGAGGGGATGTTCTCGCTGATGCAAATGGCGAAGACCTCTCAGGCGTTGGCCAAGCACCATGAGGCTAAACAACTTTTTATATCCGTTTTGACGAATCCCACGATGGCCGGAATCATGGCAAGCTTCGCTTCTCTGGGAGATCTGATCATCGCAGAGCCAAGAGCTTTGATTGGATTCACGGGTCCGCGCGTCATCGAGCAAACCATTCGGCAGAAACTGCCCGAGGGTTTTCAGACCTCCGAATTTTTGTTGGAACATGGGATGATAGACAAGATCGTTCACCGCAAACAGCTCAAGTCCGCGTTGAGCCAGTTTGTATCTTACGTACCGAGTAACTGATATGTCACAAGTAAGTCTCGTTAATATCGGCAAAACGTATCCGGGCGGCATTCAGGCCGTCATGGATGTAAGTCTGGGTATTGAGCGCAGAGAATTCGTGGTGTTGGTCGGGCCTTCCGGCTGCGGCAAAACAACAGTGCTTCGCATGATCGCGGGTCTCGAAGAAGTCACGAAGGGTAAGATCTACATCGGCAACAAGATGGTCAATGACATCGCTCCCAAGGACCGCGACATCGCGATGGTGTTCCAGAGCTATGCCCTTTATCCCCACATGACCGTATTCGATAACATGGCCTTCGCGTTGAAACTCCGCAAGTATCCGAAGAATGAAATCCTCACGCGCGTCAACGATGCGGCGGAAATTCTGGGAATCAATAAACTGCTGGACCGCAAACCCAAAGAATTGTCGGGCGGCCAACGCCAGCGCGTCGCTCTGGGTCGTGCCATCGTCCGCAAACCCATGGTGTTCTTGTTCGACGAACCCTTGAGTAATCTGGACGCGAAGCTGCGCGTGCAGATGCGCACCGAGATCAAAAAATTGCATCAACGTTTGCAAGCCACGATCGTCTATGTGACTCATGACCAGACCGAGGCGTTGACGATGGGAGACCGTATCGTGGTAATGAAGGATGGTCTGATTCAACAAGTCGCGGACCCGATCACTCTGTACGATCAGCCCGTTAATAAGTTCGTCGCGAGTTTTATCGGGACACCGCCTATGAATTTTCTCACAGGCGTGATCGTCAAGCTGAATGGCAAGCTGCATTTTCAAAACGGACCGTTCCGCGTGCGCGTAACCGACGCGCATGTTCCTAAAATCGCGCCTTACGAGAATAAAGACATCATTTTTGGCATCCGTTCCGAGGATATCTATGACAAGCTTTTCGCCTCGGAAGCATCCCCAGACAACACCGTTCGCGCAACCTGTGAAGTGGTCGAACCGATGGGAGCAGAGGCGTATCTATATGTGCGCACGGGTCCCAACCAGTTCATCGCCAGAGTTTCGGGGCATGTGCGGCCGGGCGTCAATCAGGATTTAGATTTGGTTTTGGATATGGGCAAAGCCCACTTTTTCGACAGTCATACCGAAAAAGCGATTCTCTGACCTTAGGAGGGCTTTTCTCTGCCTCCTTTTTTTATTCCTATCATAGCGCTTTTCATTTGGGCCGTGGCGGTGATGTCCTACCTGCCTCTGCTCAAGCTGGATCTGCATCTCACGGATCAGCTGATCTCTCCGCTATTCTTTGTCTCCTTCGTAATCCTTATATTCAGTTGGGCGTTGTCGGGGCCCATGACGGCCGCATTTTTGACGGTGGCCGCGGCGCTGGTTTCCGTTTATCTCGCGCTGAGTCTCAAGGAACCCTCTTTTCTTTT
>CAYUTV010000074.1:0-1356 GCA_964447745.1 uncultured Planctomycetia bacterium | reverse complement strand
TGGCGAGCACGCACGCCAAGAACGAATCGATCAAGGAAAAAGAGGGGACGCTGTTCGACCAGTGGGTGATGAAGAAGGGGCAGGGGCTCACCATTGAAGACACGCTGAACGATTTTCGCTTTCCACACGAGATCAAAACCCTCGATCCTGCCATCCGCTCTTTCTGCGCGAGCCCTCTGGTTACCGAAAAAAGAGTTTTGGGAGTGTTGCGCGCAAGTTCGCGTAAGGTAGGTGCTTTTTCGGCCGATGATCTACGGTTGATGGATATTTTCTCAGGTCTGTGCGCGGTGACTTTAAGAAATATTCTCCTCTACCGCCGCATGGATGAGCTGGCAATCCGGGATGGTCTCACGGGTCTGTATCTGAACCGTTATTTCCACGAACGCCTCAATGAGGAGATACAGAGAGCTCTTTACGGCAAAGGTCATTTCTCTCTTTTGATGCTGGATATAGATTTCTTCAAGCGGTTTAATGATGAATACGGTCACGCGGCCGGCGATATTGTTCTGAAAAACACGGCCGCGCTGATCAAACAGTGCCTCGAGCCCGGGGACTTTGTGGCCCGTTACGGCGGGGAAGAATTTGTGGCGCTGCTGCCCGGAAAAAACGGCAAGCAAGCATTTATCGTCGCTGAGAAGATCAGAAAGCATATCGAGAGAAGCAAGATCACGCTGCGCCGCGGTGAAACAAAGCTAACCGCGTCGGTCGGCGTGTCGGCTTTTCCGGATAAGGGCCGCACCAAAGAAGAGCTGCTCTGGGCGGCCGATCAATGTCTCTACAAGGCCAAAAAAACAGGCCGCAACAAGGTCGTGGCCTGATGATTAAGTTTTTCTTATTCAACGGAATCCTCTTTTCGGCGTTATTCCTCGCGCCCCTCTACTCGTTGCGCATCAAACCCTCGCACTTATTCTTTATGGTTCTGGCTGCCGCGTTCTCCGTGACGATGATTCCGGGTGTTGATCCCCTGGCATGGGCCTATTACGTGGCGTTCGCTCTGTTGGCCGCGCGCAGCGTTTATTCTTTTCGGAACTGGGCGCTCTCCAAAAGCCAACTTCTCGATGAAGAGCTGGGGATGGCCGGGAGAAAACTCAGGCAGGAGAAGAACCTGCTTCAGGAAATCCATTTAAAGACGCAGGAGCTTGAGAAAAAAGCCGGCGAGCTATCGCGGTTGTATGAAAAAACGAAGGAGATGTCGAAAACACTAGACAATGTCGAAGCGTTCTTTGTCTTCTCGGAAGCGGTCGCGGAAAACTTCAAATTCGACAAGATTAAACTCGCACTTTATTCGGACGGCAGCGCCCACGGCGCTTTACCGGACGATACCTATGAGATTGTGTATGATTCGGTGATGCGAGA
>CAYUTV010000073.1:3310-6229 GCA_964447745.1 uncultured Planctomycetia bacterium | reverse complement strand
CTGCGCTTCGCCGCCAGACAGAGTTCCGCTCATCCGATCCAGAGAAAGATATCCGAGGCCCACGTTTTTCATGAACCCCAGACGCGCTCTCACTTCTTTCATGATTTGGTTCGCGATATGTTCTTCTTTGTCGGTCAACTTGACCGTATTGAAAAAATGGTCTGCATGCTCGATGGAAAAATGAGTGATTTCCATAATCGTTTTGTCATGAACTTTGACGGCGAGCGCCTCGGGTTTCAAACGGTTGCCGTGACAAGTCTCACACGGAGTCAAACTCATAAATTTATTAATCTCTTCTTTCATGTATTCAGATTCTGTCTCTTTGAAGCGTCTTTCGAGATTCGGGATTACGCCTTCAAAAGGACTCCAGCGCTCTGCCCCTTCTTCACCGTAAAGAATGACTTCTCTGTGTTCTTTTTTGAGATCTTTAAACGCCGTGTCCATGCTAAACCCAAGTTCGGAGGCCAAGCTTCTCAAAAGGCGGCGTAGATAAATAACCATCGATTTGCCTCCGCGCTTCCAACCCACAATGGCACCCTCTCCGATAGATTTTGATTTATCAGGAACGACGAGATCGGGATCGATTTCAAGACAATTGCCCAAGCCATCACATTCAGGACAAGCGCCATAAGGACTATTGAAAGAAAATAAACGCGGTTCAATCGGTGGAAAGCTTAGTCCGCAATGCACACAGGCCTGCAATTCCGAAAAAAGAACGTCTTTGCCTCCTTCCTGGGCGACTTTTACGGTGCCCTTGCCTACCTTGAGGGCCGCTTCTACGGAATCTGCGAGGCGCTTTTTCACGCCCTCTTTCAAAACCAGGCGGTCGACAACGATGTCTATCGTGTGTTTTTTCTTTTTATCCAGATTGATAGCACGGTTTGACAGCTCAAACATTTCGCCGTCGACGCGAACGCGGACAAATCCTTCTTTCTGGATATCCTTGAAAATTTTTTGATACTCTCCCTTACGGCCTTCGATGGCCGGCGCGAGAATCTGTATCTTGGAATCTGCGGGCCATTTTAAGATCTGATCGACTATTTCCTGAGAACTTTGACTCGTGATTTTGCGGCCGCACTTATAGCAGTGCGGAATTCCGATTTTCGCGAACAAAAGGCGCAGGTAGTCGTATATCTCCGTGGTTGTGCCGACCGTGGATCTCGGATTGGAGCCGGCAATGCGCTGCTCGATGCTGATTGCCGGGGAAAGACCCTCGATGTATTCAACGTTGGGCTTTTGCATTTGATCGAGAAATTGGCGCGCATAAGCGGAGAGACTCTCGACGTACCGACGCTGACCCTCGGCATAGATCGTGTCAAACGCGAGCGAGGATTTTCCCGAGCCGCTCAGCCCGGTAAACACGACCATCGCGTTTCTAGGGATCTTAAGGTCTACGCCCTGCAGATTGTGCTCACGGGCATTTTTGACAAAAATGTAGTCTTTCATTGCGCGGTCAAAATCTCCGGTATCGGACGGGTGTCGATGCGAATGCCGCCGTCATGCTCAATGATCAGCGTGTAGATCGTTCCGGGAACGAACACGGAGCCCGGCGCTTCAACCTGGGCATTTTTAATGCCGACTTTCGCGCGCTCATCCGGATTTAACGCATAGCTCCAGAACCTCGCCCAAACGCGTTTTTCAAACGTCGTCGGAGGATCCCCCACACGGTATCCCGCGGGGACCTCGTTGACGGGAGTGATCGGAAACTCCTGTGTATTGGCGCCGTCCAAGACAAATGCCTTCATGAAGAAATAGATGCTCTTTCCCTTCATGCGGTGGCCTTCCTCTATAAATTTGTCATTAAAGCGCACCACGAACGTTTGAAATTGGATCAGGTTGCCTTTAAAGGTGAAGTACTTGGCCTTCAGCGGCTTGCCTTTGACGTCGTACTCAAGAAATTTGATCGTCGTCGTGTACTTGCGGGTGTATTCGTCCAGACTGGAATCCGTGACCAGAACCTCCGCGATGCGGGATTCAGCTTTTAGATTGTGAATGATCTTGCGGAACAGCATGAACTCTTTGAACTTGAAGTAACCGACAAAAAGAAAAAACAGAATGACGACAACGATGAAATTACGGATTGATTTTTGTATCCACTTGAACATTGCAAACCCCTGTCTCAGGCGGGAATTCGACGGGAAATCAGGTTTTCTTCAGGATATGGGTCCGAATCAGTAGAGCGAAAACGGAAAATGCGTTTTTCTGTTTCCAATTTTTAATCATACGACCCGTTTCAAACAATGCCCATATTCCGTAAACCCAGGTAATTTCTTCACGTAAATCCGGCACAATAAACTGCAACAACCATAATACAAAAAGTCCCGTCGCCTCGAGAAACCCAAAGTCCATGCTCGCCAGGAAAAGGAACCCGAGATACGACTGGACGATGGTCAAAAGAATCTCAAGGCGCTGGTGCTCGTCAAATACGATATGCGAGGGTTGCCCCACGCCAAAAGAATAGATAAACGGCACCGTCGCCACAAGCACCGTCCATTGATTGATCGACGAGGAAACAAAATTTGTAAGAGCCATCGGCGCCTTGTTGGCCTTACGTGCCCAATTAAACGCCGAAACCTTTTCCGGGAATTCGCTTAAAAAAGGCGCCACCCACTGCACAAAAACAAATTGCGACATACCGACGATCAACGCCACGGCCAGCATCGATTCCAGGAACGGATGCGCGACAAACCAAAGAATTAGTCCCCCGGCAAAAAACATTCCGAGAATCGCGATATAATTGTTGGGTTTTTTCAAGCCCATGGCCCAGCGTGGCACGCGGCCCAGATCTTCGGCTTCTTCATGCGCGGCAGCGGGCATCTTGGACAGAAGGAATAAATAGGCCGAATAGATGGCGACCAAAACCACGCCGTCCATCATCGTCAACGTCGATTTAAAGTAAATATAAACGAAATAAAGCAG
>CAYUTV010000073.1:0-3210 GCA_964447745.1 uncultured Planctomycetia bacterium | reverse complement strand
GCGGCGAAAATAATTGCGGGGAATGTCCAAACGGCGTGTATCGCGTCCATAGACGCAGTACTATAACATCAAGAAACGGCTTAGGCAAGCCAGACGGGATTAGGCCGAAGTGTCTACGGCGGCTATCCTTATGCCCAGGAGGGCCAGGATCTCGTCGAGCTTGAGTTTTGCCAGCTCGGGGATAGAAATTTTTCTCAACAAAGCCGATTTTCCTGCCGGATTGACCATCGCATTCATAAAGTTCAGGCGGTCTTTGTTGAATTCTTGTCGAACGCTCATGGGAAGCAGCGTGGAAAAGGCGCGGCTGACCGCTTCGGGAACCGTTGTCAGCAGTTTTCCGTCCTTCACCCTCAAGCGGCCGCTGGCCACCGCCAAGCGCACAATCGCCTGGTCCGCATACACGGAGTAAACGTCTCCCTTTAGCGTTTGCGGTTCGATGGGCACCAAACGTCTGTCGGAGGCCGTATCGGTATTTTGTGAATTCGCTTCGCCTATCATCACGATTTGCGGATCGGTGAAATTCGGCCGCTGAGACTCGTCCGCCAGCGACCCGTCATCGGCGATAAATTGCACAGCCACATTCGTATCGCGCAACGCCTGAACCATTTGTATCATGCGTTCGGCGATCTCCGGCGTATAAGCCGTCCCAAAATAATCTTTGATCACGTACTGAAGAATAACGGGTTTTGTGGAATCGATCTCGGCCCCATCCGCCCGAAGAATGGCAAGCCCCACCTCTTTGTCCAAGCGCTCCCTCTCGTGACGCACCTCGAGCAGGCGGAAGGCCTCGGCATCCAATTTCGCATCGGTGCGAGCATTGGCGATTGTGTCATTCGAAACAAGATATGAAGCCACCTGCACATCTCTATGGGTAAACAGAACCTTTAACCCCTCACGCTGGCGAACGACGGAAACTCCGCTTAAAAACTTTTTGTCCGCCAATCGAAATTCAAACGGCGCTATTCCCCTCAGCGCTTTCTCGCCCCGGATCGCGAGCTGAATCACGAGATCTCTTTCGGAATCGGAGAGGCCATTCACGGCCGCTTGGTCGGGTGGCAGCGAAGCGAATGAAACGCCTTGAGGTAGATAACGGACGGCGGGCGGCGCGCTAATCAAGCGGGCGCCCGAAACAGATCGGACTTTGGCTGCACGGCTCTCAGCGTCCTCACCAAGTCTCAAATACTTATTGTAGAGTTCTTCATCCGTCCATGTTTCCACGATATCGCGGCCTTCCTGGCTCATAAAGTAGCGGTATATTTCAGAGCGGCCCGGGCTGATAAAACGAAATTCAGGTTCGGCCAGATATCGATCCAGAACCGCTTTGATGCTCGTCCATTTTTCGGGAGAAAACGCTCTGGGGTTCGCCTGTTCGATCTTCGCGATATCCGCAGAGTTCGCGGCATATAAGAAGGGTTGTGAAATAAATTCCACCGCGAGACGCGGATCATTGTTCTTTATCCCAAGGTTCCTCGCCCGCAAATCGGTTCGCACTTCTTCCACTCGCTCGTCAAACCAGATTTGAATGCGATTTTTAACATCCCATTCTTCCTTGCCGGAAACCAGCTTATCCCCGACAACGAGAAGCACGCCCACCGGAGCGTCAATATGCAATTCCTGGGGAAAGATCTCGGAGGTCCCGTCCACCGTCTCGCTCAGCAAGATGGTTCGTATGTATTTCTTCATTTGATCGGCGTAACCTTCTAAAAATTTACTGAGGGACGTTTGCGCGGTGCTCTTGAATTCGGCCAGGAGCGTCTCGTTTTGCTCGAGATCTCTCACGATCGCATCGGGTTCCGCGCCCCCTGCTTCGGTTCTGACCTTGGCAGATAACGCCAAAATCTCATATTCTCTCTCCAGTAAGACATGAGCAAAATGAAAACTCAGCAAACTGCCGTTCTGCGACAACGCGTTCGTATTGAGATTGTCGCCGACGAGGCCGTACGTAGACTCGAATTCCAGCAGAGCGTCTCCTATTCGTTTATCCGAGTAAGGAGAGAACAGCAAATCAATCAGATGCACCAACGCGCGCGCATTACGGAATGAGAATGCGGACTGATGCCGCAGGAATTCATCGGTCTGAGCGGTGATCATTCTTAATTCCTCGGCGGACAATACGCCGGCCAATCGATTCTTCAGCGCCTTATACGCAGGATTGATTTCCAATTCCGAGAATTCGTCCGACTCTGCGACGTCTGCCGTCGCAAGACGTGCACCGGTAGCGGCGCCGGGATCGAAAGGTGTTGGATACTTCAGAATCACGGCGGGCTCTTGCGGGTCATGAATCACGGGAACCAACCGCCCTTCCCGTACCGCTTTTTCGTGGTGGCGCGAGATATCTTCCAAATCCATCACGGCATTCACATAGCGGTGATAAATAAAACCATTTTGGCGAAGCAGGCGTTCCTCCTGAGCGGCGATCCCGCGGAGAACACCCTCGGCGATGGAAGCGGATTCATCCACACCTTCGGCGAAGATCACATCATAAGAAGCATCGGGAAAAGTCTCGCGGTTTAATTGTGAGGCATCCCCAAAAAACAGCTTTACTTGACCGACGCGAGATTCCGCATTCATCGCGTTACGCAACTCCTCGAGAGAGCCTTGGCTCAAGCTGACAACATCAAAAAAGCCCTTCGGATAATTCTCCATCAGAAATCTAAGTTCCGCCAAGCTACCGCCGATAATCAATACTCTCGGTGTCTCCGTTGTTATCGCGAGCGCACCGGGGTTTGATTGGCGGACTTTTTCAAAAATGGCTCTCTCGGTGTTGGTCCCAAAATTGATGTCAATCCCCTTGGATACCGTTCGACCTTCCAAGAGATCGGTAATCTCAACGGTCCGGCGAATCAGCTTTCTCAGCTCTCCCATGATTCGCTGGTAATTTTTGAGCGTGATCATCTTTTTGTCGCTCAAGGCGTCCGCATCCTCTTCGACTGTAAGAACATCAATGGATCGATAGATGCGTCCCAGGAAATCGACCACGGCATTACGCACTTCGGCGTCGTCTCCCGCGGTCCGCATCACCGCTTCGCTCAGTGATCTCAGATCCTCCGGAGACAGCACGGTATCTTGGTTAAATATATACTTCTCAAACAGGGGCAACAGAGACTGCGCGGCGCGCATCGCGCGGTACAGGACAACGGCCGTGCGCCGGTCTTTCTCTATAAAAACCTTGGGAACCTTTGAAAAACGGTCTTCGGAGATATAGGCGTT
>CAYUTV010000072.1:3896-6403 GCA_964447745.1 uncultured Planctomycetia bacterium | reverse complement strand
AAGACGGGTTACGGGAATTTTTTCGTCGATGATAAATGCAATATCGCGGCGCACCGCCGGAAATTTACTTACCGCTTTCACTTTACCGGCGCTTTTCGATCGGTCCAGCCATTTTTCGAGACTGATCTCCGCGTACAGTACATTCTTGGGAATGTCCCAGGAAACCAGTATTCTGCGGGCCACAAATCCTGCTGATCCCTTTTCCTCGCCTCCAATGGTTAGCACGCTCGCGTTTTCCAGCGTGGAAACGGGCCCGGCATTCCAATGATAATTTGGGCCGCTGAACGAATGAACCATATTTTCAAGGACACCTTTAAGATCGTAATAAGACGCTTCTTCTTTGCGCCGCCAATTTTCTTCGAGACTTCCGCACAGCCCCACGGAGAGCACCGTTTCTTCTTTTCCATTCACATAACGATTCCCGATTTCAAAAAGTTTGAGAGATTCTGCCTTGCGGTTCAGATTGAATAAAATCGTCGTCAGCATTCCCGGCAAAAGAGACGGCCTTAAAAATTCCTGTTCGGCGCTGACAAAGTTTCTCAGGCGATGCGCGTCCGATTCCTGATATCCCGACTGTTGCAGCGCTTTTTTGGACAAAAGACTGTACGTGATGATTTCCTGAAAACCGAGAGTGGCCATGTATTGCTTAAGCGCCAACATTCCCTCCGCCTTGAGATCCCGCACGCTGTCCACGGCATGATGCGTCGTAGGAATCGCAGCCGGTACCTTATCAAATCCTTCAATACGTAAAATTTCTTCGGCCACATCGGCTTCGCGTGCAATATCGCGCCGAAACGGCGGAGGTGTCACGAAAATCTTGTCTTTACCGAGAGATTTCACGGTGAAGCCTAAGTTTTTCAGAATGGTTGAAGCGCGTTTGGCGGAAACATCCAAACCCAGGAGACGCGATACGCCGCCTAGACTGACACTCACGGATTTTGGTTTGGATTTCGCTGCAAAATCTTTTGAGATAAATCCGGTTTCTTTGCCGCCGCCCCATTTTAAAATGAGATCCGCCGCGCGGCGTGAGGCCTGCTCGACATTTTCTAAAGTGACACTGCGTTCGAACCGGTAGCTCGAATCCGTGGACAATTTGTACTTCTTCGACGCGCGTCGTACCAACGCAGGATCAAAATAAGCGGATTCGAGAAGAATATTTTTTGTGCCCGATGTAACCTCGGTCAATTTACCGCCCATCACTCCCGCGATCGCCACAGCGCGTTCCGCATCGGCGATAACCAGTGTACCTTCATCCAACGTGTATTCATTGCCGTCGATCGCCACAAATTTTTCATTTTTGAAAGCGCGGCGCACGATAATCTGCGATCCTTTTAATTTATCGGCGTCGAACGCGTGAAGCGGCTGACCCATTTCAAATAATACAAAATTCGTCGCATCAACCGCGTTATTGATCGTACGAACACCCACCAGAGACAATAGTTTTTGATCCTCCGAAGGTGTTTCCTTTATGGAAACATCGGAAAGAAAACGCGCCGTGTATTTCGGGCAGCCTTTTTTATCTTCAATCTTTATCTGGAATGCAGTATTCGATTTTGCGGCGGTCTTGGACAACGCCGGGTACTGAACCTTTTTTTCCGTTATCGCAGAAATCTCATGCGCGAGTCCCAGAATACTCAGGCAATCCGGCCGGTTTGTCGTCACTTCGATTTCTATGACATCGCTGCCGTTTATTTTCTGAACGCCTTCCACCTTGGACCCTGACATCGTCAAGAGGTCGGAAAGCTTGTCGGCGGAATGAGAAACGGTGATGTATTTTTTAAGCCACTCGACGGGTAGTTTCATAATCTAAAATTGTTTGAGAAAACGCAGATCATTTTCAAAAAAGTGCCGAATATCCTCGACGCCGTATTTCAGCATCGCGAGGCGTTCGACACCCATGCCAAAAGCAAAGCCTGAATAATCATCAGGATTTATTTTAACCGCGCGGAGCACATTGGGGTGCACCATCCCGGCGCCCAGGATTTCCAGCCACTCGTGACGTGTGGGTGACCAAATATCGATTTCAGCACTGGGCTCTGTGAACGGGAAAAAATGCGGGCGGAAGCGTAATTTTGTTTCGGTGCCGAAGAATTCTCTCGCGAATGCGTAGAGCACACCTTTCAAATCAGAAAATCTGACGTCTTTGTCCACCATCAAGCCCTCTATCTGGTGAAACATGAACGAGTGCGTAGCGTCAGTAGCATCGGGGCGATAAACTTTTCCCGGCGCGATGATCTTTACAGGGGGCTTCGTCTTTTCCATGACGCGGATCTGAACCGTAGAGGTCTGACTGCGCAGAAGACGCCCGTTTTCGAGATAAAAAGTGTCGAAGCTGTCGCGTGCGGGGTGATCCAGAGGAATATTCAGCGCTTCAAAATTATAGTACTCCGTCTCCACTTCGGGACCTTGCACGACGGAGAAACCCAAGCGCGCAAAAATTTTAGTAATATCGGAGATGACTTGGCTTAAGGGGTGAAGCCGCCCGGGCGCGTAAAACGTGCCGGGCA
>CAYUTV010000072.1:0-3796 GCA_964447745.1 uncultured Planctomycetia bacterium | reverse complement strand
GAGATGACTTGGCTTAAGGGGTGAAGCCGCCCGGGCGCGTAAAACGTGCCGGGCATCGTGGTATCTATTGCCTTCACGGCCGACTGCGATTGGCCGAGCGATCCTTCTTTAGACTGAAACAGCTCATCCAGCAAGGTCTTAACGCGGTTCAATTCCTGCCCCGCGAGACGTTTTTGTTCGGCGGGGACCTGGGACATTTGGGAAGAAACGGCCGCTAAGAGGCCTTTTCTTCCCAAATACTTGACTTTCAATTCCTGCAGAAGAGCCGAATCGGAAACCGAAGCAATTTCGTCTTTGGCTTGATGTTCCAGATTCTTCAGCGCTTCAATCATGAAGAAAATTTCCCGATGGTCGTTTAACCCTTGGCGATGGACGCCAACTCCGAGAACACCTTGCGGTCGTTCGCGGCCAACTCCGCAAGAATCTTGCGGTCGAGCTGGATTTTTTTCTTCTTCAATCCGCCGATGAACGTGCTGTACGTCAGACCGTTCTCCGTGCAACCCGCGGAAATACGCGTGATCCAGAGTTTACGCATGACGGACTTCGTGTCACGGCGATCGCGCGTCGCGAACATGAGAGCGCGTTGCACAGTTTCACGTGCGGTTCTATATAGCTTACGACGGCCTCCAACGAAACCTTTCGCGCGTTTTAAAAACTTACGGCGTCTGGCTCTACCGGCCGGTACTGTTTTGGCTTTAGGCATACGGCATCAATCTCCTCAATTGCAGATTAAATCGGCCCTTCACGAGATCACTTTTGCGCAGTTTTCTCTTCCGGTTGGTCGATTTGCCCTGTGCGAGATGTCTCTTTCCGGCGCGCGCTTTTTTGTATTTTCCGCTCTTCGTGCGGCGGAAACGCTTGTTGGTCGATTTGTTTGTTTTAAGTTTTCCCATTGTTTCCTCTACTGATTACGGCGCCGTTATTTCGGCATGATGATCATCGTGATCATCCTGCCTTCCATTATCGGCGCTTTTTCCACTTCCCCTAGGGGCGCTATTTCCTGGCTTAAGCGTTCCAACACTTTCCGCCCGGTCGAAATGTAATTCATTTCGCGGCCGCGAAACACCATCGTGATCTTGGCCTTGTCACCCTGCTTTAAAAATTTCTCCAGCGCGTGAAATTTCACCATATAGTCATGCTCTTCGATGAACGGGTGAAATTTGATTTCCTTAAGATGAATGACCTTTTGCTTCTTGCGCGCTTCTTTTTCTTTCTTTTCCTGGTCGTACTTAAATCTGCTGAAATCCATAATTCTGCAGACAGGGGGGGCGGCCTGTCCGGCCACCTCAACCAAATCCAATTCCGCTTCTTTTGACCTTCTCAGCGCTTCCGCAATCGTCACGACTCCCGCCTGATTTCCATCCTGATCGATGAGCCGGACCTGAGCGGAGCGGATGGATTCATTGATTCTTACATGTGATTTGGAAATAACTTTACCTCCTGATGGATATGTTTACTTTTTATTTCCGACTTCGTCCGTGATTTTTGCCAGGAATTCCTCAAAACTCACGGCCCCCAAGTCTCCGGCGGAGCGGGATCTCACCGCCACCTTGCCGGACTGTATTTCCTTGTCCCCCATGACAAGCATGTAAGGGATTTTCTCGTTTTGCGCGAGACGAATCCGCGCCCCGAGCGTCTCAGTGGAGCGCTTTACTTCCACTCGAAAACCTTTTTGTTCCAGCTCACCCGCAATCTTGTTCGCGTATTCCTCGTGCGGCTGCGACACCGGTATCAAACACACCTGCACCGGCGACAACCATACGGGCAGCGCTCCCGAATAATGCTCGATGAGCGTTCCCATGAATCGCTCCACGCTTCCGAGAATCGCGCGGTGAATCATGACGGGGCGGTGCTTGGCACCGTCCTGCCCCGTGTATTCCAACTCAAATCTCTCTGGCAACGCGAAATCGCACTGGATCGTGCTGCACTGCCAGGAACGACCGATCGCATCCTTAATCTTGATATCGATCTTGGGCCCGTAAAAAGCGCCCTCGCCTTCACAAATCTGATACTGAATCTTTTTGGACTTGAGCGCACCTTCCAGCGCATCTGTCGCCCGCTTCCAGTCTTCATCGGTGCCGATGGAATTTTCGGGCCGCGTGCTGATTTCAATCTCGCGTTCTTTAAATCCAAACGTATCGAGCACGAAAAATACAAAATCCACGACGTCGGCGATTTCCTGCTGCAACTGCTCAGGCAATGCGAAAATATGTGCGTCATCCTGCGTAAAATTTCTCACGCGCAAAAGTCCATGCAGTACGCCCGACTTCTCATTGCGGCAAACATTGCCCATTTCAAAAAATCTTAGCGGCAGATCGCGGTAACTGCGGCCTTTCGTCCCGTAGATCAACATATGCCCGGGGCAATTCATGGGCTTCAGCGCGTATTCCTTGTCCTCTTCGTTTTTGAAGATGAACATGTTCTGCTTATAGTTCGCATAATGCCCGGAACGCACCCACACGTCGCTCTTTAAAATCTGCGGGCCGATCACAAACTGATAACCGCGCTTCAAATGCTCTTTCTTCACAAACTCTTCAATCAAGTGCCGAAGCAGAGCACCTTTCGGATGATAGAAAATCAGTCCCGGTCCGCCGTCTTCCTGTATCGAGAAGAAATCGAGCTCTTTGCCAAGCTTGCGATGATCGCGCTTCTTGGCTTCTTCGCGCATTTTGAGGAATTCATCGAGTTCCTTTTTAGAAAAGAACGCAGTTCCGTAAATGCGCTGCATCACAGGATTATTTTCATTTCCGCGCCAGTACGCTCCCGCGAGACTCGTCAGCTTGAATGCCTTGATGAGTCCCGTCGAATGCGCGTGCGGATATTTACAAAGATCGGTAAAATCGCCGTCCGTAACGATGGAGATTTTCTCTCCGCCAAGTGCCGCCTGATCGATGATCTGCAGCTTAAAATCTTCGCCTTTTTCGCTGAAAATCTTCCGCGCTTGATCCGCGGAAACTTCTTCAGCTTTAAACGGATAATCGGCCTTGATGATCTTTTCCATCTCGGCTTCGATTTCCTTCAGCGCTTCTTCGCTGACCGGCTCAGGAAACTGAATGTCGTAAAAAAATCCTTCGTCCACCGGCGGTCCGATTCCCAATTTCGCCTTGGGAAACTTTCTCTTCACCGCCTGTGCCAGCACATGCGCACAGCTGTGCCTCAACTTATCGAGTTCGGTGTACTGCTCAGACGTTTTTGCCACTATTGCCCACCACTACCAGTCGAGGATCTCTAATGAACAACACTTTTATAACAAGCTGCGATTTTTTTCGCAGCGGGTGACGCCGGAGGGGAGTCCTCTTTTTACGCGCAGGCTCGAAGAGCTGAGCATAAAAAGAGTCCCGCAGGCGGCAGGACCCGCTGCCCAAATCGCAGCCACCAAAAAAACGTGGGCAATAGAGGACTCGAACCTCTGACCTTTTCCATGTCAAGGAAACGCTCTAACCAACTGAGCTAATTGCCCGGAAAATCTTGTTTCTCCAGGTCTGATAAAAAAATTTTGCACTTTTTGCAGTAGAAATCGAGAATCATATCCATTCTCGTTTTATTTCCTTCTGCATCCAGTCCCGGAATACAACGTTTTACTTCTTCCGCCGAAGAATGGCACTTCGGACAATACGTTATCTGCTGTCCCGTATATTCGGTCTTCGCATAAGCGGATGACCCCTCGCCAAAAGATAGCAGCAAGGCAAAAAATAAAAATCCTAATACCAGCCTTTTAATCATAACGCTAGCTATTAAGTGAATGCCGGGAGTGGGAATCGAACCCACACACCCCGAAGGATACAGGATTTTAAGT
>CAYUTV010000071.1:0-6436 GCA_964447745.1 uncultured Planctomycetia bacterium | reverse complement strand
TGAGTCTTAAATACCATGGATACGATATTGCCTACCACGCTCGAACGCACAGAACTATAGAAACGTGTAGACTGCGGCGCCCACCAGGGCCGCGAACGCTCGCCGTGCTGCTGCGTGATATAACGGTTATGGACTTCCACTTCGATGCGGTCGTTGTAATATTCTTTATAGCCGCCGCCGTTGAGCCAATAATCGTCGTTGTCAAAATCCAGAGTGATCCCGTCTTGGCCATCCAAGCGTACCGGGAATTTCCATACGCGGACATAGCCGGGGAACATACCTTCGCCCTCTATGTTTCGCACCACGAACACATCGGTAGGCCCTTTGGTTTCAGAAATGGCGATATAAGGGTAATTGTTCTTAAAATAGAGTTTGGTATTGGGTTCCAAACCACCGTAAGGCGTCGCTTCCCCGTAAAGTTCGTAGTATCTGTCGCCTTCCGCGGTGAATGCCACTTCAATGGTAGAAATGTTAAAGTTAATGTCATCCGAAACCGCTTCCCATTTGGCTTTATAAATATGAATCGTGCCGCCATTGGGGCGTGTTTCTGACCGGTCGTAAGTAAATGTTCCTAACACATGGCCGTCCGGATGGATGATCGTGCTCTGAGGCAGAACACCGAACGGAACGATGTTGGCAACCGGTTGACCGTCTTTGACTCCCGGAATCTTCAGCTTCCAATCATTTTTAAAGTGATAGCCAATCCGCTCGTGACCCACTTCGCGGCCCAAAGGATCAAAAGGAATAAACTGCATATTGAATGTTTCGCCGTCAGGATATGAAACTTTGGCGACCAAATTGCCTGTTTCGTTGTCGATGGGCAATTGCTCTTGCCCCTGCTCATCGATCACAGGCACTTCATAGCGTAGTTTCACCTTACCCTCAAGATCAAGCACCGTCGTCTGAACGGGAATTAACGTTCCACGAAAATACTGACGTGTAAGCACCTGGCTGGAACCTTGCTCCACTACCGGCGAGCGGCCATAAGGATCCCCATCCAAGTAATATGCATCGTAGTGCGCTTTGGATTCGTGCATATCTACGCGGTAATGCATCAACCTGTCCTCAGGGTCATTGTCCACGTGCAGAACGCTAAAATCCACATTGGGAGGAATTATCGCTTTAAATGTTGTCGATTCCTGGAAGGTAAACGTGGCTACCTTGATCTTCGTCTGGGTTTCGGGATCAATGAAGCTTAGCGTAGACGTTTTACGAAGACCCAGATAACGGTTCTCCATGCCTGTCACATCAGTGACCCATGTACCTTGAGTGCTGGGATCCGTCCAAGATTCGCTATGCAAATTACCATCGGCGTCTGTCTTGACAATTTTGATATGTTGAAGAATTTCGTCCCGCACATTCATCGTAGGAATACCGTTCTCATCATAACGATGGTCGAAATAGGTCCGTGTCTTGGTACGTTTGCCCTCTTCATCGCCTCGAATAATGTTCCAAGACTGCAAAGGTACCTCAAAACCCTTTTCATGCGATGCTTCAACATCCATCTCCGTGCGCTCGTGAAATAGTATCTCCTTGTTTCCGTGAATATGCGTCAATTTGATAGTGCGAGATACGAGAATTCCATCCAACGTATAAATTTCCTTTTCTTCACGACCGCCGTCCACACGCGTTTTAATCTGAGTGATCAGCTTGGCCTCTTCATCGATAGACCAATCGATGGTCTCAAAAAGTGTCCTGATACCGTTCTCAATGCGGTAAACCCCGCGAATTCCTTTGGCATCGGCTAAGGGGCGCTGAATGCCTGTCGCGGCTTCGTATGCGATGTCATAAGATATCTCAAAACCATCACGCGTCACTTTTTCCAAATACCCGTTCTTGTCTCTATCCACGATCTTGATAACGTCGCCTGTGAACGCACTAGCAATTGTTTGAGTGGTGGATTTGTCGGAAGGATCAAAGGTAAAGGCTGTTGTTTTTTCCGTGGGTTTGAGACTTTCCACGCCGGCGGTCTGGCTTGGTTCATCCAAATGTGTGCCTGATTCAAGAGCGTCACGAAAACTGGTCACGCGCCCGTTCACCGTCCGCGCGGCCAGTTTGCCGCTGGCGTGCCGCACATCGATTGTCATTACTGAACCGATTTGCTCTCCATTTTCGTTGTAATAGAAATGTTCAACATCCAGAACCGGCGAACCGTCATCCGCGTAATCTATGCTGGTGCTTCTCTCAAATAACAGAGTACGCTCCACTCCGTTCCAGGTAACCGTTCTATACAGCTCAAATCCATATTTCAAATTGGTAACGGGATCCACAAGCATGCGCGTTTCTATTTTGCGCTCCTTGTCTCTGAGGATCAGTTGAGTACCAACCTGATCTTCTTCCTGCTCCAGTAAGTCCGATGAATTCAAACGCTGTCCTTCGCTGTAGTGGAAAAGTTGCTGCCCGATAACCAGAACCTTGCCTTCGTTCTTATATCCGGTGATGGAACCGTTTCCTTGAACACGTTCGTTGTTTCCGTCGACATACACCGCGGTGCGACCAACTTCCAGACCGCTCTCATATTCCACATCTGTACGCATATCACCGAAAAGTTGATTGGCCAAATTGCCATTGGGGAAATAAGGTTCACTGAAAGGTGACGCGATAGGCTCGCCCTGCTTATTTAATTTGGGCACCCATACCATTTGTCCGTCGGCTTCCTGACGTCGGACGTATCGGTAGATGACGCCTTCGGTTACAGGCAGCGTCAACCCGTCTCTTACAATGGTGGACGTCGTAACGGCTTTCTTTAGAATAATCGGATCGCCGTTGCCATCGAGGATCTTCTTCTTATTAACAGAATCCCAAGAATACGCGGTCTGGCCGAAAGGTAAACCGTTCACATAGTTCACTTCGATCAACACATTGCCGTTCTCTATAAAAAGTAGCCTACCTGTCGCAATATCAAATATTTTTTTCAACGTTACCGTATATAACTTAAGATCTCGAAGAGTATCAATTCGCCTTCCGTTTTCATCGGTGATCTGAATGTCCGAAGCCCTGACAGAGATAAGCTTTCCGTCCGCGTCTTGAACCACATAGGCACCGCGCTCAAGGAAATCTACGCGAACCGCTCGTCCTTGACTGTCCTTCGGAGCGATCTTGATCAGATTCTCACCTTGGAAAGCCAGAATGAACTCGCCCGCCGTATCGTAACGGTAATTCTTCTGCTCGACGATAACGCCTTCAACCGATCTCCCCGCAAACTCAGTGACATGCTCGGTAATAAACCCATGGCTTAAAGGATTGCCGTTTTCTCCTACCGCAAAGCGCATAAACTCGCGTGAAGCTCCGTCATACTGTGAACGAACGCGAACGTCATAGGCGTCTTCGCTCAAGACCTTGCCCACGGGATTCACCACGACAGTTTTCTTCACCGCTTCAAAACGGTCCTGAAGAGGATTTGCCGGATTGTCCAAGTCTGCACGCGTTAAAAGATTCGGATCGATAAAGTTTCCCGTGGTTCTTTCTCTTAAAAACGGCTTCGGCATTTCCATTTCCCGACCCTGATCATCCATGATCTTCTGCGTAATGATTTTCCCGTCCGCATCGCGCCGAATGAAAGGCATAAACTCATATGTTTCAAGAATCGCATTTTTATTTGCATCATAACGCACCGTGGTGCCGACACTGATGGGAATGGTTCTCTCACCTTTATCGTTGGGCGACAGGGCACGCATTCCGCGGACCAGCTTAAATTCGTCAAACAACACTTCGATGACAAGACCTCCGGCGCCGTACTGACTAATAAAGGTACCTGAGGCATCGTGTTGACGCTTGGCGCCAATCACCTTGGCATCGTTTAGTAGCTTGTACTGAGCTTCAGCGGCCGGTCCCGTTAATTCGGCGGTTTGAATCAGGCTCATCTCTTCCGCGGTAAAAGGCTGGCCATTTTTATGGAAAAGACGAAACTCGGGAGATACTGCTTCCTGAACAGTGGCGGGCAATGCCACAGGCGCATATAGCAAATCATAGCTATTTGCGGCGCCGAGCTCTCCCCTCAGCGGGATACCAACGGATAATGGAATGTTATAAACCGGTTGTTCGGGTTTCGACGCGGCTGCGTTATACCCAAACGTCAGCTGGCGCAATTCCTGTTTATTGGCGGGATTTCTCAAAACATAGGTTTTGAAACGTCCGGGCGCCTCAATGGCAAGCAACTTGCCGTGCTCGTCATACGTTTTAAGAAGCCCGAACTCACTGTCCTCTTGAGAAACACCGTCGATGAACTGAGAAGTTGTTTCGCTGACAATGGTATTATTCTTCTCATCATGTCCCGCGATTACCGTACGTTTCGTTCCTTTGGAGCCAACCGAAGCCTGGGCGATGAGGTCCTCTAACCGCTTAAATTTTCCGTCCGGGCTCTGCGCAAGGATAAGATTCCCTGTGCGTTCGCTAAATTTTATGGCAGGACCGGCGGCGTGATAGGTCTGCATGTCTTCGGCATGTTCGCGGCCGCGATCAAAGGGTCTATTTACAATCGTAACCTGCGCGACGTCTCTCGATGCTCGGACCAATTCATCACGTTTAGCTCGCAGAGCGATCTGCGCCGGGCCGGCAGGCGTTTTTTGAATCAATTCATCAAGCAGTTTAATCTCATTCTCACGGGATGAGTGAATCACTTCACCCATGAACAATCCATTTGCGTAGTAATACTGAAATTTATCAATCGTGAAGGCGAGATTCATCAGTTCGTGCGCCCTGGCCGTATTCGATTGGGTATCTATGATCTTGGTTTCCGCGGCGGTAAACACGTCGTGCGTGCCGTCCGCCTTGAAGGACTTCTTATAAATCAATCCTTGTGCGTCGCGCTGAAATTCACGGACGTACACGACTCTTTGCGGAGCCGGCGAGTCGCTTGTTTCGGATCGATTTGTATAGCCCAGGAAATCGGACCTGGACTGCATCTGATTGCCTTGGAACGTAAATCGATGAGTCTCGTCGACATATTCCTGCTTCTGTTGGTCATACTCATGGTACACGTCCGTCGTAAATTGTCCGCTTTGCACGCGCACAAGAAGACTGCGTGAATCTCCGAGAGCTGTCTTAACTTTCTTACGGTACTCTAGGTGAGCCGTGTATTGAGGAACACTCTGACCCGCAACCTCTAACCATAGAATCTCTCCCACGGCATTTTTTAGATAGGTACGTACTTCGTAGATCTCCAAGCCATCAGGCGTTTTTCCTACCGGGAAAGACTGCTGGATATCCGATGCCCAAAGCGTTGCCTTATCATCATAAATATCCGTCGGTGTTCCATCCGCTCTCAGGATTCTCTGAAATGGATTGAACCTGTTCATCACGAACCCTTTTTGGCCTTTAATAGCCGAAATAATACGTCCGATGGGACGTCCGTCAGGGTTGCGCGTAATCCTGGAAACCATGTTAGCCTGTATAATATCTCGATCGCCGTCCAAAGGACGTCCGACACGAATGACACGACCCGCGGCATCTCTCCTAATATCAAATACTTGGTCAAATTGCTCGGGAGTTTTACCATTGATTTTGATATCCGTCAGCTGAAACGACAAACCTGACATGTCGTAAACATCCAAGGACTCAAAATTGCCCTTTAGATCAAAAACCAACTGAATCCGGCGACCGCGGATATCGGCACTAAGCGGCTTTCCCTTAGCATCCAGCACTACTCGTCCATTAACCACTCGGTCACGAGTAATATCCACATATTCCTTGGGTCCGCCGAACACCCAGTCATCGGTTTCAAAGAACATTCCAGCTTGTTCCGGCACGCGCACATTGGCGTATCGTTGTCCCACCAACTGTTGGCGCCGGATGCCAGGACGAACAACATCGATACCTCTATCAATCACGGGCTGAGCGGGCAAATCCACGGAAGGAAGAATGGCGGAGGAAACGCCGAAGGCAGTCAACAGTTGCATGAATGTGCGGCGCGTTAGAGATAATCGTGCGCCCGAAGGTTTCTCTTCTTTCGCGGCGGCTTCTTTAGTCCGTTTCTCGATTTCCTTTTGGGCAATCTCGAGAACCGCCAGTTCATCCTTGACTGACACCATGTCGCTCCATGAAACCCTCGCATAATCATACTCAGGCCCCGTGCTCCCCTCGACGAAAGCATTAGAAGTCGCAACAGCAATCAAAGCGAGACGACGTGAATAAACCAGGTTCCGTACATTCTGAATAATGTCTTTTATTTGTCCTGTCGGCATCTCCGATATCTGGGCAGGATTTTTCAAAATAGCCTCAATCATCGGTGCGACGTCCCTGCCTATGACAAAATGTCCCGCTTTGCCCGTAATCACGCGACCCGACATTTTTGCGTCACTCTTCGGATACGCCAAATACATGGGCACTACCATCTGAGACAAGGATTGTTCCAGATCCTGAGGAATGGGACGGCCTGTGGCATCCGCCTGCGTCGCAAGACGATACTTAATGGGGTCCAGAATTCTCTGTTGGAAAT
>CAYUTV010000070.1:3426-6686 GCA_964447745.1 uncultured Planctomycetia bacterium | reverse complement strand
TTGTTGTAGCGGAAAAGGCCGCTGCGCCCCATCGGGTATAGATTTGAAAAACCTTTCAAGTACTCTTTGATGATTTGGATGTTGTTCTGGTAATCCATCGAATAGACGGGATAGGCGTTCTGACGCCGCACGACGAAACCGTTTATCAGGTGACGCCGTGACACGATGCCCAGTTTATCGATCTCGCCCACGGCGAAATTAATTAGGTCAGCGTCATTCATGGTCCAGAGGTCATCGCCTTTATTGCAGAAATACTCGAGACCCAGCGATGTTTTCTTTAGATCGGGCACCATCGCCGGACTCCAATTTTTATAGTTCTGGATGCGGCCTACGCGTACTTCCGGTGAATGGATGTATAACCATTGGTCGGGAAAAATATGTTCTTTATCCAAAATAATGTTCACGACCATAAAATCCCGGAATACCAATTTCTTGGCGGCCTCCACCACGAAATCCGGCGGCTTAGGGTCCATATAACGGATCACCAAAGGCAACGGCATGCTCAGGCAAAGCGTTTCCAGCGCGATTTCTTCTTCCTTCTTATCCAACACGCCGCTGATGTTGACGGAGCGGATTTTTCCACCGTCATGCCGTATCTGGGTGATACGTTTGCGATATTCAAACCGGGCCCCCAGCGACGTAGTCTTGTTTTCCAAACGCTCATAGAACTCGCCCGGTCCCGTTCGCGGGTATAAAAACCGGTCCGACAGCGTCTTCGGAGCTCCGTTGCGGTTTAAACCCAGTGCACTTTTCAACGCCACGCGTAAAGACAACCCGCGGATGCGCTGCGCGGCCCAGTCGGCCGAAATATCCTCGCATGGCACGGCCCACACCTTTTCAGTATAGGTTTTAAAAAAAATGTCGAAAAGCCGTTTGCCAAAACGATTGGTGACCCATCCGGCGAATGTATCGTCTTTCTCATGTTTGAAGTATTTGTAGAAAAAATAGCTCGCAACACAGCGGGACGCTTCCCAAAGACCCAGATTGAACATCACGTTAAAAAAAGAAAGGGGATAATTGAAGTATTTATGCCGGAAAAAAATTCGCGACTGTCGGTTGACGCTGAGCATGTCACCGGCCATGATCTCTTGCCAAAACTGATTGATCTCTTTGGACTTTGAGAGAAACCGGTGACCGCCGATATCAAAAAGATAACCGCAGAAATTCATGGTTTGGCACAAGCCGCCCGGTACGTCGTCCTGCTCGATGATCAAAAGCGGCCGCCTGGCCTGCGCGAGCGTGTACGCGCAACCCATTCCCGCCGGACCTGCCCCGACGATCACCGTTGAGTCAGGCGCTACGTTCATTTTTATACTTTTTCGTATTGGGCCATAACTTCATTGAAATCGCCGTGCATGCGGATAGTGCCCTGCTCTATCCACAGCGCCTTGGTGCAGTATTTTCTCAACGTGGCACTCTGATGGGACGTCATGACGAACGTTTTGTCCGGGCGCATCAAGCGGCTGAAATACTCATCGCATGTTTTGACAAAATCATTGTCGACGGAGCCCATGGCTTCATCCAGAAGAAAGAGGTCACCTTCCGCTTCGAAGAAAGCGCTGAGCGCCAGGCGCTGGGCCTGCCCGATAGACAAATTCTTCGCAATGGAAAACCGCAACTGGCCCAGTCCCGCCGTCGTGAGAATTCTTTCAACCCTGCTCTTCATGTCGCTTCTGTCGAAACCATGCATGGCACCCAGAAGATAGACATTATCGAGAATAGAAATATCAGGATTGAGGCCGAATGATGCCTTAAAAATCATCCTAGGCGTCGCGTTCACCTGAATCTCTCCGGAGGTCGGTTCATAAATCCCCGCCAAGAGCCGCATCAGCGTTGTTTTGCCGGAACCATTTTTTCCGATAATCGCGACTTTCTCTCCTTTTTTTATCTCAAATGAGAAATCATTCAGGACCTTCAGCGTGCGGTGCAGCGGCTCGCCTCTTTGGAGTGAGGTCAACACCTTCAGGATCGTGCTCTTGCGATCCGGCACAGAGAATGATTTGGATAAATGCTCCACGCGTACGCAGGAAACGCTCATATGCGCTCTATCGCCTTATTTTCAAAAATAACGAACGTAAAATATCCGACCGAAAGAATGGCGCAGCCCAGAATCAGACAATACAAATAGTTGAGCGGCTCGAAAGGAAGCACGCCTCCGATCAATTGACGAAACGCGATTAAAAAAGGTGTGACCGGATTTGCCCAGTAAATGACCTTGCTGAAACCCGGCGTAATGTTCTCCAACGAATAAAAAATAGGCGTTACAAACAAAAAAAGACGCGAAACGATTCGCCAAATGTGCTCGATATCAGTCGCAAAGCAGTGCAGCAGCCCCAGCACAAATCCGATGCCCGACACCAGCCCCACGAAGGCCACGAGAAGAGGCAGCGCCAAGAGGAGCGCCTTCCACGAAAAGAGGCCATAGCATAAACTCACGGCGAGACACAGAATCAACTCGATGACAAACTTGTATGTCTGAACGAATATTTCAGCCAGGATGAAATCCTCCTGGAGAATCTTGGAATTCAACAGAATGTTC
This sequence comes from uncultured Planctomycetia bacterium, assembly GCA_964447745.1. Taxonomy (GTDB): domain Bacteria; phylum Omnitrophota; class Gorgyraeia; order 2-02-FULL-51-18; family 2-02-FULL-51-18; genus CAYUTV01. The sequence continues at coordinate 4,147 of CAYUTV010000070.1, read as the reverse complement.
CTGTTGGACGAAATGCTTTTGAGTACACGGCCGGTCACGTTTATGAAAAAATTGACCATCACGATTCCTATCAGGAGATACAGCGGATAAAAAGGCACGTTTCGGCCGAATCGATTTTCAAAAACGAAGTACATGACGAGAAATGTGGCCGCGGGACTCAGAAGACTCCACAGAACGCCCAGAACGGAGTTGTGGTCGTAGACCTTAAAATCACCTGAAATCAACTCTCGAACGATGTTTAAGTTATACCGGGAGAATAACCGTTCGAGTCTTTGTTTGATCTTTTTCATGAGTGGGCGCGTTGCCTGGCCAGGAATTCCAGTAACGTCTTCACATTTTTCTGACGGTCGGATCCGAGCACCAATGAGTAGGTTTTTGCCCGCGACAACACGGCGTGGGTGTTTTTCAGCCGTGAAAAGATGACGTGACTCTTCTTTAGGAGCCCCGATAAGCCGTTCTGCAATAAAAACTCCACACCCTGATAGAGACCCACACCGACCACGGAGTTGGCGATCATATCTTTCCAGGCACCCGTTTTACTCAAGGGTTCAATCGCCGAAGTCTCGCCCAAGCACCTTACACCACAGAACACGTAGCGCACCGGCAGAGGCTTCTGAACAATTTTATTTTTAAAATACCGGATATCAATGACGTACTTCGATCCGAATTCCATCCGATGAATCAGATGCAGTTCCGATTCCGGGATATCCTTGGGTTTGCT
>CAYUTV010000070.1:0-3326 GCA_964447745.1 uncultured Planctomycetia bacterium | reverse complement strand
CGTGAGGCCCTTACCGAAATAATCGATAAAGGATTTATCCCCTTCGCGGTAACAAATATTCCTCGGCGTGTAGAATTTCGCCTTCAAAGACGGGAGTGACCGGTAATCCGGAGATTGACTGAATATCTCAAAAGTAGTTTCAACGGACACGTCCTCATTTACAAAGTATGAGTAATCCCGGCGGATGCGTTCCATGGTTGAGGGATCGTCAGAGATAACTTCCACCCCATACCCCATAAAAGAAAATTTCACCCGCGATTCGTGCGCCGTCAAACTCTCTCCCTCTTGGCAGAAAAAATCATTTCAGTCAAAAATCCGGCCATGATCCCCAACGCCATGATTCCTTGGTCCATCAGGGTTAGAACCACACTTTTTATGGCGAAAAAAGCGCCTTTTTCCTTGAAAATAAACCAAAGAAACCGAGCATTCAAAGCCGACCAAACAATCATTAAAGAGTATAACAACATTCTCACATCGGTTCTAAAAAATCCTGCACCCAGCAGGGCAAAAATCACCGGAGCCAGCATGACGCTCATGAGTTGATTCAGAGGCGCGTGCGCAAAGCCCGTACGGTTTTTTCCCAATTGTTTCCAGCCCCCGAAGCGGATAAAGAGCCGCCCCCAAGAAAAAGGTACCCGAAACTCGTTTAATGCAAAAGAACTCATCGTGTACTTCTTTAAATGAACCACCTCCAGATCGCGGTCAAAAGCGATCGTCTTGCCTTTGAGGAAAAGCTGTTGCCCGAATTCCGTATCCGGCGTGTAGCGCAGGTCCTGAGTATGCGGTGCGAGCGCTTCTTTTCTGACGGCGCACACGGACCCGAAAAGAAATGTCACGCGCTCAGGCAAAAGACCAAAAATAAAATGCATATAGAGATTTTTATACTGACTCAAAAAACCTGAGTTGGGGTGTTTCTTGTCGAGACGGCCCGTTAGCGCATCCACGTCAGGATTTTTTTCGAAAAACTCCGCGATCGTCTCGAGCGTGGCGGGTTGAATGACAATGTCCGAATCCACAAAGCAGAGAATGTCGCCACTCGCTCGTGCGATTCCGGCCAACCGCGCGTGTCCGCTCCCTTGGTTCTTGTCGAATCGCACGACTTGGTCGGCCCAGCTCACCGCCATCTCCGCCGAACCGTCCATGCTATGGTCATCCACCACGATCAATTCATAGTCTTTGTACCCGGAGGAGCGGATAGCCGTCAGGCATGCTTGCAGTGTTTCACGGCTATTGTAGACGGGGATAATGACGGTTAGACGAGGCATTCTTTGTTCTGTCGCAGCCATTCTTCCAAAAAGAGGAGAAGCCAGAGGTCTTTGGCGTCGGTCACTTCGCTCTCATCCAGTAGCCACGTGATCTTGCCCGCATCCAGGTATTCCAAAAGAGCCGACTCTCTGCCCACCAGGCGTGCGCGCAACTCCGAGCGCAGCATCCCTTCCTTGCCAAACCATTTCGCGATGGGCATTTCAAAGCCCATTTTGGGACGGCGAAGAAATGATTCCGGGTAATAACGGGCCATGAGATTTTTTAAGAGCAATTTGCCTTCATATTCACCCTGTGCATTTTTTCCGATTTGCAGAGATTCCGGAATCATTGCCGCGAACTCCATGACCTTGACGTCGACAAAAGGAACCCGGACTTCCAACCCATGGCACATACTCGCCCGGTCCACTTTGGTCAGAATGCTTAACGGCAGGTAACTGTTCAAATCCATGTACTGCGCATGCTGTACATCGGAATACCCGCGACCCTTTTCGAACAGCGTCTCAAACTCATGGAAGCGGCTATTCACAAGATGCCGATACTCCGGTCTCCACAACTGCATGCGTATGGGTTCTTTGAGCTTGGAACTCTTAAAACGGAGCCAATGGCCGGCGAACAGCGACTCCCGCGGATTTCCCTTCAAATGGATGAATTCCAGCCAGTAGCGGTAAGCGTTATACCCCGCGAATGCCTCGTCCGCACCGTCCCCTGACAGCACCATCGGAACATGTTGTCTCGCCAGTTTGGATAAATAGTAGGTCGGCAAGGCGGAGTTGTCTCCAAAGGGTTCTCCGTAATGGCTCACGAGCTCGGGCAGAATATCCATCGCTTCCGGTTTGACGACCTGCGTATGGTGCTCCGTTTTCCATTTGGCGGAAACTTGTCCGGCGTATTTGAGCTCTGAGAACTCATCCTCTTCAAAGCCAAGACTGAACGTTTTGATTGGCTTGCCGGAATGTTGCGCCATATAGGCCACCAACGCCCCCGAATCCACTCCCCCTGAGAGAAACGCGCCAAAAGGCACATCGGAAACCATGTGGGCTTGTATGGATTCGCGTAAAACTCCGTCCATGCGTTCCGCCCATTCTTCCCCGGAACCCGAGTGGCCGGGAGAGAATTCAATCTGCCAATAACGAGCGGGTTTTCCCGGCTCTGCATGAAACGGAACGGAGAGTGAATGCGCAGGCGGGAGCTTCTTTATTTCCCGAAAAATGGTAAAGGGATCCGGAATATAGCGCAGCCAGAGATACCGGTCCAACGCCTCCATATCGATGTTTAATTTCACTCCCGGGACTAGCTTTAAGGCCTGCAATTCGGACGCGAACGCGACAACGCCCGGCGTTTGAAGATAATAAAGAGGTTTGATGCCAAAGTGATCTCGCGCCAGGAACACCTTCTTCTCTCTCATGTCCGCGATCGCAAATGCGAACATTCCTCTCAGGTGGTGTACGCAGTCTTCTTTCCACTCTTCGTAAGCGCAGATGATCGTTTCAGTATCAGAATTAGTTTTAAAGCGATGACCCCTGCCGGCCAACTCACGCCGGAGATCCCGGTAGTTGTATATTTCCCCGTTGAACGTGATCCAGAGCGTTGCATCATGATTGCTCATGGGCTGATGTCCGCCTTCGATGTCAATAATCGACAGGCGTGTATGCCCGAGTGCGATGCCACCCTGAATGAAATGACCGACGTCGTCCGGACCGCGATGCCGGAGTGCGGCAGTCATTTGAGATATGCCTTCGGTGGTTGCAGGATTTTTAGAAATAATGCCGGCGATGCCGCACATATTTGACCCCGGTTTCGACAAAAAATGCCCTGGCTAACGGGTTTTTGAGATGCCACCATTGTCGGTCAAACCCGCCCGAGATGTCAATTAAATGGATTTGTTTTAAAGAGGGAAAAACGAGGGAAAATTACTCTTCGACGAGGTACAAAAGACCGTCTTCCACGTTGTAAATCATCGGAACGACGAGTATTTTGGGGTACTTGGCTTTGAGGCGTTTGGCTTCGCTGACGACAAAGTCGGTTTCGTTGACGATCTCGTATTTGGCGATGCTTTTCAT
>CAYUTV010000069.1:0-6799 GCA_964447745.1 uncultured Planctomycetia bacterium | reverse complement strand
TTTCGCTTTTTTAAATCACTTATTTGTCGTCTTCCACCTTGTATTCGGCGTCAACAACGTCTTCCTTGGCATTTCCGGCTTCCTGTGTATTGGGCCCCTGACCCGCTGCACCCGATTGCTTGGCTCCGGCCTGCTTATACATTTCTTCGGCGATTTTGTGAGAAGCCGTCATGAGTTCCTGCTCGGCTTTCTTCATCGCTTCGGTATCGGTGCCTTTGAGCGCTTCCTTGGCCTTTTCGAGCGCGTCATTAACCTTCTTCTTCTCGTCTTCAGTCACTTTCTCTCCGAGTTCCTTCAGCGTCTTCTCGGTTGAGTAAACGAGTGAATCAAGATGATTTCTTGCTTCGACGGCTTCCCGTTTCTTTTTATCTTCTTCGGCGTGAGCCTGCGCGTCCTTCGTCATGCGCTCTACCTCTTCCTTGCTCAAACCACTGGACGACTCGATGCGGATTTTCTGCTCCTTGCCGGTGCCCAGATCCTTCGCGGAGACGTGCACGATCCCGTTGGCGTCGATATCAAACGTCACCTCCACCTGAGGGACTCCGCGAGGAGCTGCCGGGATACCCACGAGATCAAATCGGCCAAGCGTGCGGTTATCGGCAGCCATTTCGCGCTCACCCTGCAGAACATGGATGGACACGGCGGTTTGATTATCCGCGGCGGTCGAAAACACCTGGCTCTTTTTAGTGGGGATCGTCGTATTCTTCTCGATCAGTTTTGTATTCACCGCACCCAGCGTTTCGATTCCCAAAGACAACGGGGTAACATCGAGCAGCAGCACGTCCTTAACGTCGCCGACAAGAACACCGCCCTGAATGGCCGCGCCGATTGCCACAACTTCATCGGGGTTCACGCCTTTATGCGGCTCTTTTTTGAAGAGCTGCTTGACGATTTCCTGAACCTTTGGCATACGCGTTTGTCCGCCGACCAGTACGACTTCGTCGATTTCTTCGGCTTTAATACCGGAATCCTGCAAAGCCTTCTTGCAAGGTGTGAGCGTTCTCTGGACCAAATCATCCACCAACTGCTCAAGCTTCGAACGAGTCAGAGTAACCGTTAAATGCTTGGGACCCGAAGCGTCCGCCGTGATGAACGGCAGGTTGATCTCCGTCTGCATATTGGAAGACAGTTCGCATTTGGCCTTTTCGGCGGCTTCTTTCAGCCGCTGCAAAGCCATGCGGTCCTTGCGCAGATCAATTCCTTCTGTTTTTTTGAATTCATCCGCGAGCCAATCCATGACCTTCTGGTCAAAGTCGTCTCCGCCTAAATGCGTATCGCCGTTCGTGGACCGTACCTCAAACACACCTTCACCGATTTCCAAGATGGAGATATCGAACGTTCCGCCGCCAAGATCGTACACGGCGATTTTTTCGTTCTTTTTCTTATCCAGACCGTATGCGAGGGCCGCGGCCGTCGGTTCATTGATGATACGCAGGACTTCCAGTCCGGCGATCTTGCCGGCGTCCTTCGTGGCCTGGCGCTGAGCGTCATTGAAGTAAGCGGGTACCGTGATCACGGCCTTCGTTACCTTATGACCCAAGTAGTCTTCAGCGGTCTGCTTCATTTTCTGCAAAATAATCGCCGAAACCTCCGGAGGCGTGTGATCTTTGCCCTGAATTTTGACGCGAACGTCGCCGTTGGGGCCTTCCACTACCTTGTACGGGACCAATTTCTCTTCGGCCAGCACCTCATTATGGTGACGCCCCATGAAACGTTTGATGGAAAATACGGTGTTCTCAGGGTTAGTGATCGCCTGGCGCTTCGCGGCCTGTCCGACAAGCCGTTCCCCGCTCTTGGTAAAACCGACAACCGAAGGCGTCGTTCTGCCTCCCTCGGCGTTGGCGATAACCACGGGTTCCCCGCCCTGCATGATCGCCACGCAGGAATTCGTCGTTCCTAAATCAATTCCTATTACTTTGTCCTGTGCCATAACCATTCCTCCTAGTATTGGATGTTATTCAATTTTTTTGGCCACCTTGACCAGACTGGGTCTGAGCAATCGGCCGTTCAGTAAATATCCTTTTTGGATCTCATCAATCACGGAGCCGTCTTTTGCGTCCTGTGTTTCCACCATCGTGACGGCTTCGTGTAAATTCGGGTCAAATTCCTGGCCCACACTTTTGACAAGCGTGACGCCGTGTTGTTCCAATAGTTCATGCATTTCTGACTGCGCGATTTTTAAACCCTGCTTCACCTTTTCGGGGTCATGCCCCTCGGACAGAGACGCCATCGCACGGTCGAGCGTATCCATCACCGGCAAGAGCTCAATCAGCAGGCGTTCGTTACTGAACCGAATCGCCTCTTGCTTGTCTTTTTCCAGACGCTTCTTCGTGTTGTCAAAATCCGCATGCAAGCGCAGAATCTGTTGCTGCAGGTCCTTGGCCTTTGACTCGGATTCGGCTTCCTGCGTCTTCTCGTGCTTTATATCGTGTTCCTTTTTATCGCTCATCAGCTATCACCTAAAATGATTCATCGTTTCCGTTACGGAGTCGCTCACATAATCCACCACTGAAACGATCTTCGCGTATTTCATCCGCGTCGGCCCCAGAACTGCCACGCCGCCGACCGGCACCCCCTGGAGGTAGCAATCCTTCACAACCAGGCTCAAATCATCAAAGTTATCCATCGCGTTTTCACTGCCGATATGAATATGAATTCCCGCCTTCTCAAGATCACGCACCAAAATTTCCAGAAAATGTTCTTTATCGTCGAACGTTTCAAGGAGTGCTCTGAATTTTTTCAAATCCTGAAACTCGGGCTGGGCGAATATTCTGGTAGCTCCCTCGATAAACAGTTCCGGCTCGACGTCGATGAGTTCCGTCAATCGCTCGACGGCCAACATCTGTTCCAGCACGTCTTCAAAGAATGCCACACGTCTTAAATTCTTGAGGTACAGAATCGCCGCGTTCTCTGTCAATTCCGAGATGATCTTCGAAACCCGTTCCGCCATGGCGTCCAAATTCTTGGCCTTACCCAGCTCAGTCCGGACCCAGTGCTTTTCCTTGTCCGTGAGCTCCTCGGGCTCCATCAACCGGTCCACGTAATACCGATAACCCTTGTCTGTCGGCACCCGGCCCGCAGAGGTGTGGGGCTGCTTAATGAGACCCAAATCCTCCAGGTCCGCCATCACGTTCCTTATAGAAGCGGGTGAAAGGCCGATATCGGAATGCCTGGAGATGGTCCGGGATCCCACGGGCTCTGCCGTCTCGACATAGGAGCTGACGATGATCTGGAATATCCTGTCTCTTCTATCGTTAATATCTAGTGGTGGCATCGGTTTAGGCGCTCTCCCCTTAGGTTTAGCACTCATATACAACGAGTGCTAAAACGTAGTTTAGCACATTACCCTCTATTGTCAAGCATCCAAGCGGTCATGTTATAATACAGGGGATGGAAAGAAAAGCGACGTTGCCATGTATCTGAAAAACCTTGTTTTAGTAGCCCTTTTATCCCTGGGACCCCTCACATTTGCGGCCTTTGGCCAGGAAGCGGCGGGTCATACCACCAGAGAAACTTTTGCCACGGGGTCCGATTGGTCTGAAAGAATGTCCGTTCGCGAAAAACTCATCTCGCTTATCCCCCCGACCATCCTGATGCACCGGTATGGGGTTCCCATGAAACGGCCGCTCGACGATTACCTGCCCGCGATCGACCGCTTCCTGGATTATCACCCTCAATTAGAAAAAGAGGATGTAGCCAATATTTTCACGTCGACCGTATACTCGGATGAGCCGGAATCTCGGGAGGCCATTGAAATCATGGAGCGCGACCTGCGTCTTCGCCGCGAGGGATATAACCCCGCTTATTTTCCCCGGCTGCTCGTGTCCCAGAGACGAGACCGCGACGTCAGCGAATAGGCCGCGGCTTTTCTTTTAATTTCTTCGAAAATATCTCATCCGTCTTCGGACTTATCTTGACGGTCAGCGTCACGCCATCGTCGGCGTCTTCGCGCTTGAGGATATGCGCGCGTTCGTATAGAAAATGCACCAGATCCTGACGCTCTCCGGGAATAAAAATCTCCTTTGAAAACTGGGCCATAAAAAGATCGGCGGCCAAACGCTCTCGCAATGCCTCCAAACCTTCTCCCGTACGTGCCGAAACAAAAATCGCCTCAGGCCTCCTAGCTGCGATCGAGTGCTTCTCGTCGGGTGTCAACAAATCCGCTTTGTTGAACACCACAAGGGCTTTTTTCTCATGGGCGCCAAGTTCTTCTAAGACGGCCTGAACAGCACTTTCGAGTTGCGCTCTATCGGCCCTGGACGCATCGGTCACCAGAAGAAGTCTGTCCGCATGAATGGTTTCCTCCAAGGTTGCCTTAAACGATTCCACGAGGTGATGCGGCAAATCCCTGATAAACCCGACCGTGTCCACCAACAGCGCTTTGTTTCCGCCGGAAAACAAAAGCGGACGAGTCGTCGTATCAAGTGTGGAAAAAAGTTGGTTTTTAACAAGCATCTCCGAACGTGTCAGTGCATTGAATAGACTGGACTTCCCGGCATTGGTATACCCAACGAGCGCCACAAGAGGCAGATCCTTTTCTCTCTTCTTTTCGATCGCGACTAGACGCCTTTCCTGCAGTTCCTTTAATTCTCTCTCTAGCCGCGTGATCCTTTCACGTATACGGCGGCGGTCCACTTCCAGTTTTTGTTCACCCGGACCGCGCGTACCGACACCGCCTCCTAAACGGGATAAATAAATACCTTCGCCTCCCAACCGCGGCAACAGATATTTCAATTGCGCCAACTCTACCTGCACCTTGCCTTCGCTTGATCGGGCGCGCTGCGCGAAAATATCCAGGATTAATTGAGTGCGGTCGATTGTCTTACGGCCCACGATTTCTTCCAGATTGCGTTGTTGCGTCGGTGACAACGTCGCGTTAAAAACCACGACGTGCGCTTTTTGCTTAACGCCGGCCAGGCGCACTTCCTCGGCTTTTCCCTTTCCCAGAAGAAATGCGGGACTGGGTTTTTTGGGTCTTGTCATCACGTGCTCAGACACCGTAAGGCCGGCCGCTTCGGAAAGGAGCTCGAGTTCCCTGGAAGATTCCTCTAAATTGCCTTTAGAGCCGGGTAATTGGAAGTCAGTTGTGACGAGGACCGCGCGTTCTCTCATAGATCCTTTGGGCGATTTGCGGGGCGGTGGCCGAAGACTCCACGGCGACCATCTCCACGCCTTTTTCATGACGAAACCAGGAAACCTGGCGCTTGGCATAATGGCGCGTGTTTCTCTTAAGGAGCTCCGCTGCCTCTTCACGTGACAGGTCGCCGGCTAAACAGGCCTTCATTTCTTTAAAACCCAGCGCTTGCGCGGCCGTCTGGCTAAGACGCTTCTTCATAAGTTTTTTCACTTCCGCGACGAGTCCCCTTCGCATCATCAGATCCACGCGTAGATTCACGCGTTCGTACAAATTGCTTCGCTCTCGGTCCAAAAAATAAAACCGGCAATCATAATCCTCTCGAATGCCGCGCCGGTTCAGCTTCTGCTTGGAAAAGGGCTTCCGTGTGAGCTCGCGAACCTCCAGCGCCCGTACGATTCGCCGCAGATCGTTCGGGTGAATCTTCGACGCGGAATCAGGATCCGATTTTTTTAATTTGTCGTGGAGGTGACTGCCTCCCTCTTTTTCCTGCTCTTGAAGCAGCCTTTTCCGCAGGGCAGGATCGGACGCATCCGCCGTTTCAAACAGCCCGTCAAGCAGCGCCCGGACATAAAGCCCGGTCCCGCCCACGAGTATCGGAATTTTCTTCCGTGAAATAATTTTCCCAATCAGGTCCTGCGCTTGTTCCCTAAAAAGAGCCGCGCTATAGGGTTTGGAGGGGTCCAAAAAAGCGACGAGATGCGTTTTGATTTTCCTCTGCACCGCAACCCCGGGCGCTTGAGTCAAGATGGGCATTCCCCGGTAAACTTGCATGGAATCGCAGGAAATCGCTTCCAGCGGCAATAGTTTGGCGAGCTCACAGACGACCTGCGTCTTGCCCGAAGCGGTGGGCCCGGCAAGAACGATCAAGGGAGACTTCAAGGGTGAATGCGCGTAGGATAACCCAACTTCTTAAGCCGGCTTTCGAGCGATAGGGCTTCATCGCGGCTCGTCAGGCGTCCCACGCGAACGCGATACATGTGATCGGTGGGATCTCTTTCGATATATGCGTCAAAGTGATCGTGCAAAAGCGTGTCAGCCAAGGAACTGGCGTTCTTCTGCTTGGCGAACGATCCCACCTGCACCGAGTAGCGGGCCGACTCTTCCACGCCGATCTGACCCAGCGGACGCGACACAGGCTCCATTATGATCGGAATAGACGCATGCTTCACATCGTACGCCTCATGGGAATACGGATGCTCTTTCAGAATTCGTTCTTCGAAATAAGCGGCGCGGTCATTGCCCAACTTCGGGGACAATTCATACAAGCGGTACAGGAGATAGGGCGCCTGGTCGCTCTTTGCGTATTTATTCAGCGCTTTCTCATAAAGTTCATATGCCGGTGCGAATTGATTTTCAAAATAATACGTATCCGCGGCAGAGGATGCTGCGGCGGCCTTTCGGTCGGGTTTGCGCGCGGTATCTTCAAGAAGAGAGAGCCTTTCCCTCGCTTCGACGTTGCGGCCCAGCTTCATGAGACTCAGCGCCTGCAGATAAAGCACATCTTCCTTATTTGGTCCAGAGCGGACGCGCTTCATGTAATCGTTTGACTGCAGGTCCACGGAGGCATAGTCTTCACGCAGAAAACTCTCGTGAATTTTCTCATAGAGACCCTCGCCGGACCAATAGGATCCCCTGCCTTTATCACGTTCTTTTTTGGTCTGC
>CAYUTV010000068.1:4928-6818 GCA_964447745.1 uncultured Planctomycetia bacterium | reverse complement strand
CATAGCGACCAGCGAATGTATACGACTACCGCCGGAGAGATACTGAGGCGGATGGAAGCCATATTAAGCGAGTACAGCACATTTATTCTGACATTTCATTACCTGCAGGGAATGAGAGTATCCGCCCCCGTTTTTAACGGACAAGGAATCCTTAAGGAGCTGGAATATGTGTGGGGTAGCGGTTTAGATGATGCCATTCTTATCAGGTTCCAACCGCCGGCCCGAGGCACCGATGCGATCGTGACGGGCGACATTCTGTTTTATCCGCACGGGGAGTCTTCGCAATCCATCGGAACCATCGCTGTCCGCGCGTCCGGCAAGATTGTTCAAGACCTCGAAAGCGTGGACATACAACCCAATTCCTATGCCGACTCAGAACTTTTGGCGGAGTGGTTTACTGCATTTTGGAAAAAGCAATCCGGAAAGGCATTGAGTGCGGAGAACCAAGCGCTTCAGGTTTCAGGTGCCCGTATATCGAGAAGCATTTTATCCCGGGCAGCATTGACGCCGCTCCGGTGGGTTTTCATGGGCATTGAATATATTAACTTGTTGGCGGGGAAATTGACGGGCCTAATGCATTTCAAATCATTTGGCACTGTTTTCTTTAAAAAGGCGGGCTGGAAAACACTTGAAATTCATATTATGGATATGGGCCAGGGTGGGAAAAAAACACTCACTGATCTCAGGAGGTTTATCGACGGCCGCCACCAATTTGGCCGTTACACGCAGTTCGTTACGGGGCCGACGTCCAATATAGCGCTGATGAGGTTTGCCGAAAGGTATGGCTTTAAAGAAATTGAGGAGTATTCATGGCTTACGCAATTTCGCATTTGGCGTCTAAAAATCCAGTTGCGCGCCTACCAAGCGCTTGGGTTTTTTAGAGGTCTGCCCACGGAAGGGTTTAAGATTTATGCGGCGAGTGTCAGTGATATAGACGGTGCATTATCAAATTCAACCAATTCCGGCGCGCGACTAACTCGCCAGGATGAAATCTCATTTGAACGTCTCGATAACTTCGAAACGACTCAGGATGCGCTTTTGGAAAAAATCGGTGCATTGCGGGCGGTTTATCCTCATCCAACACAGCCATTCTATGTTGCAGAGGCCAGGGCTCCTCAGTTTAAGATTCAAACACCTTCGGATATCGGTCTCTTGATAGAAATCATATACGAGGACTATCTGGGCCGCTACAAGAGCCCTTATCACTTTGCGTTGATTGCCCGAATGGTAAGAACGGGCGAGACCACACACAATGACGTGCCCTCATTGCAGCGGGGTCTTGTGCGAATGCTTGGCGAATTGCCGGCCGAGCTGACTTCTTTGGCGGAGAGAATCGAGACCGCTACTCCGGCGGATCCCTTCTTTGGGATGAAAGAGGAAAAATACCGTAAGCTTATCAAGGACCTGAGAGATTCCCGTGAACTGGCAGTACAACTCCGGTCGCTTTATCAGAATATACCTGAAGCGAGATTAAGTTCTCAGGGTGCGCGGCTGGCATCGGACGATGCGCCCGTTATTTTTAATATTGAGGATTATCGCGCATCTGCCTATAGCCAGGCGCAGAAAGCCAGGGCGACAGCTGACCGAATTAAAGAACTTTTTGAAACTGATGCCCAAGGTGAGGCGCGTTTCACTCAATCCCCCAACCTTAATTATCAGGTGCCACATAAATTCGCGACGGTAGAGATGATGTTGGATTGGATTCTCGACGAATCGGTCTCAGAAGATACGCGGTCCTTTGCCGCACTTCAAGTGAAATACGGTTCCGAAGCCTTCCGAAAAGCCGTGGAAATGATCGTAAATTATTTGGAGAGCGGCCAAGTGGCGCTTCCGGATGATTTCGAAAGTATTCAAGCCAACACCAATATTTTATCGGATATTTACAACTCG
>CAYUTV010000068.1:3480-4828 GCA_964447745.1 uncultured Planctomycetia bacterium | reverse complement strand
CAGAGAGTGGCTAAAAAGGTTTCGGTAACGGAAAGACGGCTGCTCGGAAAATCAATGGGCAGTTTCATTAGAGCCGCTCACCGGATTAAAAAGGATGACGCCGCCGGGGCTTTCAATCATTTGGTGCGCGCATGGCAAAGTCTCTATTTTTCACGCAAGGAATTCATGGCAGAGGAATTCATCGATTCCGATGAGACCAGGATATTCATTGAAGTTAATGACACGGCGATGGAGCTCCTGGCACAGCTTTCATTGGTACTTGGCGACTACACCGATGACGAAATGCACGATGTCATGGACAAGGAAGACGCGCAGCGCGTACTTCTACAAACGATCCGACGGACAGAACGAGCTTTGGAAGGGGAAGCCGTTGATGAAACTCCTGATATTGTGCGGCAGTTGCACAGCATTATGATGTTTTTCCCCGAGAGCATCGGCTATGAGCTCCAGGAGAAGGACACGCTAGCGGTGATCGATGACACGCTGACGGAGGATTTCCAGAGACGTGTGATGGAGCCCATAACAAATGTCGTTGAAGCGTTGGTGCGAAGAGATTATTTGACCGAATTTGTCGATCGGGAGGTGGCCAGGGACCGTGAAACGGTGCTCAAAAATTTTGAGGCAGCCGGTCTGATTTTTGGGCAGGAGACGAATTTCGGGTATTGGAACGCGGATGTCATCGGGGACCAACTGGAGATGCTGGAAAAGATCATTTCCGAATCTTCTTCGAGAAAATTGAGAAAAGGGGTTTTGGCCCAATTTATAGAAAAGACGAGAGAAGACCTATCTCGAGCACAAGTTTACAGCGGTCAAACGCCCATTGCTGCGCGAAGGGCGGCCCGCCGTATTATCGAGCGCACCGATAGGGCATTGGCGGCTCCCAAGTTCGGCTTATCGGAGGCCAATGTTCGCAATGTCGGAGCGATTCTCGCGGTCATTCGCAAAGCCGCTAGGAGACTCGAACAATTGGGCGAAGAGCGGCCCATCCGCAGCAATGAACGTCATTTGGCTCTGCATGAGCTTGACTTCGTGCGGGCTTTGAAAGGCCGCAGTGATTTCGGCTTAGTTTTTGAGGCCTGGAAAGGCAGACAGCGTTATGTCATCACATTCCCTTACGATTTGCCTTCCACCGTATGGGCCGAGAGGGTGTACCGTTGGGTTTCAAGATCACCCGTATCGGTATTGATGCCTCAATACAGGAATTCGGGCGAGATGACGGTGGAGGAGGCCCGGTCGTTCCTGCGTCCTTTCAGAAAGAGTCTTAAAGGGAAAGTCTCCTCGTTTTTACGCGGACGTACACAAAATGTGCCGTACCTCATCTCCAAAGAGCCGCCGATGGAAAGTGCCA
>CAYUTV010000068.1:0-3380 GCA_964447745.1 uncultured Planctomycetia bacterium | reverse complement strand
CGTTCCTCGGGGACAGGCGCACGGCTCTCATCCGAGAACATACTTTTTGTTATAGCCCAGGGGCTGGTGGATATTTATGAGCAGCATCCAACACTCCTTTTTGTGGCCGGGACAAGCGCGGTGGTTGCCGCGGCAATATTTATTTTTAAACTTTCGGATGCATGGCAGAGACACAGCGCCAGCATGAATTTCGAGTCGGCCGCCGGAATTTTGTCGGAAGGAGGATGGCCATTTCTCGCGTATCCCGAAAAACAAAAGATTGAAACACGGATCGCCGGTTTGATTTCAGAGATCAAGAGAGAAGATCGCGACATAGATGCGCTCTACAGAGAATCGACGGATCTCATGGAATATCTTTCCGGTTATCCCGACGCCAAACAACCGGAACTTAAGCCGTGGTTAAAAAAAGAGCTGGGATTTGGTTTTCGTTTTGCCGGAATCGGCGGGTTTGTCAGCCGTTTTGCGCGATTCCTGTTCGGTCAAGATTCTTCCAAGGAATTCATGGATTATGTGGCGACCGGTCATCGCCGTATAAAGAAATTGCACCGCGATAATGCGAGCATGCTGGCGCGCGTTCGGACTCAACGCATGATGATCGAGCGTTTTACGGGTACGGCGGAGGGGGCGAGACTGGGTGGCCGCCGTATTTTGGGGAGCTTGTTGGGATATCACGAGATGTCCTTTGGCACAATCACGCTGAAAAGAATAGGCGATAGGACTTTGGAGATCCACATTAGGGATAAAAAGGGATCCCCGCGCGCCGTCGTCAATGATTTGAACCGTCTGATCTCCGCGCGCAAGAAGATCACGGGGTTTGACGAATTTATCACTGTGCCTATGGCCAATGCCGCGCTGATCAAGTTTGCCGAAAAACGCGGATTTAAAGAGATAGAGAATTATTCAAGGTCTCAAAAGCTTCGAATCCGGCTGCTTGAATGGCGGTCAAAACTGAGTCGCCGGGTAAGAGTTCTCGGCGAGACGCCGGCCAAATTTAAAATTTATCGCGCGACCAGAGAAGATATCGATAAGGCGATGTCCACGACAATCGAGGGCAAATCCAACATCGAAGGCATTGAGATAGGGCAGGCCTATTACTGGGGAGCTCCGGCACGAACCGCAACCGAGATATATGACGAGATCATTCGTACAAAGGGAGACACGATTTCAGAGGATCAGGTTCCTCTAGAGCTAGAGCGGTTTATGGAAGCGTTTGCGCCGTATCAGGATGGCCAAGGAGATCTACTGGGTCCTTTAACGCCCATCATGAATCAAATGGCGAATGAAGCCCGACAAGAAATTGAATCGAAACGCAAAAATCCCGCGGTGGCGCTTTTTGAATATGCCATGCCCAGGATTACTTCACTCCGAAAGACATCACCCAGCTTTGAACGTACCGCTTTTGAGATGGAACTTTTGATGGCAGCCGTGATGAATGATCTGGAACCCGACGGGAATAATGCTCAATTGGATCTTGAAGCGCGTATTACGGACTTTAAAGATGCGATCGGGCAGTCAAAAACCAAGCGGATAATTTTCATGCATGAGCTTAATCCCTTTGTTGTTGATCGCTTGATCAAAGAAATAGGCAAGGATGCGATCGGTGGTTTTGTGATGGATCGTGGAACCATCACGTCTCACGCCGTCATCTTGGCCGGAAATGAAGGTCTCCCCGTGCTAAAGGTCAAGTTGGGGCTCATTCAACCCAACATGCATAATGCCACGGTGATCCTCAGGACCGATCAAATCAAAATTCATCCGAGCACCGGAGATCTTGTGGCCGCAGAAACTGAGAAAACTGTTTGGGATGTCTATGACGATGAGGCGTTGATGCACTCCGCAAACTCGGCAACAACCTTAGACGGTATATCCATCGGTGTTCAATCTAACGCGGATAGCCCCGACGAGATCGGACAGGGTTTGAGTAACGGAGCGGAAGGCAACGGATTGGTCCGCACCGAGTATATGTTCAAAAAAGGAAATAAAGCACTGCAGGAATTTTTGAAATCTTGGACGTCAAAAGAGGATTACGAAGGTGCCCGTGAACGGCTGGTTCAAGATTTCAAAGACAAATTCAAGGCGATGGCGGCCGCGGCGGAGGGGCGTGAGGTGACGCTCCGCATGTACGATAACGAAAAAGACAAACCCATGAATATTCCGAATCCTCAGGGGACGTACGGCCCCGATTACTATCGCACCGATCTGGGTGAAGAGTTGTTGAGGATTGAGGTAGAGGCCGCATTGGAGGCCAGCGCGGAGTCTGAGGGCAGGATTCAAATCCTTTTCCCCAGTTACCGTAGTGAGGATTCCCTAGCACTCCGCATCGGGCGCGATAGCGGCAACTTGGAAGGCCTCTCGAGCGATGAAAAATCCAGGATAGCCGAACTTTTGCTGGATGATTTTGATTTGGCGATGGTTCAAGTCATGGAATCCGTGAGACAAGAGCTGATCGATAGGCATAAAGCCGCGCAGGATGAACCGCGGGCGGAAATTCTTCGCCAGGTATTAAAAGGATACATGATTGAAGTTCCGGAGCAAATTGAGGAATCGGTGCTGGAGGCGATACTCCGCGGCAGTGACTTCATCAATGTGGGTACGAACGACCTCACCACAGGTCTTTTTAGAAATCTAAAAAGAATCATTAATGATAAAGAGGTAAGAGGTATTTCGCGTGACCGGGCTATGGATCAAGATTACTACGATATACTTCAGCCGAAACTTTTACAGGCCTTAACGCACCTTGCTGACATCGTGGCGCGCTTCAACCGGAATAATCCTTCCAAGCTGCGACCCGTGTGCATCTGCGGTGAAATTGCTCGTCTAAATCGTTTTGCGCTATTTGCCATTTATCTTAAAAATAGGTTCGGAAATAATTTACCGGTTAAGCTGAGTGCCATGCCATCAGTGGTTCACCGCTTGAAGCATTTTATTCAGAACGCTCATTCCAAAAATATTAAGTTTTTTGATCGAATGAATGAGCCGGGTGCGGCTATGAACATGTTGAGCCTCCAAGAAGCGATGGCCGTTCGTGAGCGGCTCATCGCTCAAATCGCCGGCCGGCGAGAAAACGAAACTTCCCAATCAGGCGCACGTCTTGCCTCGGACCCTCAACTAAGCTCAGTGAAGAACTACATACGAATGGTGAGCATCAAATCTGGCAATCGTGTTTTTCTGGACGGTTACAAGGGGAATATCGTTCAGCCCCGTCTTATTGCCTTGATTAAATCGGGATACAGCATCTTCCCGATCTTTACCCAAGCCAGATATCTTCTCGGCGAGGACCGCGTCCGGAGCTTCGAGGAAGTGATAAAGGATTTCATCGGCGGCCAGATCGGGTCATCGATCATGTTTAAATTGGAAATCAGCGCCTTGGGTAACGGCTC
>CAYUTV010000067.1:1432-6829 GCA_964447745.1 uncultured Planctomycetia bacterium | reverse complement strand
CCGCTTTTCATTCTGTTCTCGGTCGCTGCGACGGGTCTTTTTCTTACGTTTAGCACACGCTTCCTGGGCGGGCAGCACTACCGGGTTTTATCGACGGTTCACTGCTTTACCGTTGTCATTTTTCTTGTCTACCTACCTTTCGG
This sequence comes from uncultured Planctomycetia bacterium, assembly GCA_964447745.1. Lineage (GTDB taxonomy): Bacteria > Omnitrophota > Gorgyraeia > 2-02-FULL-51-18 > 2-02-FULL-51-18 > CAYUTV01. The sequence goes on along the minus strand of CAYUTV010000067.1, from coordinate 6,686 downwards.
AAAATTTTTTCACATATTTCAGCGCGGCGCGCAGTTGGGCGCATCGTTTTATATTCAGCAAAGAAAATTAGGTGAAAAGGCGGCCTGCCTGAAATGCGGAACGACGTTCACGAGCCGCATCCAGGCCGAGGATGTGAGACAATCGCTTAAAGAAGTAGGATTCGATTATGATTCTCAGCCGCAAACGATACAGGATTTATGCCCGCTCTGCCGTCGCAAGCTTCTCATGTGGGCGCAACATAAACAGTTGAACGGTCAATATGACGCGGTACATTTAAGAGAGGCCCATTCAATCCATGGCTGAACTTCCTATTAGCAAAAAAGAAATCGCCGATATTTTTGGACCGCATCTTAACTTCGAGCCGCCCGGAGGATGGGTTGCGGCTTCCGAGGAGCCGGATTCGCGTGTTAATACGCATTGTTGTTTTTGCGGACAGGGATGCGGGATTACGTTGAAGGTCAAAGATAACCGCGTTATTGGTTTTGACCCATGGGAGGATTTTCCGTTCAATCAAGGAAAGCTTTGTCCCAAAGGGGTGAAGCGCTACATGCAAGGGAGTCATCCGGACCGGCTACTATCTCCTCTCGAAAACAAACAGGGCTATGGTTATCAAAAAGTGTCTTGGGATTACGCATATGAGCGGACAGTGAGCGAAATCCAAAGAATTCAAAGCCAGTACGGCAAAGACAGCTTTGCCGTATTGTCCGGCGTTTCCCTGACGAATGAAAAATCCTATCTCATAGGAAAATTTGCCCGGGTCGCGCTGCAAACGGCGAATCTGGATTACAACGGGCGTCTTTGCATGGTCTCGGCAGGCACCGGCAACAAAAAGGCGTTTGGAGTCGATCGCGCCGCTAATTCTTGGGCCGATATCCTCGAGACGGATCTGATTTTATGCGCTGGGACGAACGTCTCGGAATGCGCGCCGATTACCACCGATTACATATGGAAAGCACGCGACCACGGCGCGAAGCTGATCATTGTAGATCCAAGAATCACGCCGATCGCGAGAACATGTGATTTGATATTGCCGTTAAGGCCTGGAACCGATTCTTATTTATTCAATACAATGCTTAATCTCGTCATTCAATCCGGTAAGATCGATCATGAGTTCATAAAAAATCATACGGTTGGTTTCGACGAAGTCATAAAAACCGTTTCCGCTTATACGCCGGAACTGTGCGAGAAAGTGACAGGCGTTCCTGCCAAGAGCGTGCGTCTTGCCGCGGAGTGGTGGGCGAACGCCAAAAAAAGTTTTCTTTTGCATGCCAGAGGGATTGAACATCACACCAAAGGCGTTGATAACGTGCTTTCATGCATCAATCTTGTTCTCGCTACAGGCAGGATCGGCAAACCCGGTTGCGGATACGCCACGATCACAGGCCAAGGGAACGGTCAGGGAGGACGCGAACACGGCCATAAATGCGATCAGCTTCCGGGCAACAGAGACATCACGAATCCTGAGCACAGAAAATTCATCTCTGACGTATGGGGGATTGACGAGAAAGATCTCCCGGGTAAAGGGCTGTCTGCGCAAGAAATCATGAACGCGATTCATGATGAAAAAATCAAAGGACTGCTTTTAATTTGTTTCAACCCTCTTGTCAGCCTGCCGGATAGTCTCTTTACAGAGGCCGCGTTAAAGAAGCTGGATTTTTTTGTAGTGATTGATTTCTTTATGAGCGAGACGGCGCGTTACGCTAATCTGGTGCTTCCGGGTTCTCTGCATGAAGAGGATGAGGGCACCGCCACGACGGCGGAGGGTCGCGTCGTCCGGATTCGAAAAGCCGTCGAACCGCCCGGCGAAGCAAAAATAGATTGGCATATCTTCCTCGAGATTGCGCGGAGGCTTGGAAGAGGCAAGTACTTCAATTATGCAAAAGCCGAGGATATTTTTAATGAGCTTCGCGTCGCTTCCAAGGGCAGTCCCGTTGATTATTACGGCATAACGTATGAGAAAATCGAGAAAAACAACGGTATTTTTTGGCCTTGTCCGAGTTTGGATCATCCAGGGACACCGCGTCTTTTTGAGGGCGGGAAATTCGCGCATCCGGATGGAAAGGCGCGTTTTCATGCCATCGAATACAAGCCGTCTGCCGACGAGATAAACGAAGAATATCCGATCTATCTGACGACAGGTCGGACCATATTCCAGTATCTTTCAGGAACCCAAACGCGCCGTATCGGATTTCTTACAGAGGAATGTCCGGATCCTTATCTTGAAATTCACCCAAACTTAGCGAGAAAGTACGGCTTATCAGAAGGCGACCGCGTTAAAATTACCTCAAGGAGAGGCAGTATTACGCTCAATGCGAAGATTGTAAAGACGATCCGGCCTGACACCGTATTTATTCCCTATCATTGGCCGGATGATAAGTCGGCCAATCGCCTGACGCAAAGAGCATTGGATCCGCTATCCAAGATTCCGGAGTTCAAGTTCAGCGCCGTAAAAATAGAAAAAGCGGGAAATGACAATTCTTGACCCGTTAAAAGAGGAGAATGATTTTTTTATTGATCCGCAGCGCTGCATTGGATGCAAGGCCTGCATGGCCGCCTGCTCCGAATGCTATACGCATCGCGGGACATCCATGATCCACCTGGATACTTACGACCGCTTAGAGTCGGTGAAAACGGGTCCCACAGTTTGTATGCATTGCGATCATCCTTCGTGCGCGGCCGTGTGTCCGGCGGATGCCATCAAACGCACAGAGGATGGTGTTGTGCAATCCGCGTCGAATCCGCGTTGTATCGGTTGTTCGAATTGTCAGGTTGCTTGCCCATTCGGTATTCCGCATGTTTTTGAAGAGTCGGCTCTTATGTTGAAATGCGATATGTGTTACGACCGCACCTCCGTGGGTCTCAAGCCCATGTGCGCAACGGTTTGTCCGTCTCAGGCACTATATTTTGGCCCTCGTTCATACGTGGACAAACATAGACAAAATAAACCGACAAATGAATTTTGGTTCGGGAAACAGAAAATTACGACGAAGGTGTTTATCATGACCGCAGAGCCTGAACAAGGCGTTGAAATGGACGTCATGCAATTCATCAGTGAGCCGGAGCTTGATGAATCCGCTCCGTGGGTATGAGGTGAATGAATATGAGCGCTGAGAATAAGAACAGCTCGGAATCGAATCTCACTCCGAAATGGGCGGAAGATTTTCCGGTAGATTCTGATAAAGATATCAAGGTCGCGCGAAGAGATTTCATCCGATTCTTATTTCTTGTTTCGGTAGGGCTTTTTACCGGTACATTTTGGGTGTATATCAAGCAGTTCTTTAAGAAACAAACCCCAACAGGACCCTTTAAAATCATCAGTCCCAGTGACATAGAAGTCGGGGGTTCGTACGTGTTCCAATTGCCAGACGAAAAAGGACCGGCGATCCTCGTGCGTCTGAATGAAACGGAGTATTTCGCTTATTCTCAAAAATGCACTCATCTTCAATGCCCGGTCATCTGGAGAAGAGAAGAATCAAAATTGATTTGTCCTTGTCATCACGGCGCTTTTAACGTTAAAACCGGGGACGTTCTCTACGGGCCGCCTGAACGCGCGCTGCCAAAAATAAATCTGGATGTCCGGCCTGAAGGCGTTTATTTTAAGAACATAGAGCTCTTTCAATAGGAGACGATATGAAATTCAGAAACAGAAACGATGAGACGGTCCAGATGGTTGAGAATATTTGTTTGATCTTGAGCCTCGGAGCCATTTTTGTGCAAATATGGGCGCTCATGTCAGGAGTTGAGTCATACCTCGAGGGCAAGCATAAGTATCTCATCGCTAGTCTGATTTTGAGCGCGCTTTGCCTTGCCTGTTCCGCGTTGACCGCCTTTACGACAACGTTGCAGCTTTCTAATTTAAAAAATTCAAGGGAGAGTCGGTGAAAAAGGGAAGTTTTCTCGAGAATCTATTTCCGGGATATTTCGCGCTTGTAATGGCTACGGGCATTGTTTCGATCGCGACACACCTATTGCGAATGCAGTTAATATCGATCGCATTATTTGGAATCAATTTGGTTTGCTATATCGTTCTCTGCGTGTTTACTATTTTGCGACTATTCATATATCCGGGACGTTTTTTTGCTGATCTCACCAGTCACGCCCGCGGACCCGGCTTTTTTTCTCTGGTGGCCGGCTCATGTGTGCTCGGAACTCAATTTATTTTGTTAACTTCTTTAAACCAAGTGGCGTTTTGGTTTTGGGTTGTCGCCCTCGTCATATGGCTTATTGTCATGTATACGTTTTTTACTGCGGCAACCGTTCGTTCTCCGAAGCCTTCTCTCGAAGATGGAATTAACGGTGCCTGGCTTTTGGCGATCGTGGCCACCCAATCTCTGTCGATTCTCGGCACGCTCTTGACCGAAGAGGTGTTGGCCGCTCATAGAATCCCCGTGCTTTTTACTTGTTTGTGTCTTTTTTTATTGGGAAGCATGCTTTATTTGCTTATTATTTCGATCATCTTTTATCGTCTCATGTTTATAAATGTCGAGGCCAAAGCATTGACGCCACCTTATTGGATTAATATGGGCGCAATCGCTATTACGACACTTGCGAGTGTTACAATTGTAACGCAGCTCGAGCAATGGCTTTTTTTGGAGCAAATTGGCCCGTTTCTAAAAGGTTTTACGCTTTTTTTCTGGGCGACTTGTACATGGTGGATCCCAATGCTTCTCATTTTGGGTGTTTGGAGGCATGTTTACAAAAAGGAGCCGTTGGTTTATGATCCTCAGTATTGGGGTATCGTGTTTCCTTTGGGCATGTATGTTACGTGCACATTAAAACTAGCTCAGAACTTTGGGCTCGATTTCCTGATGTTTATACCAAATAGTTTCATTTATTTGCCAATTGCCGCTTGGGTTTTGACATTTGGAGGCATGATCCAAAGGATTTCAAAATCAGTGGCAAGCTAATATAATTTCTCCGATTTCGTCGGCCTAAAGCTATGGCCATGGCCGACGAAACGAGGTCGCCCGTGGAAACGCGGCAGCCTGCCGATTCCCAAAAGGGGATGAATTGCCAAGGAGATAGAATGATTGCCGAAAACCTCCGTGATACCTACGGCAGGGAAGTCCGGTCTTTACGGATTTCTCTGACAGAGCTGTGTAATTTTCGTTGTGTTTATTGCACAACCTCTTCCATTCCGATTTTGCCCCCTTCTCATTATTTGACGCGCGCCGAAGTGACTCGATTTGTCAAAATTGCCTTGAGACTCGGTATTGATAAAGTCCGCCTGACCGGAGGTGAGCCGCTTTTGCG
>CAYUTV010000067.1:0-1332 GCA_964447745.1 uncultured Planctomycetia bacterium | reverse complement strand
AAAGAATGGCCGCTCGAGGTGAGGTTTTTAGAATTCATGCCGCTTTGCGGCGAAGCATGGTCTCCCGAGCAGGTGGTACCGATCGCAGAAATAAGAAGCATCGTTCAGGAGCATTTTGATCTTGAGGAATTGCCTCGTCTGGACGCGCCGGCTCAGACTTTTCGCCTTGTGTCAGGCAAGGGAAAGGTCGGTTTTATCGGGTCTCTCACCGAATCATTCTGTAACCAATGTTCCAGAATCCGGCTTACTGCCGATGGATCTATCAGACCTTGTTTGTTTTCGGATAAACAAGTTTCAGTAAAAACGTTATTGCGAGACGGTGCATCCGATGAAGCTATTGAGACAGCCATTCGTGAAGCGGTCAGGATCAAGCCCGCCGGGAACGCGTTTCGTGAAAAACCGTTCGATACGGCGGAAACGGCTGTCAGGGGCACTGGCCCGGCAATACGTAAGATCGGAGGATAAGTTGAAGTCTATATCGGATAAGATTGAAACACAGCGCACGGCGACGGCCATAACGACGTTGCTTACCACGAAAGAGGCGATCCACCGGTTAAAATCCAATGATTTGCCGAAAAAGGACGCCTTGATCGTCGCGCGCGTCGCGGCTATATCGGCCGCCAAAAAAACAAGCGATTTGATCCCGTTTTGCCACCCATTGTCGCTTGATTTTGTCGACGTTCAGCATGAAATAGGTGAGGACTCCGTCACTTTCTCAGTGTCCGTGTCCACGATCGCGAAAACAGGTGTGGAGATGGAAGCGCTTACGGCCTCCTCCGTGGCTGCGCTGACGCTATACGATATGCTTAAGGCTATCGAGACAAAACTCGAGATATCTTCGACAAAACTTGTTTCAAAGCGAGGAGGTAAAAGTGATTTCACCGAGAAAATTCCAGCTGGATTTTCAGCCGCCGTGATTGTCACTTCAGATGGTACATCCCAGGGTAAACGTGAAGATAAATCGGGCAAGATCATTCAGGCTGCATTGGAGACGCAAGGAATTCACCCGCGTTACACGATTCTGCCAGATGAAAAAGATGCCATTATTCGAGAATTAAAAAAACTCTGCGATGAAGGAGTTCATCTGATCGTCACGACCGGTGGAACGGGTCTGGGACCACGCGATGTGACCGTTGAAGCCACGCGCGAAGTGATTCAGCGCGAAATTCCCGGGATTATGGAAGCGGGCCGGGCCTTTGGTCAGAAACGCACGCCTTATGCGATGCTTTCGCGCGGTCTTGCGGGACAGCACGGAAAAACACTGATCATTAATTTGCCCGGATCGTCCCGAGGCACCGAAGAAACATTGAATGCAATTTTCCCGGCCATACT
>CAYUTV010000066.1:0-6861 GCA_964447745.1 uncultured Planctomycetia bacterium | reverse complement strand
ACCTGATCGACGTCTTTGTCTCCCCGACCCGAAAGACAGACCACCAGTGTATCCGATTTTTTGAACTTCGCTTTATTTTTTAATAAATAGCCGATCGCATGAGAAGGCTCCAGCGCCGGAATGATTCCTTCGTATTCGCTGAGCGCCTTAAGGCCCGCCAGCGCCTGCGCATCCGTCACCGCTTCATAGCGCGCACGATGTATGGATTTGAGGTACGCATGCTCCGGGCCGACGCCGGGATAATCGAGGCCCGCGGAGATTGAGTGTGCGATCGCAATCTGTCCGTTCTTGTCCTGCAAGATTTCGCTCTTTGAGCCGTGCAACACACCTATCTTGCCCAGCGAGAGAGTAGCTGCGTGCTTGTCTGTATTCAATCCGTGCCCCGCGGCTTCAACACCGATCATCTTTGCTCCGGAATGGATGTAGGGATGAAACAGCCCAATGCTGTTGGATCCTCCGCCGACACAGGCGATCAGGTAATCCGGCCGAGAAATGCCCAAGACCTTCAGCTGGCCTTTGGTTTCCTCTCCGATCACCGATTGAAAATCTCTTACCATCATCGGATAAGGATGCGGCCCTATCACCGACCCTATAATGTAGTGCGTGTCACGGACGTTAGTGACCCAGTCTCGGATCGCTTCATTGACGGCGTCCTTTAATGTCTGAGATCCTGAACGGACGGGATTGACTTGCGCGCCAAGGAGTTTCATCCTGAAAACATTCAGAGACTGCCTCTCCACGTCTTCCTGGCCCATATAAACTTCGCATTTAATCCCGAACAATGCGCAAACCGTGGCGGTGGCAACTCCGTGTTGACCCGCGCCGGTTTCCGCGATCACGCGCTTCTTCCCCATACGCAATGTCAGAAGTGCCTGCCCGATGGTATTGTTGATTTTATGGGAGCCCGTATGGAGCAAGTCTTCGCGTTTTAGAAAAATCCGCTTAACACCCACGAGCTTCGCCAAGCGCTTCACCTCCGTCAACGGTGTGGGCCTTCCGGCGAAATGTTTGGAGTAATAGCGTAATTCTTTTTTAAATTTCTTGTCCTTTTTGGCCGAACGATAGGCCTTTTCCAATTCGGTCAGAGCGGCCATAAGCGTTTCGGGGACGTATTTTCCCCCGTAGGGGCCGAAATGACCCGCTCGGTCCGGCAGCTGTTTAAATGAATTATGCTTTGGCATTTCTTATGAACTCCTTCAACAAACGTGCGCTTTTTTTACCGGGAGAGGCTTCAACGCCTCCGGAAACATCCACGGCATAAGGCCTGATACGGCGCACCGCCTCTCCGACATTGTCGGGATTGAGGCCGCCGGAAAGAATCATCGGAACTTTCAATTGTAATCCCGATAAGAGATTCCAGTCGAACACCTTGCCCGTCCCGCCGTACTTTCCTTTGCTTCGCGTATCAAATAAAAAAGCTGCGGGGTGATATCCCTTCATCGTCGCGGCACGAAAACCGGATCCGACGCGAACAGCCTTGATCAGCTTCAACCCCTTCAGGCGCCCAAGAACGCCGGGCGTTTCGTCTCCGTGTAGCTGAAGCGCGTTAAGTCCACACTCCTCGGCGATACGTCTCATCCGCTCCGGCGACTCATTCACAAAGACTCCCACCGTCGTCACCAATGGGCCCAGCGCCTTAGAAATACGTGCCGCCGTTTGTACTGAAATTTTGCGCGGACTTTCGGCAAAAACAAAACCAATCGCGTCGGCGCCCAGAGACACCGCCAACTCCGCATCTCTTAGGTTCGTGATACCGCATATTTTGACGCGCGTCATAAATCCACGCCCCGCAGACGCCGAAGGGCTTGCCGTACGTCCTTCTCTTTGATGAGAGCCTCACCAACCAGCACGGCCGAGACTCCGAGGCCTTTTAAGTATAACAAATCTTTGTGATTTTGAATTCCGCTTTCCGAAACAACCGTGGTTCCGTGCGGAACCGCCTTAAGAAGTTTCTGCGTCGTTCGAATGTCTACTTTAAACGTGCGCAGATCCCGGTTGTTGATTCCGATCAGCTTGGATTTCAGAGGAGCGATCTTCTTGAGCTCTGCCATGCTATGCACTTCCACGAGCACATCAAGCCCCAGTTTATTTGCCAAGACCGTCAAGCGCTTCATCGTTTTGATATCCAGAATAGCGGCGATCAGGAGAATCGCATCCGCGCCCATGAGGCGGGCTTCATACACATGATACTCGTCCAACGTGAAATCTTTTCTAAGCAGCGGAACACGCGCCACCCTCCGCACCGTCCGCAAAACGTCCGGAGAACCGCCAAAAAATTTCTTATCCGTCAAAACAGACAGAGCAGCCGCACCTCCCGCCTCATAGTCCCGCGCAATCTGAACAGGTTTAAAGTTTATCCTTAAAAGACCCTTCGAGGGCGATCGCCGTTTGATCTCAGCGATGACCGCCATAGAGCCCGCAGCCTTCAGACTCTTTAAAAAGACCTTTTTTCGCCGCGGTAAAGCCGCCACGCTCTTTTTAAGAGCGCTCAAGGGCGCTCGCTTCATTAACGCCGCCAGCTCACGGCGTTTGTGCGCCACAATCTTATTTAATATCATCTAACCACCTCGAAACAATTCCCTGATCAATAGCCATCACAGCTAATTTAAAACCCTCGGCTATTGTGGAAGCTCTATTTGCAATGTAAAGCGCAGCGCCGGCATTGAGGCATACCACGTCCTTTAACGCGCCGCGGGTTTCATTCCGTATTACACGAAGTGCCGCCTCCAGGCACTTTTCCTTGGAAGCACACTGAAAGTCGGACAAGGGGCTTTTTTGCAAACCAAAATCTTCGGGTGACAACACGTAGCTCTTTATGCCGCGGCTCGACACCTCGGCGATTTCCGTGGCGCCCGTCAACGTAATCTCGTCCAATCCGTCTGATCCGTGGACCACCAATGCCCGCTTCGCGCCAAGCTCCTTCAAAACTCTCGCCATCAATGAGACAAGACGCGGCTCATAAACACCCAACACCTGAAAAGACGCGTCGGCGGGGTTACTCAGAGGTCCCAAAAGGTTAAAAAGCGTTTTCCCCTTAATTCTTTGGCGTGCGGGCATCGCAAATTTGACAGCCGGGTGAAAACGCGGCGCAAAGAGAAACGCGAAGTTATTCTGATTGAGAGACGCCGACGCCTCGCTAGGCGTCAACTCCGTCTTAATCCCCAACATCTCCAACAAATCGGCGCTGCCGCAAACGCTGGAAACGGAACGATTCCCATGCTTGGCTACCTTGACACCGAGAGACGCGGCAATAAAAGAGCTGAGCGTTGAAATGTTCACCGTGCCCTTGGCGTCGCCGCCCGTGCCGCAGGTATCCAGCAGGTCGACAAACTTGCGATCCAACTTGACCGCGTGAGACCGCATCACTCTTGCAGCGGCCGTTATCTCCTCAACCGTTTCGCCCTTTTCGCGCAAAGCCACAAGAAAGCGTTCAATATCCGCGTCTTCGGCCTTTCCGCTCACGATCAGCTCCATCGCGGCCGTCATTTCCTCGGGCAGCAGGTCTTGTTTCTGCGTTAGCTTCTCGCTTATGTTCTTCATCGACGCGTGATCGAGAGAAAGTTCTTCAGGATATCCTTACCGTGCTGAGTCAGTATCGATTCGGGGTGGAATTGCACGCCGTAGACCGGCCATTTTTTATGCTGGAGACCCATGATCTCCTTATCCTTTGTCTCCGCCGTCACGGATAAATCTTTGGAAAGGGATTTTCTTTCAACCAGGAGCGAGTGATACCGCGTCGCGATAAACGGGTTGTCGATGCCTTTAAAAATACCCCGGCCATTATGATAAATAAGAGAGGTTTTTCCATGCATGAGTTTTTTGGCGCCGACGACGTTGCCGCCAAACACCTCTCCGATGCATTGATGACCAAGACAGACGCCCAAAACGGGAATACGCGCTCCGAACGTTTTGATCAATTCTTTGGAGATACCCGCATCGTCGGGATTTCCGGGGCCGGGCGAAATAACAATCCGCGACGGCTTCATCTTTCTCACATCGGCGACCGTGATTTCATCGTTTCGGACGACCTTTAGTTCCTGCCCCAACTCCCCCAAGTACTGCACAAGGTTATAAGTAAAGGAGTCGTAATTATCGATCATCAGAATCATACGACGCCTCCGCTTTCGGCCATCTGGATGGCTTTCATCAACGCCTTGGCCTTATTGACGGTTTCCTGATACTCACGCGCCGGAACGGAATCCGTCACGACTCCCGCACCCGCCTGAGCGTAGGCCGTTCCCTTCTTGACCAGCAGCGTCCGTATTGTGATGCATGAATCAAGATTTCCCGAATAACTGAAGTAACCGACGATGCCGGAATAGAATCCCCGCTTTTGAGTTTCCAGCTCGTCGATGATTTCCATGGCCCGAACCTTGGGGGCTCCGGAAATCGTTCCCGCAGGAAACGTGGCCCGTAACAAATCAAAAACGGTTTTATCCTTTCGAAGACGCCCCTCGACATTGCTGACGATGTGCATGACGTGCGAATAGCGTTCCACGGTCATAAATTCGGAAACTTTTATCGATTTGAAGTCGCAAACACGTCCCAAATCATTGCGGCCCAGATCAACGAGCATCAAGTGCTCAGCACGCTCCTTCGCGTCGGCGAGCAGCTCCTTCTCCAAACGCAAATCCTCGGACTCGGTGGCTCCCCGCACCCGCGTTCCGGCGATGGGGCGCAGGGTGGCCTTGCCGTTCTCGCCGCGAACATGGACTTCCGGCGAAGCCCCGATCAAATGAAAATCATCGCAATTCAGATAGAACATGTACGGCGACGGATTGATGGATCGCAGCGCTCTGTAGATATCAAACGGTTTTGAATTCACTTTGGTGCTGAAATTTTGCGAGAGCACCACCTGGAAGATATCACCTTTTTTAATGTACTGCTTTGCCTTTAGGACCGCCGAAATAAACTTGGGCTTCGAGAAATTCGATTCCACCTTATGAGCCCTGGGGGCGACGGAGGGCTGTGCGGAACGCCGTGGCTCATGCGAAGAACGCAGGCGCTGTATTTCTGCCTCGATCTTTTGAACCGCGTGATCATACGCTTCGGACGCGTTTTTAAAATCGTCCAGAAAAACGTTTGAGAGCACTTTGATTTTTTTATTCACGTGATCAAACACCAGGAGTGTATCGGTAAAAATAAACACGCAATCCGGAATTTGTAATTTGTCCGGATTCTTATCCGGAATTTTTTCAATAAATCTAACCGTGTCATAACCGAAAAAACCCACCGCACCCCCGGAAAAAGGCGGTAATCCGGCCATGGAAGGTTGGCGGTACTTCTTTAGGATCTTCTCCAGCTCGAAGAAGGGATCACGGGAGGTCTTGAACGTTTCTTTTTTTCCGTTGCGGTGAGACAGCGTGATCTCGCGCCCCTTGCTTTTGAACACCAGGGACGGAGAACCGCCCAGAAAGGAAAAACGCGCGATCTTCTCTCCGCCTTCCACCGACTCCAGTAAATAGGAATAGCGGGTATCCCCCCATTTGAGGAAGCAGGAAACGGGCGTTTCCATGTCCGCGAGTATCTCGCGATACACGGGAATCAGGTTTCCTTTCTTGGCCAACGCCAAAAATTCCTTTTTAGAGGGGGTATAACGGTCCATTAATACACTTTCGCGGGATCAAAAACCAGCGTGTCGGTGATCTTGCTCTCACCGCTATTTTCTATTTTCTCAAAGTAGCAGCTGAGATACCCTTTGTGACAGCCGGCCACTTTTTGCTCGATGACAAAAAGCAGCGACTTGCCCTCGCAGTCGATACGGAACTCTTTTACCTTTTGGGTGTGTCCCGAGGTCTCACCCTTCATCATGAGCTTATTCTGAGAACGGCGAAACAGATAAATATGCCCCTTTTCAAGCGTCGCACGCAGCGCGATTTCATTCATGTAGCACAGCGTCAGAACTTTTTTGGAGGGCTCATCAAAAATGATCGCCGGGATCAATCCCTGCGAATCGAACTTCAACCTGGAAAGAATCTTTTTAAACACCTCATCCGTCATCATCGCACCCTTACTCCTTTCTTTTTTAAATATTGCTTTGCCTGCTTGATCGTAAATTTTTTAAAATGAAATATACTGGCCGCGAGCACCGCGTCGGCCTTTCCCTTCGTGAAACCTTCGGCCAGATGTTCGAGCGTTCCCACACCCCCCGACGCGATCACGGGAATATTCACCGACTGTGAAATTTTCTTAACGAGTTCCAGGTCATAGCCGTTACACGTTCCATCCCTGTCCATGCTCGTTAAAAGAATCTCACCGGCACCCAGCTTCTCAACGCGCTTCGCCCACGCTACCGCGTCCAGTCCGGTTGCCTGTCGTCCGCCGTGCGTAAAAACTTCCCATTTGGAAGGCTTGGACGCGTACACATGCTTGACGTCAATCGCGACGACGATGCACTGGGACCCGAACCGATCCGCTGCTTCTTTGATAAAATCGGGTCGTTTTACCGCAGCCGTATTCATTGAAACTTTATCGGCGCCCGCATTTAACAGCGCGCGGATATCATCAAGGGTGCCGACCCCGCCGCCCACCGTTAGCGGCATGAATACTTTTTCGGCGGTACGGCATACCACGTCGAGCAAAATTGAACGCTTCTCATGAGACGCGGTTATATCCAAGAAAACAAGTTCATCCGCGCCCGCTTTGTCGTAGAAAATGGCGCATTCCACGGGATCCCCGGCGTCGCGCAGACCCAGGAACTTGGTCCCTTTGACGACGCGGCCTTCTTTAACGTCCAAGCAGGGTATTACGCGTTTTGCGAGCATTGTTTCACCGCTTCCTCGATCGTAAATTTCTGCTCATAAAGCGCTTTGCCGATGATCACGGCACGGATATTCTTTTGTCCGAGGCGATGCAGCGCCG
>CAYUTV010000065.1:2976-7023 GCA_964447745.1 uncultured Planctomycetia bacterium | reverse complement strand
ATGTTTTGGTGACTCCAATTCTCTGATGTCGCAGGGAGCGCGGTCCGGTGTTCTTTTTCTGCTCGTCATTATCGGCGGTGTTCTCGCGTCCATCGCGGGAACCGCGTTTGTTTGGGCGAGGCGCGCGCGATTATTGGAGAAAAACCGGTGAAAGGACATCAATGCTCGCTCAAGTAACTGTACTCCCCATGGGAAAAGGGGAGAGTATCAGCCGTTATGTTTCGCAAGCGCTCGAGATTATCGACCGGAGTGGGCTGGATTACCGGCTTACTTCAATGGGAACGGTGCTCGAAGGCGACTGGGATAAAGTGATGAAGGTGATTAAGAGCGTTAGAGAGCGTCTACTCAGGCATTCCGACAGAATTTATTTCGTGATTACCATAGACGACAGGAAATCCAAAAAAAAGCGTTTGGCGCATAAAGTGCAGGCCGTGGAAGCCCTTCTGGGCAAGGCGCTCAAGAAGTAACATGAATGTCGCGGTCATAGGCGCCTCCGATAAACCCGAAAAATATTCCTACCAAGCGGTCTCTCTGTTACGGGAAAAAGGCCACCAGGTATTTCCCGTTCATCCGAAATTACAGTCAATCGACGGTCTTAAGGTATACGCCACCATAAAAGATGTGCCGCAACCGATAGATACTATTTCGTTGTATGTATCGGCGGATATTTCTTCTGCGATGGCCGCAGAACTGATCTCGGCCAAACCGCGCCGGCTGATTTTTAATCCGGGAGCGGAAAATCCGGAGGTGCGGAAAAAAGCTGATGCGGCGGGCATACAAACTCTCGAGGCATGTACGCTCGTGATGCTGAGGACCAAACAATTTTAATCTCTTGACCGTTTGGCCTGGCTTTTATATGATCGACTTAAAGACAATTTTCTCAAGGAGAACGGAATGACACGAATACTGATCGCCGACGACGAACCCGATTATGTGATGTTTTTACGCCGAAAACTGGAAAACATGGGGTACGAGGTGGAAGAAACATACCGCGGCAGCGAAGTCGTCGAGCGGTTGACCAACGCGAAATTTGATCTGTTGCTGTTGGATTATTCCATGCCCGATATGCCCGCCGATGAGGTGTGTCAGCGCATTAAGGAGACCGGCACTCTTAAGCAGTTACCGATCGTCCTTTTTACTGCGCACAGCCATGTTGACCAGAAGGATTTTTTGGATCTGGGGGTTAAAACCGTCCTCTATAAGCCCCTGGATGACGATGAGCTTAGCCAAACGATAAAAAAGCTCGCCCCCTAAGCGTTTTTTCCGACCTTTCTTGCGCTTTTTTCCCGCGTATGCTAGATTAACCCTTTACTTCGGGGTTTCAGCAAGTCGTTGACTTACAGGCAATTACGATGACACCGGTCAAAGAAAATCTAGCGCGAATCACCGAGGCAATCGTGTCCGCGGCCGCCAAAAGCGGCCGTAAACCCGAAGACATATCCATCGTCGCCGTAACGAAGACAGCCACCGTGGAACGGATCGCGGAGGCGCGTGACGCCGGAGTTCTTCTTTTTGGGGAGAACCGTGTTCAGGACGCCGCCGTCAAAGTTCCGGCGTTTCCGCAGTCGGTATGGCATATGATCGGTCACCTGCAGACCAACAAGATCAAAGACGCGCTGAGTCTTTTTCAGGTGATTCAGTCGGTAGACTCGGTGCGACTGGCGCAAAAGATAGCCGAAGAGTCCGCGCTGCTCGGGAAGAATACGCCTATTTTTCTCGAAGTGAATATCTCAGGCCAGGAGCAAAGGTACGGACTGGCCCCCGAAGAACTTTATGCCGCGGCGGACGTGCTGGCGAAGCTCGAGCACGTGACGGTTACGGGTCTCATGGGAATCGCCCCTTTTCCCGCCACGGACGATGAGAAACGGGCATCTTTCCGTAAGCTCAAGGGTTTGTTTGGAGTGTGCAAGGCGTTTAAGTATCCGAATTTTCAGATGAAGCATCTGTCCATGGGCATGAGCGATGATTACGCGTTAGCCGTGGAAGAGGGCTCGAATATGTTGAGACTGGGGAGGGCGATTTTCGCATGACAACCAAAACGGTTTTATCCGGATTGAAAATCGGTGTCGTCGGCGCGGGAAACATGGGGCAGGCCCTGGTTAGCGGCTTGGTCGAGAAATCCGTTTATCCTCAGAATATTTCCGTCTATGACGTCGACAAAAAGAAGCTCGACGCGATTCGCAAGCAATCTCACGTCAAAATCGCCAAATCCAACCGTCAATGCGTGTCTTTGTCGGATATTGTGATTCTGGCCGTTAAGCCTCAAACAATTCAGCAGGTGATAGAAGATATTTCCACGAGCGTCGCTCCCGGCACGCTGGTAGTGTCCATTGCCGCGGGTATCCCGATTTCAAAATTGGAAAGCTATTTTAAAAAGACGGTGGCCATCGTTCGCGTGATGCCCAATATGCCCGCTCTGGTGGGTGCAGGTATGTCCGCCTTTAGTTTGGGCAAGCACACCACGGCCAAGCACCGGAAAATCGCCGAGGCCATTTTATCCGCGTTCGGAGACGTTCAGCCCGTACCCGAAAAGCTCCTGGATCTCGTGACGGCCGTCAGCGGTTCGGGGCCCGCGTATTTTTTTCTGTTGGCAGAGAAGATGATTGAAGCCGCGTATGAAGCGGGCATGAAGGTCGATGTCGCCAAGAAGTTGGTGTATCAAACCGCATTCGGAAGCGGCAAGGTACTGATTGAGAATGGACTCGATCCGGAAGATTTGATCGCCAAAGTGGCTTCCAAAGGCGGTACTACCGAGGCGGCCCTCAAGGTGTTTCAGAAACAGGGGTTTGGGAAGATCGTGCACGACGCGGTCAAGGCCGCTTATAAACGTTCGCGCGAGATCAGCGCTTCGTAATTTCGAAAAGGAGGGACTATGTTTGTTGTTGGGAATCTCTTTCAAGCGTTGGCCGAAGTTTGTAACGTTGTTCTGAACATCATGCAGTGGCTTATCATCATCCGCGCGCTTCTGAGCTGGGTGAATCCTGATCCCTACAACCCGATCGTGCAATTTATCGAGCGTTCTACCGAGCCGATTCTGGCGCCTTTTCGTCGACTGGTTCCTTCCCTTAAGGTCGGAATCGACCTGTCGCCCTTATTCGCTTTATTGTGTATTTATTTCCTGAAGGTATTTCTCGTATCTACGTTTATGGGGCTGGCGCTGCGTCTGCAATAATTTATGGACTATAAGAATACGATCAACCTGCCGGCGACGGATTTTCCGATGAAGGCCGATTTGCCGAACCGGGAACCCCTCCAGCTTAAAAAATGGCAGGAGAGGGATATCTACGCCGGTATCCGCAGGGCCGCCAAAGGCAGAAAGAAATTCATTCTTCATGACGGCCCGCCTTACGCGAACGGCGATATTCATATCGGCCACGCACTGAACAAAATCCTCAAAGACGTCATCATCAAATATAAAACGATGAAGGGATTTGATTCGCCCTATGTGCCGGGCTGGGATTGTCACGGCCTGCCTGTGGAACACCAGCTCTTCAAGGTATTGAAAATCACGAAGCACGAAATCAATCCTCTCGATTTCCGCAAAAAAGCGCATGATTATGCCATGGACTTCGTGGAAAAACAAAAAGGTCAGTTTCAGCGTTTGGGAATCTTCGGCGATTGGGAACGCCCTTATCTGACGCTGAACCCCGTGTTCGAGGCCGCGGCGATCGACGCGTTCGCGAAGCTCGTTGAAAAAGGATTCATCTATCAGAGTTTAAAGCCGGTGCATTGGTGCATGGTCTGCGAAACCGCGCTCGCCGAGGCCGAGCTTGAGTATGATGAAAAACATGTGTCGCCCTCCATTTACATTTCATTTCCCGTACAGGCCCAGGAATTGGAGAAGAAAGGATTGAACGTCCTTAAAAACGGCGAAAAAGCCGCTTTTGCCGTTTGGACCACCACGCCATGGACGCTGGTCGCGAACGTGGCGATTGCGCTGAATCCAGACGCGTATTATGTCTTTGTGCGTTCCAAAACGCATGGCATTCTCATCCTCATGGAAGATCTCGTGGAGTCTGTTTTTAAGACGATTCAGCCGGAGACGCC
>CAYUTV010000065.1:1408-2876 GCA_964447745.1 uncultured Planctomycetia bacterium | reverse complement strand
TTTATTGTCGACGGAGAAGGAAAAAAGATGTCCAAGTCTCAAGGCAACGTCATTTCTCCGCAGGACGTCATGAAACAATATGGCGCGGATATTTTAAGACTCTGGGTTCTGTCGAGCGACACATCGGATGATATTCGCATTTCTCAAGACGGCCTTTCCCGTATCGCGGACGGTTACCGTAAAATCCGGAATACATTCAAATATATTTTGGGAAATCTGCATGGCTTTGATCCGGCAAAAGACGCGTTGAGCCACGACAAACTGCTCGAAGTGGACCGCTGGGCCCTTTCTAAACTCGAGCTCCTCAAGGAAGAGACGGATCAGGCGTACGACAATTACCAACTACACCGTGTGTACCACGCGGTCTACAATTTCTGCGTTCGCGAGATGTCGTCATTTTATTTGGACGTTCTGAAAGACAGACTCTATACGGACGCCAAATCATCGGTATCCGGGCGATCCTGCCGAACGGCCTTGCACGAGATTTTGTCCGTCCTGACGAGACTCATGGCGCCCGCGCTGGTTTTCACCGCCGAGGAGGTTTGGGAGCGCACGGGATCGGGGGAGAGTGTCCACACCCAGCTTTGGCCGAAACCATCGCCAAAAAATCGCGACGCAGAACTGGAAAAAAGATGGGAAAAATTCCTCGAAATAAGAGAGAAAGTGCTCAAATCCCTCGAGCTGAAACGTGAAAAAAAAGAGATTGGCAATTCGCTTGAAGCTGAGGTAGAATTATCTGTTTCAAAATCCGAGGAGCTCGAATTTCTCAAGAGTTTTCAACCGGATTTGCCCGGACTACTGCTTGTTTCGGGAGCTAAAATAAAGTTTGAGCCGGCCGGAGGAGATGAAACGCAGATCACGGTCCTCAAGGCGGCGGGTCAGAAATGCGAGCGTTGCTGGAACTATCGCGATTCGGTGGGGAAAGACAAAGAGCATCCGACGCTCTGTCACCGATGCGCGGAAGTCGTGAAAATCAATTCATAGGAGTAATGCCCGATGGACAAAAAAGATCTTAAGACATTCAAAGAGATTCTCGAGAAAAAGAAACACGAGCTCGCCAAGGGCATTGACCACATTGCCAAGGATGCGTTGAAGACTTCGCAGCGCGACGCCGCAGGCGATTTATCGGCGTACAGTCTGCACATGGCCGATATGGCGACGGACAACTACGATCGTGAGTTCGCGCTGAACCTGGCGGACAATGAACAAAAGATTTTGAACCGCATCGAAACTGCTCTCGAGAAAATCGATGAAGGTAAATTCGGTCTATGCGAGACCTGTGGCAAGAAAATCGCCAAGGTCCGTCTCAAGGCCGTTCCTTACGCGGAACTATGCGTTCCCTGCCAAGAAAAACAGGAAAAGAAGAGGAAGTAATTTTTTTCCCGCCGGTGATGGGAAAAGCGATACGCTTCGTCCTGCCCGCATGCTTGTTGTTATTTCTGGATAGAATCACCAAAAATTTTATTCT
>CAYUTV010000065.1:0-1308 GCA_964447745.1 uncultured Planctomycetia bacterium | reverse complement strand
GATTTTTTGGATTTTAGGGTATGGCCGGTTTTTAATGTGGCCGATTCGGCGATTTGCATCGGAGTCGGACTGATCGTTCTGGAAACGATCCTGCACAGAAAGCGCGGATAGGAGAGCATGTATCCCGTCATTTTTAAAATAGGGCATATTACCGTTTATACGTACGGCCTGTTTGTCGCGGCGGGCTTGTTTGCGGCCTTCTTCTTGGCTCTAAAGCGCGCGCGGCGGTACGGGATTCCGGAGAAGATAGTCAGTGATTTAACCTTTATCCTGTTCGTCTCGGGAATCCTGGGAGCCCGGCTTTGGTACGTGTCTCAGCTATGGGATGATTATCGGCAGGATCCGCTGAGAATTTTGTCCGTGCACGAAGGAGGGCTGGTCTGGTACGGAGGTTTTCTCTTTGCCGCACTCGTCGGAATCGGCTGGGCTCGCCGCAAAGGATGGCCCGTATTCAAGTTGGCGGACCTATATGCACCCGTTGTTCCATTTGCGCACGCGTTCGGCCGCCTGGGTTGTTTTTTTAACGGCTGTTGCTACGGAAGGGACGGGCATCCAGTTCAATTGTACGAGGCGGCATCTCTTTTTGTTCTTTCCGCGTTGCTTTTTCTTCTTTCCCGCCGCAAACAGAGAGAGGCGACTTTATTTCTTCAATATCTCATCGGGTACAGCGTGATTCGATTCACTCTGGAATTTTTCCGGGGCGATCAATCCATGGCGGCCGTATTGACGCTGCCCCAGTGGACGAGCATTTGCCTGTTTATCGGCGCGTTGCTTGTGCTGGCGTTTCGCAAGCGTCTCAAGAATTCTTAGAAGGATCACCCGTGTTTACACACACCGTTCCGTATGTCTCTTTTCCTCAACGCATTGACGCCTATTTGGTCAAAGCGCTGGAAGGCCGCTTTACGCGCCCCAATATCAAGAAGGCCCTTGAGAAGAATGAGATCCTGTTGAACGGCCAACCCGCGAAACCGAGATCGACCGTCAAGGAAGGTGATGTGATCTCGGGCAACGTGGAAATCACCGAAAAGCCACTCTCATTCCTCAAGCCTGAATTTCAACCGATCCGCGTCGTTTACGAAGATGAGGACCTCCTCGTGGTCGACAAAGCGGCCGGTATGGTTGTGCATCCGGGCGCCGGCAACAAAACCGGAACGCTCGTGCATTCTCTTTTGGGCCGCGGAACGACGTTGTCAGATGAAGGCGGAGAGCTTCGGCCCGGAATCGTGCATCGCCTCGACAAAGACACATCGGGACTCCTCCTGGTCGCAAAAAATAATGCCGCCCACAAGGCGCTGCAGAGTCAGCTAG
>CAYUTV010000064.1:0-7043 GCA_964447745.1 uncultured Planctomycetia bacterium | reverse complement strand
GGAAGACAAGGTCCAGCGCTTCCGAAGCACCATTGGTGATGACAAAATTGTCTGCGGTGGAGGCCGGGTACTCGCGCGACAGAGCCTGGCGGAGTTTCACCTCTCCCTGGATAAGACCGTAACGAAGGTCACGACTGATATCGATGCCTTCAAAGGCCTGCGCCGGTGGCGGCAAATCGGGCTGTCCAGAGCCAAAACTGATGACTCCGGGACCCTGTTTTCCTATGAAATCTGCGGGACTTTTAAGCTTTAACATGACGAGTATTATCCACGAGGAAGAACGGAAGGTCAAAAGAAAACCCCTGTAGACCGGGCTCGGCTCCTAAGGTCTTATAAAGGATGCGGCAAAGCGAATTCCGTCGTGAAAAATCAGGCGATAGTTATGTTTTTTATGATGGGCCTGAGACAACTGAAGACTTAATTTTAGTCGGACTGCCAAACGTCCCTGGAGCATACGGCGTTTGTTGCTGATCATGCTTCCGGGCCTCAAACATACTCCGGCACGCGTGCCGTCGATGGGTCGGTAACAAAAACGGGCGCCGCGTAGCGCGCATGAGATCCAGAAATCCCAATCCTCATGGGTCTGAAGACGTCTGTCGAATGCCTCCACAAACGCGAGAATACTTTTCCTGACCAGGAAACAATTTACAGGAGCGATATTCTGGTTAACGAAGAAATCCAATGCCTCGTCCTCCTCGGACACCTCAATCACTTCTTCAAGTTTGGGCCTGGATACATCCCCAAAATAATAAACCCCGCCATAAACAATGTCGATCGAGGGCTCCGCCTGAAGTAACGCCAACTGCTTTTCAAATTTCTGAGTCTCCAATGCGTCATCGGCATCCAAAAACTGGATATATTCGCCTTGGGCACGCCTGAGCCCTTCATTCCTGGCCGATGAAAGCCCTTGGTGTTTCTGATAAACATACCGGAACCTCGAATCAGATTCCGCAAAACGCCGTACAATATCGCTCGTGTCGTCGCTCGACCCATCGTCCACGACAATGCATTCCCAATCACGATACGTTTGACTACGAAGGTGTTTAGCCATCTCCGGAAGGAAGGCAGCGTGATTATGGGTTGGCAATATTACCGAAATCATTTTACGCTTACTGCGTCGGACTCGAGCATTCGCCCCAGCCCCGACAGCAGCGTGTGATGGCTTGTCCAACCCAGCAGCCGGTGCGCCCTACCCACGTCGGCTACCGAATGCAAGATATCCCCGGGACGCGCCTGGGCATGTTGGATTGAACGCGGCCATGCAGGATATACCTCCGACAACGTTTGTATAAGATCCAAAAGACTTACTCCATTTCCATTGGCAATATTGACCGCGGTGAACGAGCCACCGCTTATTTTTAAGGATAATGAACGGACGAACGCATCGGCGACATCTTCGACATATACATAATCGCGAGTCTGTTTGCCGCTCCCATAGACGGTGAGAGTCTTTCCTGATTTTATATGTTCGCGAAAAATAGAAATAACACCCGAATACGGGGATTTGGGATCCTGAAACGGCCCGTAAACGTTAAACAGCCTGAGTGCAATCGCGTTGAATCCATAGCGCAATGAAAAAATTTCCATGTATTTCTCGGAAAATAACTTTTGGAGTCCGTATGGGGACAAAGGGGTGGTATTTCCATCTTCACCGATCGGTAGCACCGTGCTATCACCGTAAACAGATGCCGAACTGGCTAATATCATCCGCGGAATACGCAATTTCCGGCACAGATCTATGACATGCAGCGTTGCCGTGAGATTATTATGATGGGATTCGGCGGGTTTCTCCCATGAGTAATGCACCGAAGGGGCTCCTGCCAGATGCGCGATGCCGTCAAATACATCCGGCAGATCCCGCTCCGAACAAAGTGCTATGTCTTTCTCGATGATCTTCAATTGAGGATGAGCCGAAAGATTCTCGCGTCGGCCGGTCGAAAAATTGTCGATTACCGTAACTCGGACACCATCGCTCAGCATTTTTCTGACCAAGTGAGACCCTATGAATCCCGCACCACCCGTCACGAGGTAAGACTTATAGCTCATCCTTTTAACGCTGCCTCCTGAGCCGCATATTTTTTATTTTCCAGCCGCCAGACGCATCTAGGGGAACGGTCACTGGTCTGGCCAAGGAAATTCACTTCCCATGCATTTTGTGAACTTAAGAAGGCGGACATTTCCCTCACGTGGCCTGTCTCGAGACCTTCTGGAGAATTATGCGATTCGAGATAACACACTCTCCACGGAATGGATTCCAGAAGTTTCCACTGGGCATCTTTGATATGCTTGTATAGAGACAACGCGAAAACAATGTCGACAGGTTTCTCGTAGTACCCGTTGAAATAATCGGCGCACTCACGTATTTGTATGAGGTTCATTCTCTGATAATTGATATCAAACCCGTTTTGTCTGGCAAGATCCCTGGCACACTCGACGTAATCGGATTCGTAATCTACACCAGTAATATTTCTGGCACCCCGCAGGTAAGCTTCGCAGCACATAGCGCCGAGATTGCAGCCCAAATCGACTACCGACAAACCTGAAAGATCCTTAGAAATTCCCATCGTGTCATAGCGGTACAACGTCTGACGCGTTCCTTCGATATATTCGCCATTCAAATAATAAGCCTGATAATTCTGTTTACGGTCTTTATGAGGGAATTGTGACAACATCTTGATTTTTTGTATGAGTTTCTGTCTATCCTCGGCATAAACAATGCGAGAAGCTAACTCTGACACACCCGCTCGGTTTCGGTAGCGCAGCAGTATAACTCCATTTTTTCGGATATTTAATAAATACCCTTTCTTTATATTGGAAGGGTCCCGAAGCATCTCTATGGCGGCACCGTTCCATTCTATGCCGTTGGTTTTTTCGAAACTGTTTACGCTGAATTTACCTTTTACAAAGAATCCGGGATTATCAAGAAAAAATCCGTAACAGCCGCGCGGGTCACAGTGCTGTACTCCTCCCTTCAAGGTAATGCGGTTCTTCACATAAAAAATATCGCGAGCGCGGGGTGCGATAGCATGCTGGGAAAGCTCTTGAAAAATTAGGTATTCTTCGGAGATTTCTTCGACGTTGCCGATAATAACATTCGAATAGGAACGACCGTCGATCTGGATGGATCCGTCTACCGTATTGATATTCTCAAATATCTTTTTTAACATGCTGCTCCTCGGGGTATTCCCATCTTATTTAAAAGGTTTTGCGCCTCTCGGAGAAAACTTTCCGCATAATGCGCCTGAGTGAAGCGCCGTGAAAGCTCTATCCCTTTTTCGCGAAGCGCGCTTAGTCGCGGACGATCTTCAAGACATGCGACTATTTTATTAACGATCTCATCATCAGGCATGGACATGTCGATTTCCAATACAAATTGTCTAAAAAAATCTTCGCTTTCATCGGGTATGTCCGCACACAATAGGGCCCCACTCATCGGAATCTCTACGTATTTGGCATAGCGGGTGCGGGGTGTGCCTGAACAAGTCACGCATATTTTAGAGGACCGCAATGCTTGCGCATAACTCTGTACGCATTCCTCAATCTTGTCCTGGGAAATCTCGTATCCAGGATGCGGGTGCACGCGACAAACATAACGTGCAGGGAAACGCTCAAGCAGACGGCTGACACGCGTGCGAAGTGGGTATCTTTCGCTCGATAGCCTCCCGACTACCAGTACGTCCGTGGTCTTGGAAGAATCAGAGGCGTAAAAAATAGCAGGATCGGCAGAATGAGGAATGTTTTCAAAATGTATATCCGGAAAAGCAGAAACATAGCGAGGCATTTCGTTTGCATGATGGCAGACGACTAAATGAGGCCGTGATATCTCTAGCTGCCGACTAACTTTCTCGAAGTTATACATTTCATTGTATGTCATGACACGCAGCGAACGGACATCTGAAAAGCCCTTCATCTCAAAAGGCATATAGCCGATAACGATATCATAGGCCTTACCACAACGTGTGAGATTCTGGGAAACTGTGATTTCGTTATCGAAATCAGGCCAGCCAATGCCCCAGTAGTCCAGTGCGCCCTCCGATCTCTCGGCCTCTTTTTTAATGGCAGCAATGGCGTGAAATCTACCCCTAGACATCTTGCTGTCGTAATACTTTTTATTACAAAGGTAAAGAATTCTCAAACCACCTCCACATTCTGGGAATTCAACATTTTTTCAGCTTGTCTGGCTTTTCTCGACAATTCGAATCTCAAATTCACATTTTCGGCATCCTTCCCTGCGTAACAGTATCGTAATACCCGGATGTCATGCCGATCCAGTATCTCCAGGCACTTTTTATGCGCCTGCTGCTCAACGAGTGATTTGACTTTCTCTATATCCGAAAATCTTCCGGGCGTAGACCCCATATAATAATCAAAATGCCTAATCATGCTGTTTTTTTCCAAATCGTTGATCAAGTCCCATTCGGCACCTTCAATATTTGCCTTGAGAATCCAAATATCGCGTGGGCCCTTTGCCGGAACCATGGTCAACCAGTCCGCGAAACGCCGTGCGGGTACCTCGAGATAGCGGTCAGTCACACGCCACTTGTCCGCATAGATCGATGAACCCCTGTCATCCGGGCAGATATAAAGCTTTGCCACTCCATTACCCGATGCTACGGCAAAATTTTCGAAATGAAAACGGGCCCTTGTATCATTTCTATATTTTGCTAGCGCATTGGCGTGATAGACGGGGTTGGCATCTATGCCATACACGTCCATATCGGAAACCATAGGATGCTCGGCTATCTGGTTCAGAACGGCATCAATCTCCTGTCCAGAATGCATGCCTAGGTCAAAATACGTTACCTTGAAATACCCCTTAAACCTCGCTTCGCGCTCACGCGATTCTTTGGTAAGGTCCACCACTCCGTCCATTTTATCGAGCACGGACTGATGATGAGACACGACAATGACAGTCATCCGGGGGAAATGAGAACGCATGTCGGCAACGATCCTATCCTCGGTTTCCTTATCTACGGATCCGAACGCCTCGTCCATAATTAGGATACGCGGCTCACGCAAAAGTGCACGGGCAATCATGAGACGTTGGCGCTGGCCCTGTGACAGACGCGCTGCGGCATCACCGCATTGCGTCTCATACTGTTCGGGCAGCGTCATAATGAAGTCGTCAATGCCGGCAAATGAAGCCGCGCGCCGAATCTGCTCCAAAGATGCGTCGTCCTTATCGTATGCGATTGTGCGCCGCAGTGTGTCCCTGGCGAATACCTGATGCTGCATGACGACGGCAATCTGGTCGCGAAAGCAGTTCGAGCGGATTTGACGCACGTCTATTCCCCCGATCGAAATAGAGCCTCCCTGCACGTCATATAAGCGCAGGATTAGATTCAAAAGCGTGGTTTTGCCATATCCGGAAGGAGCCTTGATGCCTGTCCAGCGACCTCCGGGGATGTGTAGCGAAATAGATTCCAGAACCGGGAGTTGTGAAATATAGGAAAACGAGATGTCTTTGGCAACAATATCAGCCCCGGCGAAATCCACTTCTTTGGCGTCGGCCGCTTCAGTAATGGTGGGTTTTTTTTGCATAAAATCAAGAAAAGCATTCACGGAAACGGACTTAGAGGCAAGTGCAGGAATTAGCTCGAGAAGCTGTGACTGCGCTTGGATCATTTGCGTAACATAGATCAGTGTTGCCGAAAGTTGCCCCAAAGTAATCTGACTGGTCGTCACAAGCAGAACTCCGATCAACATCGGAACTGCGTCTAATATCTTTACCATAAAGCCCGAGAATGAGTTCAGAAGAAATTCGAAGCGCTGGTTTTTTTGAGCTACGCTTGTTAAGCGACTCAGCACTCCAAACACTCTCTTCTGGTGGTAGTCCTCAGTACGGAACGTCTTCACGACGTCCATCGTCCCCAATGACTCGCGCAATTCCTTGCTGTACGCGATGTTCACACCGCGCTGAATCCGCGCGGCGATACGGTTACGACGCGCGTGCAGATTTGCTTTCCAAAGATAAAACGGCGGCGAAAGAAGTGCAGCCAAGCCCAGGCGCCAGTCGATAACGAAAACTACACCAACTCGCACGATCAGCGTCAACATAGCGATCACAGATTGAGGGATAAACGTCATCGACCAGACGACGACTCCCGCGCCGTCACCACTCAAGATATAATGATTTCGATCCCTGTCAGAAGAACGGAAAAAATCCAAAGAAAATGCCGTAAGACGCGTATAAATTTTACGTGTCATCACTTCGCTGACTTCGGAGGAAAACCGCGCCTGACGGTACTGAACATAATTTGTTACGATCATAGTCACCAGCGTGATAACGCCCATGATAAAACCGTATTTTAAAAACTCGATCGTCGACTTGCTCATCAGAGGCCCGTCAACAATCAGTTTCGTAAGGTAAGGATTAAACAGACTCAACGGTACGAGTAAAAATGCGATCAAGCTGATCCATGCTTGACCACGCCAATATTCCCGCGCCGTCTTTGCGATCTTAAACAGTTTGAAAAACGTCTTTTTCGCGATGCCCCATTCTGAGATGCGAAAATTCCTGTGGAAAAAACGTCGGAGGTTCATGAGCGTATTCTCTCGAGTCTCCAAACACACCGCGGCGAACGGTCACCTGTTTGCCCAAGATAATGCGTCTTAAAGCGAGTATTATTATCAAGATAGACCCGCATCTGACGGACATGGTCAGATTCTAGCGCTTGCGGTGAGTTGTGTGATTCGACATAACAGATATTCCAATCGATCTGATCCAAAAGGTCCCATAATTTCTTCCCTCCAAACTCGTAAATCGAGAGGGCAAATACGATATCCACCGTTCCTGTATAATAGCGCGCTATGTAATCGGCCAGTTCATTGGTCTGGGTAAAATCAAAACGCTGATAATTGATGTCTTCCCCATTGGCGCGTGCAAGATCCCGTGCACATGAAATATAATCTTCGTCAATATCCACGGCTGTAATCTTGCGGGCCCCACGGCTATATGCTTCGGCGCTCATGGCTCCAATATTGCAACCCAAATCCAAAAGCGTCTTGCCCGACAAGTCCTTAGCGATACCCATTTTCTCAAA
>CAYUTV010000063.1:0-7082 GCA_964447745.1 uncultured Planctomycetia bacterium | reverse complement strand
GATCAGGGAGCGGATATCCGTGATATCGAAAAATTGATGAAGTCGTCTCTTAAAGTCTCGAGCCATCCGGAAGTACCTTCCGCAACATTCTCCCATCACCCGGGTCAGGGCCAAGGTTCCGCGAAGAAAAGGCACTTTTACAGGGATCCCGCCCGTCACGCTTCGGGCCGCCCGCATTTTGACGGTCATGGCAAGAACAAGCGTTTCCAAAGACGTCCCAACCAGGGTTTTAACCGCTAATACGTTTCGTTTCAGCACTTGTCCTGAATATCCGTGTGGACAAGGGTGTCTCTATTTTCTATGATTGAAGCATCTGATGGGATGCGGCATGAGAAAAATCAAAAAAAGACTCATCGAACTCTTTTCTTCCTATAACGGCGGTCTCTTGAAGGAATTGACCTGGGCGAACATCAAGGCCTATGATCACCATTCCGTTCCGGGAATTCTCTGGAGTCTCTTAAATCCTCTGGTCATGCTGGCAGTTCTCTACGCCGTTTTTTCCGGTCAGATGACCGGACAAGTACCTTTCTATCCGCTTTATTTATTGGTCGGCATCGTCACCGTGAATTTTTTTATTAACGTAACGAGCAAAGTCATTCGTACCATCCCCACGAATCGCGAAATCCTTTTGAATTCCACGATGCTTCGAGAAAATTTCATTTTGGCTGACGTCGCGGTCGACACCTATAAATTCGTGATCGAATTGATTCTTTGCTGGTCGCTGGGCTTCTATTATGGGTTATTCGCTTGGGAATCTGTTTTTTTGGCCGTCCCGCTCTTAGCCGCCTATGCGGGCCTCGTCGCCGGGGTGGGGTTTATCGTCGCGTTAATGCACTGTTTTGCCAGCGATGTCGAACACATTTGGCGAATCGTTTCTCGTCTTTTTTTATTCGTTACCCCCGTTTTTTATCAACTGGAAAATGTCACTCCCGTCTTCAGTAAAATAATCTACTGGGCGAACCCGCTGACGCCTTTTTTAATCGGCTTCAGGCAATTGATCATGAGCCCTGCGGCGTTTGATTGGGCGAATTACACCTACTGCCTCATTTTGGGAGCTGTTACTCTTTGTCTGGGACATTTCATATTTGTTATTTTTGAAAATAAGGCGATGGAACAGGTATGAACGATTTCTGCATTCGGGTGGAGCATTTAAAGAAAACTTTTGAAGGCGACGAAGGCAAAAATACCCTGCTGCGCGGTCTGCAGACCTTGATAAGAAATGAATCCTCGTCGAAGGTCATTTCCGTATTAAATGATTTGTCGTGCGAAATCAAGACGGGTGAAAAGGTCGCTGTTCTCGGACGGAACGGATGCGGTAAGACCACATTTTTAAGAATCCTGGCGGGGATTTATGACGCGAGCTCGGGCCGTGTCGAAGTTCAAGGCACGCCCCGCGTTTTATTCAGATCCTCCGTCGGTTTGAACGCCAATATTTCCGTGTCCGATAACGTTTATTTACTGGGCGCCATGCATGGGATTCGCCGCAGCGCTATGAAAAATAAACTGGAAAGCATTCTGGCGACCGCCGGGATCGCACACCTGAGGGCTTCTCTGTTAAAAAAACTATCGACGGGACAGGCCCAGCGCTTGGCGCTGAGTGTCTTGTTTGAAGCGCAGGGCGATCTCTTGATTTTGGATGAAGCGTTGGGTTCTATCGACCTTGATTTCATACACAAGTGGGATGATTACTTCAAACAAGACTTCAATACGTGTAAAACCATGATTTTGACGTCGCACGATACGGCGTTTTTGAGAAGATACTGTTCTAAAGCCATGTGGATAGACAAGGGATCGGTGCGCATGCACGACGCGTTTGATAAAGTGAACGCGGAATACGAAAAGTCCTTTCTTTAAATTTAATCTGCCCGTAGAACACGAAATTAAGTTCCGGTATTTTCCCGCGAAGGTTTCTTTAAAATATTCTGAACGACGTAATCAGCTAGCATTCGGTTGGCCAGAAAACTTGGGTGGGGTTCATTGGCACTGATCTGGTACTTGAGGCCGTCGGTAAAAAAACCCGGCAATATATCTTCGACCAAATGTACTTTTATGCCTTCTTCCCGAAATTTTGAGACGATGTATTCATCAAGTGTTTTCCTCGTTCCCGCTCGGCTTATCCAGTAGAGTACATGAAATTCCATACCGGGATATTTCTGAAGAAGTTTTCTTTTAGATTCGATCACGACCGCTAAGTAGAGATCGATTCCCTTATTGGTGAAATGGTAATAATTTTGAAAGAATTTCGTATAAACCGCGCTCCTTTCCAAAAAATATCTCGATATCCTATACATTAAATAATCATCAAAATTACCCGCGTATTTGGGATGTCCGTCGGACGCAAGATAAAATTTTGGGTGATGAAAAGCCCATGAAGAATGTCCGGCGACTCTCTCGACATGGTATAACGCCGTGGGAAAGATCGTGTGTGACGGGTTTCCTTTGACTGTCTTTTCCACCAAACCGTGTTCGATGGCGCTCAACATCTGATGGGGGCCATAGCCGACAAACGCAAAATTATAAACTTTTGATTTTAGCGATGAACCGACCAAATAGGGTAAGGTTTGGTGGTCGTCCAAACCGTCTCCGAATGTATTGGAGCACCCGAAGAATAGCACCGGCGGGTTGTCCGCGGATATTTCGAAATCGGGGGTTACGCGCAATCCGTTTTCATCGATGGAATAAATGACGTCGTATACCGGCGCGTTGTCATAATAACGCTTGGAATGGATTTTCTTGCCCTTTGCCGGAATGATTCCCAGGGCCTCATCATAGTTGTTGCTTGAGTATGAGGCGTCAAAGCGCTCTCTGGGAATATTGGTGAATGAAACTACCCCTTCAAATAGCGCCAATAGGATCAATAAAATAGCAAGATTGGAGAATAGAACACGAAGAGCTGTCATCCTCACTCTCAACATGAGATAAAGAAAATGAACGGCCCAGTAAATTAGTATATAAAAATACATCCCCGTGTACGGACGGGGAGAGTACAAAAAAGCCGTAACGGTATAAAGAATCGCTGAAATGAACACCAGTGATACCGTTAACATTTAGATTCCTTTCCTGAGCAAGTCACTTATTTGTTATCTCATCTCGAATAGCGGAGGCGATATTCTTGGCCAAAAGTTGATTGCCTTTTTCAGTGCAGTGGCCAAAATCACCGGCAAAAATATCCCGGAAATAGCTGGAATAGCCCTCTTCTGTGACTGCTTTTTTAAAAGACAATTCATTGCTGACAAATATCACTCTTTCGTCGCCATCTAAAATCTCTCTCAAGGGTTCCAATGGACGCAGCGGGTACTGAACGGCGACGAATTTAATATTTCTTTGTATGACCTTTTCCTTGATTTTGGAATAGTTTTCCGCCGTCGTTTTCGGATAATCACCCAATGTTCTGTATCGCCGGGCCTGTTGACGGGAGTATTCGGCTCCGGCCGCGTCTCCTTTTTGTTCGGACAGGACGGCGAGGCCGCTCCAGACAAAAGAATCCTTCGGATTTTGACGAAGAGCTTCATGATACATCATTGCGGCTTTCCGGAAGTCATTCTGCAGCATCCAATAACGCGCGTAACACGCGTAAGCAATGGATGTCGGTTGCATTTTAACCAGCCGTTCAAAGACCGCACCACCCCTCGGCAGATATTTTTTATTGCCGATGTAAAACCAGCCCAGATTCCGGTAATAATCGAGCAGATAGGAGTTTTGAGGATCCAAACGGAGAGAATTCTCGAGAAGTAACGTCAGAGTATCGTATATCAATTCTCGCTCTTCCTGATTGTCCAACATATTTGCCAGGTCGAACCAGTTCCAAACACTGAGCGGGTCTTCCTCAATCGCTTGTAAACAAGTGGCTTGTTCCAACCACCTCTGATCCTTAAGATTATAAATTTTTCTAAGGTTGCTGTATGCCTTGGAACGTTTCGCATCCCGGGCAAGAGAGTGAATTTCTTGTCGCAGTATCCGGTCATTCGACATATTTTCTCGCGTCCGACGGATAAATTCATCGATGGAATATTCTTTGAACTTCAGATGATGCTTAATGAATACTTTTGTGGCCAGATATTTGTACTCCACGTTTAGCCAGAGTTTTTTTATCAAGGAATAGATCTTCGATTGTCTTATATGAACCATATAAGGGGTCGAATTTGAGTCGGAAGGCGCGCTCACAAACACATTCGCTTCGTTGATACCCAGCATGGAAATCACCATGTGAGGCCTATAGCGGTCGAGGTTTTGTTCGAGCTTTGCCAACACCGTGGAAGTGGTGGTCGATAAAATTCCTTCGTCAAAAATGCAAACTTTTACCCCCGAATCCATGGTATTAAGAATACGATCGAGAAAAGGCGGGTATTCGCCTTGCGTCGTGGATTCGCCGATGCAGAGGATCCGGTAATCGCACTGGGTCTTCAAAAGGCCGGCGTTATTGTTGTCTTGAATTTTTAATATTCTTTTCTCGCTGATGTTTAATCCCGCATTCATCAGCATTACTGTTATGGCTACGCCTCCGGCAATAATCAGGCCGGTCTTCAAAAAAATCCAGGAAGACTTTTTACGGGGAATCCGAGGCATTAGTTGAAAATCAGGTCCAATGATCTTAGAGTGCTATTCCAATCAAAACGTTCCCGGCTGAGAGACGCCGATTTCTCGCCTAGAGAGTCTCTAAGTTCGTTGTTTTTTAAAAGAGAAATTACAGTTTCAGCGAACAACTCCGGTTCATCCGCCATCATGATACCGTCGCCGTGGTTGAGTCCCAGACCCTCGCTGCCTTTGGAAGTAGACACAACCGGCAGGCCGGTAGCCATGGCCTCCATGATTTTTAACCGGGTTCCGCCGCCGTCCAAAAGAGGCACCACAAATACCGTGGATTGGTAGTAGAACGGCCGTATGTCTTTCACGTCACAGGAGAACCAAACATTAGGAGTATTGCGCAATAATTTCTCAAGCGACGCGGAGGGTTTCCGTCCAACCACTTGAAAGACTACCTGAGGAACGGCTTTGCGGATCGTGGGAAGGATTTTTTTGATAAAAAACACAATGGCTTCGTGATTGGGAAAATAATCGAGACTTCCCGTAAAGAGCAGATTATGCCCGATGGAGGCGCCTTGCTTGGGATGAAAGCGCCCGACGTCGACACCTGAAGGCAGGAGTTCCACGGGCGACTGGACAAAGCGTCTTAAGGCCTGCTGATCATTTGCCGAACAGGCAGTATGGAATTCAAACTCTTTAAGAAATTCGCGTTCGTACTTGAACCATTTATAGTATTCTGCGTAGTAATTTATTTTTTTGAAGGGATTTCCTGTTTTCAAGTACGCGTCCCGGTAAAGGTCGGTCTTTACGTTATGGTGGTCGACGACACGAACGGCGTTTTTGTATTTTAAAGCATAATGGCCCATGTAGCTATGAAACGCGTAGATATAATCGAAGGAGGTCTTTGTGACGATGGCATCGATTAGGTCCTGCATTTCAGCGGCGTAATAAATCAGGCACCATAGAGGCATTTCACGCAGCCGCATCAATGTGGACAAATCAATCTCGCGTGTTTCTCCCACGGTAAAACATCGTTCTGCCGGAATGAACGGCAAAAAAAGATCTTCCTTGCTCAAACCATGTTCATTGAATCCAACTGTCCAAACCTCGTGTTTTTGAGCGAGGTATTTCATGATGTGATAATCGCGCAGTTTACCGCCGTTATCCAGAAGTTTGGGGAAGTTACTGGTGAGTACTAAGATTTTTTTCATAGTTTTTTGCTGCGACCCGAGCTAACTCTTGGACGGCCATTTGATCCACTAGCCGTATTAGTTTCTGAACATAGGGATATGCGGACGCGTAGTTGTAAGGATGCCACTCATGAATGCCCAGTTCACGGGCGTACTTCGACGCGGCGATAGCCATTATCTCAGCGGAATCGCCGTTAGTTCTTGCTAAGTCATTCTCATAAGATTCACGATCCTTCAAATAATAAAAATAGTGAAAAAGCATCTCTATCTCAAAACGTTCATAAATTTTGCAAAAATCCATTCCGGCTCCCTTGGCCAACGGAGACATAAGATGTGGTAGATAGTACTCTTCGAAGATGGATGCTGAGTTTCGAATCTTCCACACAACCCATTCGTGAGACGGTTTCCTGATTTTTAAGATTCCGTAGGGGTTGTACGATTCCCTTGCCATCAGGATGTGGGCTTCCAGCGCATATGGGCTCCAGAGTCCAAAGAACTGCGAAGCGGCGATTTTTTCGGTGACGATCATCAATCTTATTCTGGACTCAAAGAGTTTTTGATTATGTTGATTCACAAATTCGATGAGATCCATAAAACATTGCGGATCGCAGGAGTCGTCAATCATGAGAAATACGCGTGCTTTGTGTTCTCCTATCGGTCTGAGAGCCGCGATTTTAAATTTATCCCCAAAGAGCTCTTTGCCCGTCCGGATGAATTTTTTGAGCGGTTTTCCCAGCCATTGATCATCGTCTGAATGAGGCGCGGGAGTCAGGGTATATGCCAGATCAAACCGCTCTGCGTGGACGCGGTCCATTAAAAGCAATAGCTGGCGCAGTGCTTCCGACAGAGCGGCGCTGCGCATAGTTTCACCGGAAGGTATGATCTTTATTTTCCGGTAGATATCGGAAGCCATTGAATTTTCCTGTCGCCGCAAACGTTCTTCCAGTAGGGGGATACTGATCATCTCCTCGTTTTCGAGATATCGTAAATGCTGAAGTATTTTTAATATGATTCCACGCAGGCGTCTAAATTTTAATTCCGTGATGATTTGTCCGGCAAGCAGTGGCCATTGCAATTTCCCATACATATTCCAATGACGCGTGGATTCCGCGGCTCTCATCATGGAGGGAGGTACTCGAGAGGACGTGACTTCTTTTGAATAGAGGCAGATCCACTCATCCGGTGTAAACAGAGTCAGTGCTCCCGTCGGTACGGATAAGGGATGACCGCTTAGCCGCTCTGTCCGGATAAATCTGATTTCATCCAGAGTACAAAGCATAGGAAAGAAAGTTCTCAGACAACGGTATAGTCTCCAAAATTTCCTGAGAAAGACCATTTCTTTTTTAGACCCGTGCGACTCCATGACGC
>CAYUTV010000062.1:3788-7100 GCA_964447745.1 uncultured Planctomycetia bacterium | reverse complement strand
TTGTATTTTTAAGAAACGGACTGCCGGACAGGTAGGCGCGGTGCCGCTGCGTCACATGATGCAACCAGAACGCCCTCGAAAACTGTTTCCCGGCCAGTTTCTTCAAGGATCCGGGATTATCATGACGGACTTTTACATCGTTAAGAACCCGCATCACAATATGCGTGCGGCTTAGAGCGATCGCGAGTGCCGTGTCATTGCTCGCGTGGCCGCGCGGAGAAAAACCGACGGCTGCGAGCGAATCTCTTCGAATCGCGAAATTTTTGGTGTCGATGTAGCCCGGAAGCTCCTTGTTCCTTAGGAACGAAAGTGGCGCGTATCGGCGATCTGATTTGGATTCAATCATCCGCCCCACGAAGTGATCTGTCATACTTTTTTCGCCGCCTTGAACCGCGTCGCATTCGCCGGAGAGAATCGGCGAAACCATTTTCTCTATCCAGTCTGAGGGTACAAGGCAGTCCGCGTCTGTCATGAGGACGATGCTTCCCCGGGACAACCGTTCACCGGTGTTTCTTGCGGAGCCGCAGGTTTTTTCGGCTTCATAAGCGTAGACAATGCGGGGGAAAGTTTTTTTAAAATCCTCGATGATCCGGAAAGTATCGTCGGTGGAACCGTTATCTACTACTACGATTTCATAATCCGGGTAGGTTTGATTGAGCAGGGAATTCAGGCACTGAGGCAACCGCGATGCTTCGTTCAGAACCGGCAAGACCACCGATATAGAAGGCCGGCCGTTCACAGCGTCTCGAATTTAGCGTTCAGCATGAAACGCAGATGCCGCCATCCGTCCGGCAAAGGTTTGAGTTTAGAGGAACCGATGCGTGCGTGATAATTGATGGGTAACTCGCTGGTCAGGAGATTTTGTCTGGCCGCTTGGACAACCATTTCCGACGCGAATTCCATTCCGGGAGTGACCAAGGAAAGCTTTTGATACGCCGATTTGCGAATGGCCCTCATTCCGCAGTGCGCGTCCCGCACCTTCGTATTGAAGAAAAGACGCACGACGTAGGATAAAAACGGGTTTCCGATGTAACGATGAGGCCAGGGCATGGCCCCTTTGGCCATTTTTCCTTTAAAGCGGTTGCCGATGGCAAAATCGGCGCCTTTTTCCAGTTCCATCAAAAAATTGGGGATTTCGGAGAAATCGTAACTGCCGTCGGCGTCGGCCAACAGGAGATACTTGCCGGAAGCCTCCTCAAAGCCCTTAGCACAGGTGGCTCCGTAGCCGCGGCAGTGTTCCCGCACGACACGCGCCCCGTGGCCGGACGCGACTTCTCGGCTGCGGTCCGTGGAACCGTTATCCACAACGATGATTTCGGCGTGAATGGCATGCTTTTCGAGAACATTTTTGGCCCTGGGAAGGGTAAACCGCAGGCCTTCTTCCTCGTTCAGGCAGGGCAATATAAGGCTGAGTGTCGGCATTCTTTCCATGGTTTGCGGCCGGCTCCTTTAGATTGCTCTCAATATACATAAATTCAGGGGCTTAGTCGAGGGTAGGCGCGCCTTATACATATTTGACAAAAAAGGTTATATATGGTACCTTTTTATAGACATATATATTATCAAATTAGTTATATTTAAGAGGAAATATGGACCATCTCGACAAGTTAGAAAACCAATCTATCTTTATTCTCAGAGAAGCGCACAAGAAGTTCAAGAAATTGGCGATGCTCTGGTCTATCGGCAAAGACTCCAACGTGCTGCTGTGGTTGGCGCGCAAGGCATTCTTAGGCCATGTGCCGATCCCGTTGGTGCATATCGACACGAGCTTTAAGATCCCAGAGATGATTGAGTTCCGTGATAAGTACGCCAAAGAATGGAACCTGAACCTGATCGTCGGCCAAAACAAAAAGGCGCTCGCCGAAGGAATGAACTATACCCAGGGCCGCATCAACTGCTGCACGGCGCTTAAGACGACGGGTCTCCAGCAGATCATGGAACAATACGATTATAAGGGATTGATTCTCGGTATTCGCCGCGATGAAGAGAGCACGCGTGCCAAGGAGCGCTATTTCTCCCCGCGCGACAAAAACTTTGAATGGGATTTCAAAGATCAGCCCCCAGAGCTCTGGGATC
Source organism: uncultured Planctomycetia bacterium (assembly GCA_964447745.1). Taxonomy (GTDB): domain Bacteria; phylum Omnitrophota; class Gorgyraeia; order 2-02-FULL-51-18; family 2-02-FULL-51-18; genus CAYUTV01. The sequence goes on along the minus strand of CAYUTV010000062.1, from coordinate 5,024 downwards.
AGTTCAAAACAAATTTTGACGAAAACACACACATCCGCATTCATCCGCTGCTGCATTGGACAGAACTGAACGTGTGGGAATACATCCAACGCGAGAAAATACCGGTGGTGAGTCTTTATTTTTCAAAAAACGGCAAGCGTTACCGTAGTTTGGGTTGCGCCCCGTGTACGAACCCCATTGAATCTCCCGCGTCCAATGTAGAGGAGATCATTCAAGAGTTAAGAGTCGGCAAAACATCCGAACGCGCCGGGCGCGCTCAGGATCAGGAAGACACGTACGCGATGCAGAAATTAAGAACGAAAGGTTACATGTAATGACGACAGCCGCCGCCGAACCGATGACAGGGAGTGAAACGCTTAAAATCGTGATGGTCGGTCACGTCGACCACGGCAAATCCACGCTCGTGGGGCGTCTGCTTCACGAGACGGGTTTTATTCCCGAATCCAAGATCTCGCACGTGAAAAAAGTTTGCGAAGATCAGGGCAAGGGTTTTGAATTCGCGTTTCTGTTGGATGCTTTGGAAGAAGAGCGCGATCAAGGCATCACGATTGACGTGTCTCAGATGTTTTTCAAAACAAAAAAGAGAAACTACGTCATCATCGACGCGCCGGGTCACAAAGAATTTCTTAAAAACATGATTTCCGGCGCCTCCAACGCTGACGTCGCGTTTCTCATGATCGACGCGGAAGAGGGCATTCAGGAACAGACGCAGCGCCACGCGTATATCCTGTCGATGCTGGGCATCAAACAAATCGCGATCGTGATGAACAAAATGGATCTCGTGAATTACTCCGAGGAAGTTTATAACAAGACCAAGGAAACTTACACAAAGTATCTGGCTTCGATCAACGTGAAGCCGCGCCTGTTCATTCCCATCTCGGCCTATCATGGCGAGAACGTGATGAAGAAAAGCGACAAGATGCCGTGGTACACCGGTCAGAGCATCATAGAGATTCTCGACACATTCAACGCGAGCGAAGACCGTACCAAAGCGCCGTTCCGCTTTCCGGTTCAGGACGTTTACAAATTCGATAAGCGCCGCATCATCGCGGGCCGTGTGGAATCGGGCCGCGCTAAAGTGGGAGATGAAGTCGCATTTGTTCCCTCGGGCAAAAGTACGAAAATTAAAACGATCGAGAAATGGCACGCTGATGAACCCACGGAAGTAGAGGCGAGCCAATCGATCGGCATGACAATGGAGGAACAGATCTTCGTCGAGAGAGGCGAGATCGGTTA
>CAYUTV010000062.1:0-3688 GCA_964447745.1 uncultured Planctomycetia bacterium | reverse complement strand
GGCATCATTCATAAACACGTGGAATACTTCAGCTCTATATAAGGGAACTTCCCTATGCGAAGTCAGGCTGATATAGACAAGCTTAACGGGGAATTTCAGGGCAAAACCCCTGAAGTCTTTCTGACGTGGGTGCTGAAAGAATTTCATCCCCGCGTGGCATTCGCGTCTTCGTTCGGTCTCGAGGACGTGGCGTTGATCGATATCCTCGTGAAGCTGAATCCTTCCGTCAAAATTTTTACGCTTGATACGGGCCGTCTCAACGAAGAGACTTATGAGGTCATGGACCGCATCCGGCGCCGCTATAGCGTGACAATCGAGAGTTATTTCCCCGACGCCGCGAGGGTTGAAACACTCGAACGGGCCAAGGGTTTCTTTTCTTTCAGGGAATCCATTGAGAACCGCAAAGAATGCTGCGGGATTCGCAAAGTGGAACCTCTGAAGCGTGCATTGTCCGGGCTGGACGGCTGGATCACGGGACTCCGCAGGGAACAATCCGTGACTCGCACCGACGTTCAGCGTGTGGAGAATGACGCGGCCTTCGGTATCTTGAAATTCAATCCGTTGGTGGATTGGTCTCTGGCCGATGTTTGGAACCATATCAAAAAGAATCAGGTTCCTTACAATAAACTGCATGACCTGGGATATCCGTCGATTGGTTGCGCCCCGTGCACGCGTTCGGTTAAAAACGGCGAAGATATTCGTGCCGGGCGTTGGTGGTGGGAAAACCCGGAGAATAAGGAATGCGGGTTGCATTTACCTAAAAGGGACGGCCAGAAATGAAAGTCACATTTAAGCGCGTACATAAGAGCTTCACGCAAAAAGGCCAGCGTGTTCAAGCTCTCTCGGATATCAATTTCACGATTGAAGAGGGAGAGTTTATTTGCGTGCTGGGGCCTTCAGGTTGCGGCAAATCCACGCTCATCTCTCTGATCGCAGGGCTGGAATTTCCGGATTCGGGCCAGGTGTTTGTCGACGACAAGATCGTCGAGGGAACAAATCCTGAAGCGTTGATGGTATTCCAGGAAGCGGCCCTGTTTCCCTGGCTCACGGTATTGGAAAACGTCGAATTCGGGCTCAAGATCAAGGGAATCCCGGAGAAAGAACGTAAAGAAAGAGCACTCGAAGTCATCAAGATGGTGCACTTGGCGCGTTTTGTGAATGCGCATCCGCATGAACTGTCGGGCGGCATGAGACAGCGCGCCGCGATCGCGCGTGCCTTGGTGCTGGATCCAAAAATTCTTCTGATGGACGAGCCCTTCGCGGCATTGGACGCGCAGACGCGTCAGATGTTGCAGGAAGAACTGCAGATCATTTGGCAAAAGACCAAGAAGACGATTTTATTTGTGACACATAACGTGCGCGAGGCGACTTTTTTGGCGGACCGTGTCATGGAATTTAGCGCGAGACCCGGTACGATCAAAAAAGAATACACGGTAAACGTTCCGCGGCCGCGCCGTGAGCAGGACCCGCATCTTCTGACGATACAGACAAAGATTATGAGTTCTCTTAAAGATGAGATTGAAAAAGTGGCGCGTCAGGAGTTGGATGTGGATTATAAAGTGTCCAAAGACGGTCTCTTGATACCCGTAGACAGAAACGTGGGGAGTAACATTTGATCCGGATCGCGAGAAAAGCGTTTGACGACATGATCGCACACGCAAAAAAAGGTTTTCCTAACGAGGCCTGCGGTATCGCGGCCGGGAAAGGCGACCAAGTCACTCATTTTTTTCCCATGCGGAACATCGACGAGTCCAGCATCAGTTATTTCATGGACCCTAAGGAGCAATTACAAGTTTTCAAGTCCCTGCGCGAAGACGGTCTCGAGATGAAGGCGATCTTTCATTCGCATGTCGCCTCCGAGGCCTATCCGTCACAGAAAGACGTGCGGCTCGCGTTTTATCCGGATGTAAGCTATTTCATCGTATCGTTGTCTGATTTTGAAAAACCAAAACTGCGTTCGTTTGCCATTGTGGACGAAGCGGTGACAGAGGAGGATATTAAAATTGTCTGAACAAGCCCAACTTATTCACATCACGTTGAACGGGAAACCCAGCGAAATTAAAGCGGGTTCCACCGTGACGGACCTCCTGACAAAATGGAAGGTGCGTCCGGAATTGGTTACCGTGGAGATCAACGAAACAATTCTGCAAAAATTGGACTATGACGCCACGGTTATTCATGCGAATGACCGGGTGGAGTTCGTGTTTTACATGGGCGGCGGCGCCGGCGACACGGTGTTGGACCTCATCGGTAATACGCCGATGGTGCGTCTTAACAAGGTCGTCGATAAAAATTCGGCCACGGTGTACGCGAAGCTCGAAATGTACAATCCCGGCGGCAGCGTCAAAGACCGCATTGCCTACAACATGATCGATGCGGCGGAAAAGAAAGGTCTTTTGAAGCCGGGATCCGTAATTGTGGAGCCGACGAGCGGCAATACGGGCATCGGACTCGCCATCGTAGGCGCCGTCAAAGGATATAAAGTCGTTCTGACGATGCCGGAAGGCATGAGTCAGGAGCGTATACAGATTCTCGAGAGCTTTGGCGCGGAAGTGGTGTTGACGTCGGCCAAAGAAGGCATGGTCGGCGCAGTCGAGAAAGCGCGCGAGATTCTAGCCTCAAAAAAAGACGCGTTCATGCCTCAGCAGTTCATGAACCCGGACAATCCTGCGATGCACCGGAAAACGACGGCCAAGGAAATTTTGAAAGACACCGACGGAAAAATTGATGCGTTCGTCGCAGGTGTCGGAACCGGCGGTACGATCACGGGTGTGGGAGAAATTTTGAAAAAACACAACTCTAAAATCAAAATTGTCGCAGTGGAACCCAAGACTTCCAATATTTTATCCGGCGGCAAGGCGGGTCCCCATATGATTCAGGGTATAGGCGCCGGATTTATCCCCGATGTTCTTGATCGGAATGTCATTGATGAGGTGATTGCGGTGGATGATCACGAGGCCTATCAAATGGCCAAGCGTCTCTCCAGGGAAGAAGGGATCTTCGCCGGTCTCTCCTGCGGCGCGGCATGCCTCGGCGCTCTAAAAGTCGCCAAAGCCCTGGGCCCCGGGAAAGTCGTCGTCACCATCTTCCCCGATTCCGGCGAAAGATATCTGAGCATCGAACCCTACTTCAATCTGGGATAGGAGCAAGCGCTTGATTTTGTTGAACGGCCAAAATATTTTTCTAAAGATCTTCCGACAGCTGATCTTTTACGGATTGCTCATCGGCGTTTGGCAGGCACTTTATTCCCTGAAGCTCTGGCCTCCGTATTTATTCCCGTCACCCGGGCAAGTTCTGGAGACATTGGCTGCGGGATTCAAAGATAAAAGTTTTCTGATTGGGATAGGCGTGAGTCTCAAACGTCTTTTTTGGGGATACGGAATATCCATTATTTTCGGCGTGACGCTGGGTCTCTTGATAGGCAAGATCAAGGTCTTGGATGAAACGGTGGGCGGTTTTTTTGTGGGGCTTCAGACACTGCCCAGTATTTGCTGGCTGCCGTTGGCGATTCTTTGGTTCGGTCTGAATGAATCGGCCATTATATTCGTCGTGATCATGGGGTCGCTTCTTTCCATCACGATCGCGACGGACTCAGGCGTAAAAAATATTCCGCCCTTGTATCTCAGAGCCGGACAAAACATGGGCGCCCGCGGGGTCCAAATGTTCTGGAATGTCGTATTGCCGGCGG
>CAYUTV010000061.1:0-7102 GCA_964447745.1 uncultured Planctomycetia bacterium | reverse complement strand
AGTTCCCAGGATTTGGCCGCGGCCCGTTACGATTCGAATCACACGCTCACTTATGCGGGCCGGGTGGGCGACCTCTCGGTGGCGCCGCACATCGGTACGCGCCAGACGTATTTTTCCCGTGGCATCAACGACGAGGAAAAGGACTTGCTGCGCGGGGTTTTTGACACAGGCGTGGATTTAAGCATGCATTTTTATAAGACGTATGACGTCGTCGTGAAGGCGTTCGGACTCGATTACAATCAGCTGCGTCATGTGTTCGCACCGACCGCGAGCTACGTATACAGACCGAATCCGACGCTATCCCGTCAGGAGTTGCAGCAGTTCGATGTGTTGGACTCGCTGGACAAACAAAACTTCTGGCGTTTTGCGTTTGAAAATAAATTGTTTACGAAACATCATTACAACACCACCACCCTTACATCGCGCGAGATTGCGCGAATCATCCCTTTCTTTGATATGAACTACGACACGCACCGCATCGACAACGTGGGGTATGACATTGAGCTTCGTCCGTACGACTGGTTGACCTTCGAATCAGACGCCCGTTTTAACACGATCTCGCGGGATTTTGAAACGGCCAATTTTGACGTCGGCTTCAGGCATAAAAATGTGGAGCTTCACATGGGACACAGGTATGTGCAGAATGAAAGCGCACAGGCCACGGCGGAAATCGATTGGACCATCAACAAGGAGTGGATGGTTTCTGTGTATGATCGGTTTGAGTTCCAGGAAGGCGCGTCAAAGGAGTTTGAATTCACCGTTTCACGCACGTTTGAGTGTACGATTTTGGATCTCACATACAACCATCGCGATGACGAAGACTCGTTTTATTTTGTGTTCCGTCTGAAAGCGTTTCCGACGGCGTCGGTGGGCTTCAGCCAAACCTATCGCGGGCCCAAGGCGCCGCAGCGGGTTCCTCGCGTCAACCGGTTCTAGCGCACTTTTGACGGGTCAGTCCCAGGGAAATAACTCATGAATATCACAGTGGTCGGATGCGGTTACGTCGGGCTCGTCTCGGGAGCCTGCTTTGCCAGTCTCGGGAACAGGGTCGTCTGCGTGGATATCGACGCCAAAAAGATTCAGGCGCTGAATTCCGGCGCCATGCCGATCTATGAACCCGGATTGGAAGAGATGGTCAAAGAATGCGTGAAGAAAAAAAATATTTCCTTCACGGCTGATCTCAAAAAAGCGACACGGGCGTCGGATGTGATTTTTATCGCCGTGGGCACCCCGCCTAAGTCGAACGGTGAAGCCGACCTGAGCTACATCGAGGATGTGGCGCGAAATATCGCCAAAGAGTTGACCGGGTACAAGCTGATCGTCGAAAAGAGCACGGTTCCCGTGCAAACCGGTCTGAAGATCCGTGAGACCATCCGTCGGCACGCAAAAAAGGGCGTGAAGTTCGACGTGGCTTCAAATCCCGAGTTTTTGCGCGAAGGAAGCGCCGTCAACGATTTCATGAATCCGGACCGCGTGGTGCTGGGCGTTGAGTCGAAACGCGCGAAGGAAATTTTGACGAACCTGTATAAGCCGCTGAAAAGCCCCATGGTATTCACGGACATCAACAGCGCCGAGATCATCAAGCACGCCTCCAATTCTTTCCTGGCAACCAAGATTTCTTTTATGAATGCCATCAGCGTCATCTGTGATGCCGCCAACGCCGACGTGGAGCAGGTCGCGATTGGCATGGGTTTGGACCGCCGCATAGGCAAACAGTTCCTGAACGCCGGAATCGGATTCGGAGGTTTCTGTTTTCCGAAAGACCTTGCCGCGTTTATCCGAATCGCCGAGAAGCTGGGCTACGATTTTGAATTATTGAAGGCCGTTGAGAGGATCAATGAAAGCCAACGGATGCTATTTGTCAAAAAAATAGAAGACGCGCTTTGGAATTTGGGATCAAAAACCGTTGGTATCCTAGGACTCGCGTTCAAACCCAATACGGATGACATGCGTTTTGCGCCGAGCATTGATATCATTGAGGCGCTGCAGGCACATGGCGCAAAAATCAGAGTCTTTGATCCGCATGCGATGAACAAGGCCAAGAGTCTTTTAAAAAACGTCGTCTATTGCGAGGACAGCTACTCCGTCTGCAAAGGCGCCGATGCGCTGGCCATTGTCACCGAGTGGAACGAATTTAAAGAGCTCGATCTCAAACGCGTCAAAAAATTGATGAACCAGCCCGTCATCGTTGACGGACGAAATATCTACGACCCGAAGCAGATGAAGTCTCTGGGTTTCCATTATTATTCCGTGGGCAGGCCTTCATGAGTTCGGAGGGGAAGTCCCCGAAGAAACTTCTGATCACGGGCGGTGCGGGTTTCATCGGCTCCTACCTCATCAAGCTTTTGTTAAAATCCGATCCGTCCGTTCGAATCGTCAATCTGGACAAGCTCACCTACTGCGGCGATCCTTCCCGTTTAAAAAGCGTGGAGAATAATTCTCGTTATTCTTTTATTCAGGGAGACGTTTGTTCCTCGGCGGATGTGAAGCGCGCGATGAACGGGGTGCATGGGATCATTCACTTGGCGGCAGAGACCCACGTGGACCGGTCGCTCCTGGATGGCAGCGATTTTTTTGATACGAACGTCAAAGGGACCTATGTGCTTTTGGAAGCGGCCCGTGCCGCCGGGATTTCGCGTTTCGTGACGGTCAGCACGGACGAAGTATACGGAAGCCGGGACAGGGGATATTTCACGGAGAAAGACGCGTTGACGCCGTCGAGCCCTTATTCCATCTCGAAGACGGCCGCCGATCTTTTGACTTTGTCTTACGCGCACACCTACGGGATGCCTTGCATGGTCACGCGAGGCAGTAATACATTCGGCCCCTTTCAATACCCCGAAAAAGTGATCCCGCTTTTTGTTTCCAACGCGCTGTCGAACGAGCCGCTGCCGCTGTACGGCGACGGGCTTCAGGTTCGCAACTGGCTGCATGCGGAAGATCACTGCCGCGGCATTCTCGCCGTTTATGAAAAAGGGAAAAAAGGAGAGGCCTATAACATCTCGACCTCTTTTTATTTAAAAAATATCGAATTGTCCCGCCTGATCTTAAAGACGGTCAAAAAACCAGAGAGTTTGATCCGCAGGGTCGAGGACCGGGCGGGTCACGACCGGCGATACGCCATCACCTCTACCAAACTGAAAAAACTCGGCTGGAAGGACAGGCACTCAAACGAGAAATCGATGATGGAAACTGTATTGTGGTACCGCGACAATGCCCATTGGTGGAAGGCCATCAGAGAAAAAGGCAGCGACTTTAGGAGTTATTACGCGCAGGCCTACAAAGGCCGAGGGCGATGAAACGCAAAGTGCTGGTGACGGGCGCTTCGGGCATGTTGGGCCGGTCGCTCATGGAGCACGTCTCCCGCACCCAGGATGTCATCGGCACCTCTCGCAGCGGCCGTTTTGATACGGTGGCCTGCGACCTCAATGAACGCACTCAAACCGAACAATTAATCTCCAAGACGGCCCCTTCGATTTTAATTCATTCAGCCGCTTATTCCGATGTGGACGGCTGTGAAAAAGACCCTCTCTTGGCGCGTCAAATCAACGCGTTCGGCACGCGCTACCTTGCCGAGGCATGCGCTTCACGCAAAATTACCTTTGTATATGTGAGCACTGACTACGTATTCAGCGGAACCAAACAAAAAGACCTTTATTTGGAAACGGATCAGACGTTTCCGGTGAATATCTATGGCCTCACAAAATTTGAGGGAGAGCAGTACACGATTGCCGCGGGCGGTAGAAGCGCCATTGTGAGAACGAGCTGGCTCTTTGGCGGTCCGAATCCCACGAACTTCGTCAACGCGATGATTCAGCGCCTCAAGACCGAGGAACGCGTGATGGTTTTGGATGATCAGGAAGACAGCCCCACGCATGTGAAGGATTTGTCCGCAGCACTATTGAATATTGCCCTGTCGCTCGCCGAGGCGAAAGACGCGGCTTCCGGCGTCATTTATCATTTTTGTAACAAGGGTGCCACGACGCGCTTTGAAATGACCCAGAAAATGCGCGATTATATGAATTTAAAAGAAGTGCGGGTGGATATTCAGGAACGGCGGATGATCCAGGGAAGAGTGGCCGTGAGACCTCCGCGCAATGTCCTGTCGACGGCACGGTATGAGAAAACTTTTGGCGTGCAGATCCGGCCGTGGACCGACGCTCTTCGGGAATATATACGCGAATCATGCGCCTCGTAATCACGGGTTCGTCGGGATTTGTCGGCAGCCATTTGTCGGAATTTATTCTGCGTCAACCGCGCGCGGAGGTTTTTGGATTCGGCCGGGAAGAGTTGGCTGATGAGAAACGCCTGCTTGCCCGTCTAAGGAAGATCAAACCGGAAGGGATCTTCCACCTGGCGGCTCAGTCGACAGTTGTGGCCGGAATTCATTCGCCCGCTCAAACGCTGTCCAACAATGTGTTTTCAGAACTCAGTATTCTCGAATGCATACGAAAGCTCGGGCTTAAAACCAAAATTGTGATTGCCGGATCCAGCGAGGCCTACGGCCAAGTCGAAGACCGCGACCTGCCGATTGATGAGGAAGTGCCGTATCGCCCTTCGAACGTCTACGGGGTTTCCAAGGCCACGCAGGATTTGCTGGCATACCAATATTTTCAAAGCTTTAAAGTTCAGGTGATACGTGTTTGCGCGTTCAATCACATCGGTCCCGGACAGAAGCCGCGGATCGCGGCGGCTGATTTTGCCCGGCAGATCGCCAAGATCGAAAAAGGTTATCAGGATCCCGTGATCCGTGTGGGAAATCTCGCTGCCGTGCGTGATTTCACCGACGTGCGCGACATGGTCCGCGCCTATTGGCTCGCGTTCCGCAATGGGGTTCCGGGAGAAAAATACAATATAGGCACGGGGAAGGGCTATTCGATGCGGGAACTTTTGAATATGTATCTCGACCTAACCGATGTTAAAATTAAGATCCAAACGGACAAGTCCCGATTCAGACCGTTGGATGTGCCCGCATATATCGCCGACGCGTCCAAATTCAAAAAGCTGACCGGTTGGAAGCCCGAGTTCAAGATTCGCGAGACGCTATCGGATATTCTCGACTACTGGAGAAAGAACGTTCATGGCAAATAAGGAAGTCACCGCAAAAATACGGTCCAAAACCGCCAAGATCGGTGTGATCGGCATGGGGTATGTCGGCCTGCCTTTGGCGATGGCGTTTGTGCGCGGGGGCTATGCCGTGACGGGCCTGGATAATGACACCAAGCGCGTGTCGCAGCTGAACAAAGGGGTTTCCTATATACAGGATGTCCCGTCCGCGAATCTCAAGGATGCGTTGAAGCGCCGTTCATTCAAAGCGACCTCCGACTACAAGGTTTTGCATTCGCAAGACGTGATCATCATCTGTGTCCCAACGCCTCTTAGCAAAACCAAACAGCCCGATATTTCCTATGTGGTTGCCGCGACGCAAAATATCGCCAAATATTTGAGGAGGGGACAGCTGATTGTCTTGGAGAGCACGACCTATCCCGGAACCACCGAAGAGGTTATGCTGCCCATTCTCCTGGAATCGGGCTTAAAAGCCGAAAAGGATTTCTTCCTCGCGTTCTCGCCCGAACGCGTGGATCCTGGCAATAAAAAATTTTCCACCGTAAATATTCCCAAGGTTGTCGGCGGTATTGGACCGGTGTCCACGGATGCCGTGAAACAGCTTTATGCGTCGGTCATAGATACGGTGGTGCCCGTATCTTCGGCGAAGGCCGCGGAAATGGTTAAACTGCTTGAAAACACGTTTCGGAGCGTCAATATCGCGCTGATCAACGAGATGGCGTTGCTTTGCAACGCGCTGGGCGTCGATATCTGGGAAGTGATTCATGCCGCGAAGACAAAACCTTTCGGTTTCATGCCGTTTTACCCTGGCCCGGGAATCGGCGGACATTGCCTGCCCATTGATCCTCTTTACCTGTCGTGGAAATCGCGCAAGCACGGTTATGAGGCGCGTCTGATCGAACTGGCCTCCCAGGTGAATGAGCATATGCCGCGCCATGTTGTCGAACGCACCACTTTGTTGCTGAACGAAAGGCGCATTGCCGTAAAGAAGAGTCCAATCCTGATCCTGGGCGTCGCGTACAAAAAAGACGTGAACGATTACCGGGAATCTCCCGCCCTGGAGATCATCACTGAGTTTCTGGGGGAGGGGGCGAGCGTGTCGTATTCCGATCCCTGGGTGCCGGCGATCCATACGCCTGAGTTTTCCATGAAGTCTCAGAAGCTCACGCCCGCACTTCTGAAAAAACAGGCATGCATTGTGTTGGTCACGGATCACTCGAGCTTTGATTACCGCATGGTGGTCAAAAACTCCAAGCTGATCTTTGACACGCGTAACGCCCTGCGTGTTTTTCATAACCAACAGAATCTATTTTTCCTATGAAGCGCGTGCTCGTGACGGGGGCGGCCGGTTTTGTCGGCCGTCATCTCCTGGACGCCCTGCTCCGAAGAAAATTTCAAGTCACAGCACTCGATAACTTTTCAAACAGTTCGCCCGCGGACGCGCGGCCATACCGAAAAAGTTGCCGCTGGATAATCGGGGACATTCGCAATGAAAAGCGGGTGAAGACTGCAGTGAAGGGAATAGATGCGGTGTTTCACCTGGCGGCGATTCGTTCCGTGGTGCGTTCAGTGGAAGATCCTCTGCTAAACCACGAAGTGAATGCGACCGGGACGCTGAATCTTCTTAACGCTGCCGCCCATTCGGGAGTGAAGCACTTCATTTTTACATCGACCAGCGCGGTTTACGGCGAAGCCCTGGCGGCCTTCCAAAAAGAAGAGGGCCCTTTCAAACCGATTTCTCCCTATGGTATGGCCAAGTTTCTCAGCGAGCAGTACGCGAGGCATTTTTTTAACGCGTATGGATTGCCAACGACATCGGTTAGAATTTTTAACGTGTATGGCCCACGCCAAAACCCTGAGTCAAAATACTCGTTGGTAGTTCCGGGGGTTATGTCCAAAATTCTGAAGAACGAAAGACCCGTGATTGACGGAACGGGCGAACAGACGAGAGATTTCATTTACATCGATGATTTAATCGACGCATTCTTTAAAATTCTGGGCAATCCCAAAACGTTCGGAAAAGTGTATAATCTGG
>CAYUTV010000060.1:0-7279 GCA_964447745.1 uncultured Planctomycetia bacterium | reverse complement strand
GCGGTTTTTTTGGAAAGGGACAACTACTTTTCCTCTATGATTTTGGGGACCTCGAAAAAGCGTCCTTTGGACAGTGGGGAGTGCTTCAGGAACGTTTCTATCGGAAGGGAGGGCTGAACCGTGTCTTCGCGAAATACGTTGGAGATCGCCAGCGGGTGGCTCGTAGGTTCCACACCATCCACCTTGATCTCTTTGAGCTCTTCCACAAACTTAAGAATTTGAGTCAGTTGTGATTCAAAAACCTTAAGCTCTTCGTCTTTGAAATGAAGGCGGGCCAGACGCGCCACACCCTTTAAATTAAAGGTTGTCATAGGGGGTAATTTTATCACTTCTCCCCTTATCCGTCCATGGTAGGATAGTCAAAAGATGCAGCCGAAGAAATTCTCCCTATTCTTGTTTTCCGTTCACTGCGTGGCGCTAATGGCCTTGCAAGTCTTTGCCGGAGCTTCCCTTCGCCTGACCTATCTTATTCCGATGTTGCTCCCCATGGCACTCGTGGAGCGCGATCACCGGCGTTTCATCCTCCAGTGGTCTCCCTTTTATATCGTACTCGTGATGTACGACTCGTTTAGAAGCATCGCCGATAATTTGGGAAGCAGGGTGAACTATGACTTCATGATTCAGGCCGATCGCCTTCTTTTCGGAGGCCCGCTTCCGACGGTGTGGCTCCAAGACCGATTCCTCGACGTTCTGATGGGTTGGTCGGGCACACTCATGATGGTCATTTATTTCGCCCATTTCCTATTGCCGGTGTTCACTTGCTATTACCTGTGGAAAAAAAATGAGGCGCTCTTCACGCGGACCATCGCGTCAATCACGTTCGTCAGCGTGCTGGCATTTCTGACGTTTTTGTTTTTCCCGGCCGCACCGCCATGGCTCGCGTCCCAAAAAGGCATGATTCCCGAAGTGGAGCACGTGTTGTTGCGGCAGCTTTATATGCTGTGGGATCACCTGCCGAGACTGTATCTCCAGATGAATCCCAATCCGGTGGCGGCCTTCCCCTCCCTGCACGCCGCGTATCCTTTGGTTCTGTGGCTATGCATCAAAGATGCCTATCCAAAAGCACGGATATTTTATTTCGTAAACGTGTTTGCGGTGGCCTTCATGCTGGTGGCATTCGGAGAGCACTACGTCGTGGATATTATCGCAGGATGGGCGTACGCCGTCGTAACGGTGCGCTGCATCTCATGGATGCTGGCGAAGAAAAACAAGACAGCGCTCCATCGGTAACCCCACGGCATTGCTGAAAGATCCTTTAACGGAGGCAACGATTGATGCCGAGCGCGACTGAATCGCGTATCCCCCCGCTTTATCGAGAGGATTCACCTTTTTAAAATAGCGTACAATTTCCCCGCGCTTCATTGGTTTAATCTTGATGCGTGTTTGTACGACAAATTGTCTCTTCTTCACAATCCGGTGATTTTTTATGCTGAGGACGGCCACACCCGTAAACACCTCGTGCCAGCGACCCTGAAGTTTTAAGAGAGTTTGAACGGCCGCACGAATACTAGCGGGCTTGCCGATAATTTTTTTGTCAAAATAGACGACCGTGTCGGCCGATAAAACGATTCCCTTTTTTACCAATGGCAAGCAAGACATGCCCTTTTCCAGCGCGTGCGTGGATACGAGACCGCGAGGTGACAAACGCGGTAATGGTTTTTCGTGGTAGGCCGGTTTTAATACCTTAAAACGAATGCCGTGCTCTCTCAGCAAACGCTTGCGCCGGGGAGAAGTGGATGCGAGATAAATCATTTTAACACCGTCCTTGCCGCGCTCATCCCCGCAATCCAACCCGTGGACCACGCCCATTGAAAGTTAAACCCGCCGATGCGGCCATCCACGTCTAAAATTTCTCCGGCCAGATAAAGACCGGGAGTTTTTTTGGATTCCAGCGTCCCTACTCGCACTTCTCCCAAATCGATGCCGCCCGCGGTCACCTCCGCCTTTTTATACCCGTAAACACCGGTCACCTCGAGAGGATAATAAAAAAGTCCCTGAACAAGACGTGTTCTGTCCTTGCGATGCAGGTCGCGCACGGAAATACGGCCGTCTATGCCGATTTTCCTGAGCAAAACTTCCACAAAACTCTGCGTCAACCCGAACCCGGCTAGAAAATTCTTCAAAAACTGATTGGAGGAGGCACCCGCTTCACGCTCGATTTTTTTGATAAACGATTCTTCTTTTTCGGAAGGCAAAAACGACGCACGGATCGCGACTTCGGAATTCGAGGCGTGAATCGCCCAAAACCGGCTGATATCAAGCGCCGCGGGACCGCTGAATCCGAAGTGCGTAAACAAAAACGACCCTGACCGTTCTTTTTCCTTCCGGCCGTTTTTGTAAAAAGACAGTGTGACGTTCATCGTAACGCCGCTGATCCCCGCCCAATCGGAATCTTTACTCAGGAGCGGCGTCAGCGCCGCGTGCGTCGGCACCAGCGAATGACCGAGAGAACGGGCGATGCGGTACCCGGTCCCGTCGCTTCCTGTTTCGGGATACGACAGTCCGCCCGTCGCCAAGATCACGGTCTTTGCTTCCACGCGATCCCCCGGCGCACTGCCGGTGAGGACAAAAGAGTCGCCTTTTTTCTGAATGCTTTCAATTCGGTTATTCTGGCGCAGATCCACGCCGAGGCGCTTCGTCTCCTTGATCAAGGCCTCCAGCACCGTGCGTCCCGAATTCGTGACGGGAAAATATTTTCCCGTGGGCTCCAATACGAGCTCCACCCCTATCTCGGAAAAAAGCGCCCTCACCTGCTCCGGCTTGAATGCCTCCAGCACATGACGGATAAAATGCGCAGCACCTCCCTCATAATCCGTTGCCTTGACCGAGGTGTTGGTCACGTTACAGCGCGTGCCTCCGGAAATGAGAATCTTCGCGCCTATTTTATTTTTTGTATCGAATAGAATAATGGAGATTTTTTTATGGCGGCGCGCGGCTTCCCTGCCCGCGGAGATCGCGGTCATGAGTCCGGCCGCACCCGCGCCGATCACGGCGATGTCATGAACCGGTTCAGGCACGTTTTTTAAGATTCAGACCGAGTGTGGCGAGTTTTTCGATGTCGGTCCAGGGCTGCGAGGATTGAAGCATCGCGAACGTAATGAGTTTACGCGCCTCATAATTGGTGCCTACGAACGTATGCCTGGAGGCGAACGTCCAACCGGTCTTGCCTTTCACGAACTTTGGCGTTCGCCATAGCATTTTGTTGTGACTCTTCAGCGTGATGGACCTGCCGTCGGATCCTTTGATCGTGCAGTTGAGCATGCCCATGATCTGATCCATCCGTTTGTCCCGAGCGACATACCGCATCAATACCGCGAGATCACGCGCCGTTGTGTATTGCTTCGCCTGCCCTTCGGCCGCCGGGAGCCCCGTGGCGTTGATAAAACGTGTGTTTCTCATGCCGAGCCGCTTGGCCTCCGCGTTCATCAAGAGAGAGAATTTGGCCTCGGAGCCGGAAATCGCCTCGGCCAATGCCACAGCCGCATCATTTGAAGAGGCCACCAAGGATGCGAGGATTAAATCACGTACGGAATATTCCGCTCCCACGGTGAGACCCGCTTTGCTGTTAGGGGCGTTACCCGCGTTCCGGCTGATTCGCACTCTCTTCCAGAGGGGGAGTTTTTTGAATGCGATCACCGTGGTAATCACCTTGGTTGTGGACGCAGGCGGCAGACGCAGCTCCGCGTTTTTACTGTAAAGAACGTCCCCGTCGCTCGCGTCCAAAATAACCGCGGCCTTAGCCGTTATGGCTTGAGAGGAAGACTTTTTCTTTTTTTTCTTGGATCGACATTCGGCCGGAGCGGCCAAAGACATGAATAGAACGGAAAAAACGAGGATTAACGAAAGTGTTTTCTTTCTCTCGTTCACTAAAATTGCATTCCCACATTAGGGTCGCCGTTGTCGTTGATACCGACGGTAACCTTTTCATCCTGATAAAAAATAGGCTTCTCTTCCGGCTCTGCTTTCTGATTGATCACGTGCTCAACCTCATCGCTCGTGATGCGGAAGTTCGTACTGTGTTCGGCCCTGGCCGGGAGCGCCGTCCACGCGGATGCGAAGACAAAAAGCGCGGCGGCGGAAACTCGTAAAATATCAGGACGCATTGTCTTTTTTGGGTATGGAATGGCGCTTGCCGAAACGGTCGCGCGTAGCGCCGCCCGAGACGAATTCGGTATTGTCTTGGTCGGGGATTTCCACCAGGGTATGAAGACTCTGATGGGCCCTCCGCTCAAGCTTGGTAAGTGACCGATGTGTTGTCATGGCCGTATTTTAGCACAAAATGATTTTACGGAAGGAAAAAATCTGATAAAATGACTGCATGTTGGAAAAAGTATGTTCCGTCTGCGGAACCGCCGAACAGGTAGAAATCGAAACGGTCACCAACGTCATCCCCACTCCGGACGAGATGTTTCCCGTTTTATTGTGCCGTAAGCACAAAAAAGCCCTTCAGGAAAAGCTTCTGGATATCACGCTGGATAAAACCGGCAAGCTCTGCTTCACGTTAAAGAAAAATACGATCTAGGTCAGCAGCCGCCCAGGTAGGCGTCACGAACGGCGGGACTTGCCATCACCTCAGAGGCATTCCCCTGTAGAACGATCTCTCCGGTGGAAAGAACATACGCGCGATTCGCTATTTTGAGAGCCATGCGCGCGTTTTGCTCAACCAATAAGATGGTCTTGCCCTGCGAGTGAATTCTCTCGATCATTTTAAAAATCGTGGATACAAGTATCGGCGCCAAACCCAGAGACGGTTCATCCAGTAACAGTACCGAAGGGCGCGACATGAGTCCGCGGCCGATCGCGAGCATCTGCTGTTCCCCGCCCGAGAGTGTGCCCGCGATCTGATGCAGGCGTTTCTTTAAGATCGGGAAAATTTCAAAGATTTCTTCCATGTCCTTCTGAATCGCGTGCGAGTCGTCACGTATAAAAGCGCCCAACTGCAGGTTTTCGAGCACATTTAAACGCTGAAAAATTTTCCTTCCTTCGGGAACGTGGGAAATGCCGGAACGCACAATCGTCTCCGGCGTACAAGCGGAAATCGGTTTCCCCTGATAGAAAATTTCACCAGAAGTCGGGCGCACGAGGCCTGAGATTGCCTTAAGCACCGTCGTCTTGCCGGCACCGTTGGCACCCAGAAGAGCCACGATCTCGCCCTTCCCGACAGTAAATGAAACGCCCTTCAGGCAATCCACTTTCCCGTAGCGCGTATGAACATGCCTCAACTCTAACACTCGGATTCTCCCAGATACGCCTCGATGACGCGCTTGTTCTTACGCACGTCTTCAGGTAAGCCCTCTGCGATCTTTTCTCCCTGGTCCATCACCACTACGCGGTCCGAGAGCGGCATCACAACCTTCATGTCGTGTTCGATGAGCAAAATCGCGAGGTTCTTATCCCGGATTTTCCGAATGAGCGCGACCATCTCGTCCTTCTCGGTGTGATTCATGCCCGCCACCGGTTCGTCGAGCAACAATAATTTGGGCTGGCACGCCAAGGCACGGGCGATCTCAAGGCGTTTTTGATCTCCGTACGAGAGATTCGAGGCAATCTCATTCCCCTGCGATTCCAAACCGACGAACCGCAAATGATCCAGTGACTTTGAAAATATCTGCTTCTCTTCGTTTATAAAACGGGGTGTACGCAGAAACGCGGCCCATAGACCGGACTTTGAATGACTGTGAAATCCCACAGCCACATTCTCAAGAACCGTCATATTTTTAAAGATTCGGAGATTTTGAAACGTTCTGGCCACGCCTTTTTTGACGATATTGTCGGGCGGCAACACGTGGAGCTGGCTGGCGCCTTCGGAGAAAAGAATCTCTCCTTCATCGATGCGGACCAATCCCGTCAGACAGTTAAAAAGAGAGGTCTTCCCTGCGCCGTTCGGCCCGATGACTCCGACGATTTCGCCCAGGTTCACTTGAAAAGCGATGTTTTTGATCGCCCAAACACCGCCGAAACGCTTGGAGATGGATTTGATGTCGAGCAGGGCCATCAGCAGTTTTTCTCCCGTTCCGTTTGGCGATGTTGAAGTTCGCGGCAAATCAATACACCTCCGAGGATTCCCTGAGGACGAAAGATCATCATCAAGATCATGATGAGACCAAAAATCAGCATGCGATATGATTCAAAACCGCGCAGAAGCTCGGGCAAAACTCCCAAAACCAGGGCGCCCAGCGCCGCTCCCCAGACGTTCCCCATACCTCCCAGGACAACCATCGCGAGTATCAACACGGATAAAACGAAATCAAAGCTATCAGGAGTGACAATGGTCTGTTTTGCCGCAAATACGCAGCCCGCGATCCCGGCGATAAAGGAACTCACGCCAAAGGCGTAGAGTTTTATCTTTAAAGTCGATATTCCCATGCAGGAAGCGGCCAATTCGTCCTCACGAATCGCGACGAAGGCTCTGCCGATTTTGGAGTCATTCATGCGAAGCAGGAGGTAGGCCGTGATTCCCACGAGAACGATCACGAGATAAAGATACGGCGTGGCGTTCACCGAAAACTTGTGACCAAAAAACACCGGTCTATCGATGCCCAGGAGACCGTTGGGTCCTCCCGTCCAGGTATCCAGATTGTTAAAAGCGATGCGGACGATTTCTCCGAACCCCAGTGTTGTGATGGCCAAATAATCGCCTCTCACGCGAATGGACGGAGCGCCTATCAGGAAACCGAACAGCATTGAGACAATACCGGCGGCGGGTAATCCTACCCAAAAAGGACAGCCGAAGTGAAGATTCAAAAGCGCGTATGTGTACGCGCCAATCGCGAAAAAAGCGGCATATCCGAGATTCAAAAGACCCGTCGACCCGACGACCACATTGAGTCCCATCGCCAACAGCGCGTAAATACCGACGTTGGTCAACAAGTCCAGGTGATAGGCGTTTCTGTCAAATAACGGAATCAGGAGAAAAGGAAAAAGGTAAACGAAAACCGTGAGTGAATTAGACTTTTTCAGGAAGTTTTTCACCGAGAAGCCCGGAGGGTTTCAAAAGAAGCACGATAATCAATAGGATAAACGCAAAGACGTCCTTCCATTCCGACGAGATGTAGCCCGCGCCCAACCCCTCAAAAACGCCGAGGAGCAATCCTCCGATCATAGCTCCCGGGATACTGCCGATACCGCCGAAAACGGCCGCCGTAAACGCCTTGAGGCCCGCCAAATACCCGTCGTGGAAGTTGATGCTCCCGTAGTATAGCGAAAATAGCGCCCCTCCGACCGCGGCCATGGCGGATCCCAGGACAAACGTTAGCCGGATGACGCCGTCCACGGATAC
>CAYUTV010000059.1:0-7417 GCA_964447745.1 uncultured Planctomycetia bacterium | reverse complement strand
ATCCGGCCGCCCGCATTACCGGTGGGTTGGCCGAAGTCGTCTTCTTTTTCATGAATAATAATCGCCCGGCCAAGAATATTGTATTTGCCTTCACTGAGCGTCAGCTCAGGAACCGTCAACTCCTTCATGCCGGTGCCGTCAGGACCGATCTCAATGTTGCCGAAATCTCCCGCGTGAGACTTTGCGATGCCGTGGTTCAGAACTTCTCCGTGTTCATGATTATCGGGATTAAAATGGCCGCCCGCGGCTTTGCCGGTATCAGAGCAATCCCCCACCTCGTGGACATGGAAGCCGTGCTTGCCGGGAGGAACTCCCTGAACTTCAACGGAGATCTTCAAACCTTGTGGAGTTTGTGTAAATGAGGCGTTGCCGGAAATATTCCGGTCGGAGGTGCCCCGGATCTCAGCGACCGCTTTTTGCGAGGCACAGGCAAAATGAAAACCTGCCAATAGAAGTACGAACGAAATAAACAGCGATTTTTTCATATAAACCTCTTTATCTATGCTCTATCTTAAATAATTGTGGCATAAAATCAACTGTTTATCCTCTTCCTCGCGAGTGAGAATGAATTCGAGGGGTGACGCCGGAGGGGAGTCCTCTTTTTACGCGCAGGCTGCCCTCAGGACAGCCGAGCATAAAAAGAGTCCCGCAGGCGGCAGGACCCCGAGAATTCATTCGAATTAACACCAAGGGTTACGCGTAGTTAAGAATTTTTTGATAACACTCCATTCTTTTCTTTTTTGATCAAAGGACATAGAGGCATGGGCCGGGCTGGTGGAAGGCAGCGTAAACGAGGCGATTTGGATCACGGAACCAAAGTATTTGTGGTAATAACTCTCGGCTTTTTTACCGTTGAGAAAAATCGTACGAATATTCGGACAACGCTTGATTAAGGACGTGATGTCATTCGGGCGCACGTTCTTGATTGTGCTGTCGGAGGCGCCGACGCGTTCACACACGCCTATCACGTCCCAAAGGGCTATTTTCTCGCGGCGCAACAACTCCTTCTTGCGCGAGTAGGATTCAAGTCCGGAACTCTCAAATAAAGAACCCATGATCTTCCAAAAATGATTCCCGGGAAAACCGTAGTACTCACGGCGGCGAAGCGCCTCCGGACCCGGCATGGTTCCGAGTATAAGAATGCGCGAATCCTTGTGCGCGAGAGGTTTAAAGCTTTTACATTCCATAAATAAAAAAGGCCCCTGCGAGGTTATCGCAAGGGCCCTTTGAAATTAAAATTACTGTACGACGGTTTCCGTGGATACGGGAGCGGACTGATTCAAATACGCTTCCAGTGCGGCCCAAGTCTTGGGTCCGACCTTGCCGTCCACCTTTAAACCGTTATTTTGTTGAAATGTCTCAATGGCCTTGCGGGTATTGGGGCCGATTTTGCCGTCGATGTTTCCCTGATAGAGACCGGCGTTCTTCAATGCGGTCTGAATTCTCTGAGATTGAGAAAGAGATCCTGCGATTTCTGAAGCGGCGCTTTCCACCGGCGCGATCGTCGAAGCGGACGCGTTAATGGACTGAGTCACGGGAGAGGTTTCGATAGGAAGCACTTCAACAGACTGTTGCTGTGTCGTCGTCGAAGATTGCGGGAGTTGAGCCAATTCCTCCGAAGAAGACAAAGAATCAAATCCCGTGCCGCTCAAGCTCGCCTGCTCGCTGGACTTCTTGGTGCAACCGGAAACCAGAACTGCCACGCCTAAAATCAAAAAAATTCCCAATTTCAAATGTTTCATTTTATGCTTCCTTTTAGGATCCTCATGCGGGGGTTTGTTTGAGTCAGCAAATCAATGAAGGTGAGTATACACAGCGTGAAAAACCTTGTCAAGGCAGGTATTTAAGCAATTTTTTCAAACGCAAAATCCCCCGTTTTGGAGGTTTCTACGGACACTTTATCTCCTTCTTTTAGCTCTCCCCTAAGCACCTTCAGGGCCAGGGGGTCCTGGAGAGCCTTCTGAATCAGGCGTCGGATGGGTCGGGCGCCGAACTCCGCGTCGTAACCCTCTTCGGCAATTTTCTTTTTAGCTTTTGCAGAAATTTCAAGACGGATACCTTTCTGCTGTAACTTGGCGTCCAGATCCCTGAGCTGGAGATCCACGATTTTCACGATATCCGCATCACTTAATTTATTAAAGGTGATAATCTCATCAATACGGTTGAGAAGCTCGGGTTTAAAATGGCGTCTCATTTCGGCAAACATTTTCTTTGTGAGTTCTTCGCGAGAGAGCTCTTCCTGGAATAAGTGGCTACCGATATTCGAAGTCATGATCACGATCGTATTTTTAAAATTAACGACGCGACCCTGGCCGTCCGTTAGTCGGCCATCTTCTAATACCTGCAATAAAACATTAAAGACATCCGGGTGAGCTTTCTCAATCTCATCCAGCAGCACCACCGAGTAAGGGCGCCTGCGGATCTTTTCAGTCAACTGACCTCCTTCTTCATAACCCACATAGCCCGGAGGCGCTCCCACGAGGCGCGAAACAGTGTGTTTCTCCATATACTCGGACATGTCGATACGAATCATGGCGTTCTCATCGTCGAATAAAAACCAGGCGAGCGATTTCGCCAAATAAGTTTTACCGACACCTGTGGGTCCCAGAAAAATAAACGATCCCAGCGGGCGATGGATATCCGCCAAACCAGAGCGCGAGCGACGAACCGCGTTCGAGATAAGCGCTATTGCCTCATTTTGCCCAACGATGCGCTGGGTGAGCTTGTCTTCCATATGAACGAGCTTATCCACCTCTCCTTCCATCAATTTGGAAACGGGAATGCCGGTCCACTTGGAAACCACATCCGCGATATCTTCCTCGTCCACTTCCTCCTTAAGCATGCGTCCGTGCTTCTGCACATCCTGCAGCTTCTTGTTGGCGTCCTCCAATTGTTTCTCGAAATTCTTGATGACGCTATATCGAATCTCGGCTACTTTGTCGAGCTTGCCCATTTTTTCATAACGCTCCTCGTCGCTGCGAGCGCGTTCGATTTCTTCTTTGATTTTGCGGATTTCGTCGATCACAGTCTTTTCCCTTTTCCAACGCTCTTTCATTTGCTTGGACTGATCGCGCAGATCGGAGAGCTCGTCTTCTAATTTTTTTAGACGCTCTTTGGAGTGAGGATCCTTTTCTTTCACGAGAGCTTGCCGCTCAATCTCATACTGCATGATTTTTCTCTCGAGCTCGTCGATTTCGGTCGGCATACTGTCTATCTCGATGCGAAGCTTGGACGTCGCTTCGTCGATAAGATCGATCGCCTTATCCGGCAAAAACCTGTCGGTAATATATCGGTCTGACAACGTGGCGGCGCTGATAATTGCGCTGTCCTTGATACGGACGCCGTGAAAAACTTCGTAACGCTGTTTCAATCCGCGCAAAATCGATACCGTATCCTGCACGGTGGGCTCCCCGACGAATACCTGCTGAAATCGGCGCTCCAGCGCCTTATCTTTTTCGATATGTTTGCGATATTCATCCAACGTGGTAGCCCCAATGCATTTTAACTCGCCACGTGCCAGGGCTGGTTTCAACATGTTAGAAGCGTCCATCGCGCCTTCGGCGGCCCCAGCGCCGACGAGTGTGTGCAGTTCATCGATAAATAAAACCACATCACCCTCGCGGCTCTGTATCTCCTTCAATACCGATTTAAGACGCTGCTCAAACTCGCCCCGATACATGGCGCCCGCAACCAAGGCCCCCAAGTCCAGCGCAATAAGCAGCTTATCCTTTAATACAGTAGGAACGTCGCCATCTGCGATGCGCTTAGCCAACCCTTCGACGATGGCCGTTTTTCCCGTGCCGGGCTCTCCGATCAATACCGGGTTATTTTTGGTGCGACGGGACAAAACTTGGATAGTTCGACGAATCTCCTCGTCGCGTCCTATAACGGGGTCCAATTTCCCCTGCCGCGCCAACGCGGTAAGATCGCGCCCGAACTTCTCGAGCGGCTTGCCCTCTTGATTTTGTTCTGCCATCGTCTGAGGATTGATCATTGTATCGTTACCTTCTTTTCCGGTGAATGTTCTCGCGTAACGAGTTTCGGCAGCTTAATCGTCAAAACTCCATTTTTTGTTTGCGCAGTCATCGCGTCCATATTTGCGTCCTGAGGTACGGGAAATGAGCGGCTGAAGGATCCAAAACTTCTTTCCATACGGTAAACACCCCCGTCTTCGCTTTTTTCTTCCGCCTCGGCTTGGCGTTCTCCTGAAATCGTAAGAATTCCGTCGTGGACTTTCACGCTGATCTTATCCTTATCGATCCCCGGCAAATCCAAACGGATCACATATTCATCCGGGGTTTCTTTGACATCTATATCCGGATCGAAGGCCGAGAAAGTCGATGAAATGCCCTCACCGCGCACTCCTCGATTATACGTCTCGTGCAGCATTTTGTTCATCATTTTGTGCATCTGATCCATTTCTTCAAACGGATCCCACGTTTGAGAAAATAATGGCTCTGCCTGAAAAGGGCTTAGAACCGACTGCACCGGTTTACGCCGAGATGCCGGATCGTTCGTTGAATCTGAAGTTTTGATTTTTTTCGAAATACCGTCCGCTTCACTCTTTTTAGCATGAAATAGATACCCTGTCTGAAATGCAAGTAATACCGACAATATGATCACGGTCAATACGAGAACATTTTCTCTTTTCATACGCTCCTCCAAGCGTTTGTTTGGAAGAGACGCGTATAAACGCGTCTCTTCCGGGTGAGTTAGGCAACATCAATCTTGATTTGTTTTGGCTTCGATTCCTCCTTTTTTGGAATCAAAAGCTCCAAGACACCGTCTTTATAACTTGCTTTCACTTTGGCCTCATCCACCACCGAGGGCAGCGCAACGGATCTCTCAAACATTCCGTAAAACCGTTCCGTGCGAAGGACGCCTTTCTCGTTTTTTTCGGCTTCTTCCTTCTTTTCGCCTCTAATTGTCAATATTCCTTCCTGAATCGAGATCTCGATGTCTTCTTTCTTCATTCCGGGGATATCGGCTTTAACGGTAAAGTGATCCTTGGCGTCATAAATATCCAATGCCATGGAAGGTCTTTCTTTGCCGTTCACAGCGGGCCAACGTGAGAGCGAAATATCAAATAAATCATTCATGTGACTTTGAAGATCGAGGAGATCCATAAAGGGATCCCGTGTACCCTGATGTTTGCGAGGAATCAGATTCATGGTTTTGCCTCCTTTATAAGTAAGATAGTTTTACTAAATTGGCACTCTCTCAATTAGAGTGCTAATCAATTGTAAAATACACCCGGCTAAATAAAATGTCAAGTGCAACAGAAGTTATGCGTTAATAGACACTAAATATAACTATGCGGAGATTTGAATCGACCCTAGAATGAGACGAGCCGCCTCGATGAGAGCCGTAAGATTGAGTGGTTGTATCGCTTGGAGAATAAGTCCGCGTTGTTTGTATAGCTCCACCGTGGCGGTGGCAGGCACTTCACGCACAAGTGCCATGTCCGAGGTTTCCAAAGGCCGCAATGTAAAACGCTGCATATAGCTCCGAAGCGCTTCGTCTCCGCCAAAGGCCGCCAGGACCGCAGCGATATGCGCGGGTAATTCAGGGGTCAGCTGGTAGGTGTTTTCATCCAAGCGACGCGCATCCACGAAGATGACGCCCGCTTTTTCATCTCGTGCAGAACTAAGAAGTTCTTCATTCAGCTCACCCTCATAAATTACCTTATAACCAGCCACCAGGTGTTCCACTGTTTGTGAGAACTCGGGCACTCTCTCCCCCACCGTGGTGTAAGCCATAAACAGGAGCTGTCCGTCCGCGAAGAACGAACGCATCTTCTTCATATACGCTTGCTTGAGACGAATCTCTTCGGGGCTCAACCGATTCCAATCGGCGTAGAGCTTGATCACCAGCGTCGCCGGCAACTGAATTTTCGTTCCGGGTGCAGTGTGTAACGCGCTGTATAATTCGCGCGTGGCCCAACGGTTTGCCGCCAACAGCGAGGTCACCGATTCCAATTCGTTTTGCTTCGACTCAATGCTTATTTCGCGTGCTTGGGCGATCAGGCGATGTGCTTCATCGAACACCTGCTCACCCAGAGGAAGCGATTCAACAAATTGCGGCTCGTTGTCACGCAGTTCAAAGAATGTAACAGTTCCCGTTTTCAAATCCTTGGAGCTCGCGGTGATTAGCGCGTTGCCCGTTTTGAACTGAAAAGCCAACGGCTCTTGAAGTCCGCGCTTGTTTCCGTCCTTAAATTGCCGAATAAGCGCGGCGGCGATCAACGCGAGCGTTTCTGAATCTGCGTGCGCCGAGGATGCCACGAAAGGTCGGGCAAGTGGCGCAGAATCATCGATGAAACGATTTTCCGGAGACTTCGTTCCGGCAATACGCGCTCCGGAAAGCGGCGAAACGCTACGCTGATTCCTGAAGTCCTGAATAATTTTTTGAACCTGGGAATTTTTATCAAAGCGCGCGATAAATAATGCGATTGTACCCTGAACATAACCCGTGTCTTCATATTCCTTATCCAAAGCATCCCGGTAATACTCTTCATTGGTAATCCATAGAGGGTGTCTTGAATGATTCGAGACATCATCAAACCAACGCAGGTACAGGAGCATCCATTCGAATAACGATAATTTTTGTTCAATGCCCAGAGGACCGGATAAAAACCGCGGACGAGTTTCCCCTTCCAAAGAAGCAGAACTCTCAAAAAATCTCTCGTAAATCGCATCCAGTTGCCGCCGCCGCTCGGGACTCCATTGCAATGCGTCGTTTGTCAGCTCATCAGTTATCTTGGGATCAATGACAGTTGGAGGATTTTTTAGGAATCGCTCGTGGCTGAGCGCTTCTCCCAAAACATAGAACGCGGCCGCACGTGCATTTTTTCTTCCTATATACGGGTCAAAACCATTATTGTCACTTGTCGCCACCGCAATATCCGGGTCGCGCAAAAACTGAACCGTTTCGTAGTAGAGAGCGGTGGCCCGGGAGGGGTCATCGTGCAGCGCATTCTGGATCGCGTTCTTCCAGGCAATCGCTGAATTTTGTCGCGTAACCGATTGAGGATAGCTCGCAAGACTCTTGAGAAGCACCAGATCATCAGCCGGCGAGCCATTTGCTTCCGCCAAACGGGCGCCGGGGGTACTTCCTGCCACTCTTAATAGCGCGGAAATCCGGTTGTTTAAGTTCTCTGCCTTAGCATAGAGTGCGGTGTATTTATCAACGCGTGCTTTCGAACTCAGAACGATCCGAGAAGCGCTATCAGTCTTACTAATTCCCAGCGCAAGACTCTGTGTACGTAGTTTTGTACGAAGATCTGTAAACGCGCTTAGTAAACGATTCCGGTCATCCGGTGTCATAAACGGGCTCTCGGAATGCTGAACTCGCGCTTCGTTTTTTTCAATTTCGGCTTCGATGAGGCCGATGGCCGATTCAATCTCCCTCTCACGCA
>CAYUTV010000058.1:5024-7460 GCA_964447745.1 uncultured Planctomycetia bacterium | reverse complement strand
CATTTTATGGCGATCGCCAAAGAAGCGGGCGTGAATTTAAAATTAGATGATTTTAACCGCATTAGCCGCAAAGTCCCGCATCTGGCGAATCTTAAGCCCAGCGGACAATTTGTGATGACCGACCTGAACCGCGCGGGAGGAATCCCCGCCGTGATGAAAATGCTTTTGAACGAAGGACTACTGCACGGAGATGCGTTGACGGTCACCGGCAAAACCGTCGCTGAAAATTTGAAAGACGTTGCGCCCATCGCCGACGAAAGAATTGTCAGGCCGCTATCACGCCCTCTCTATCCCACGGGCCCCATGGTGGTTTTGAAGGGGAACCTGGCACGTGAGGGAGCGGTGGCCAAGATCGGCGGTCTCAAGGTCTTCACACACCGTGGTCCGGCGCGCGTGTTCAATTCCGAAGAAGAGGCCCTGCAGGCCATTCTCGACCAAAAGATTAAAAAGAATGACGTGCTCGTGATTCGTTATGAAGGACCCAAAGGCGGACCCGGCATGAGAGAAATGCTCTCGGTCACCGGTGCGTTGATCGGAGCGGGCCTGGGTGACTCTGTCGCGCTGATCACGGACGGCAGGTTTTCCGGCGGTTCACACGGATTCGTCGTGGGACACGTGGCGCCCGAAGCCGCTTCAGGCGGTACGATAGCCGCGTTGAAGAACGGGGACATCATTCATATCGACGCGAAGAAACTATCATTAGATGTGGAGCTCAGCGCCAAAGAAATCTCCGCGCGCCTCAAAAAATTGAAGCCGTATCAGCCCAAAATCAAGACAGGTGTGCTCGCCAAGTACGCCAAGCTCGTTTCTTCCGCAGCGGAAGGCGCCGTTACTCAATGACGGAGATGACAGGGAGGTACATGGTGGTCGACGTCGAAACCCAGCGCGGGTTCAACGAGGTCGATCGCAAGAAACTGCATCTCCTGAAGGTTTCCGTCGCATGCCTCTACGACTCGAAGACCGGCGATTATCTCGCCTTCGAAGAAAAAGAATTGATGCGCATGGAAGAACTTTTGAAACAAGCGGATCTCATTGTGGGTTTTAATATCCGCGATTTCGACATGGAGGTCCTGTCGCCTTATTTCATGACACCCGTCAAAAATTTTCCCGTGTTGGACATGCTCGTGGAGTTCGAGAAAGCCCGGGGTCACCGCGCGAGTCTCCAGAGCATCGCGCAGGCCACGCTCAATTCGTCTAAATCGGGCAGCGGTTGGGACGCGCTTCGACTCTACAAAGAAGGACGCATGGACGAGCTCAAGCAATACTGCATGGACGACGTGAAGATTACCAAGGAAATCTACGAGTACGGCGCCAAGCACGGCAAAGTCATCTTCCTGTCCAACAGAGATTATCAGAATCACGAGGTTCCGGTTTCGTGGGGGAATGCTCTCAGTCAGGTCAAAGAACAAAAAAAGATAGAAAACTCGTTTCCCACGAGTCTGTTCTGATGGCCAATTTTTATATCCGTGTCTGGCAAAACTGCAATCTTGAGGAAGTGACCAAGCACCTGATGATCGTGGGTGATCTGACGGCTGATTGCGCCGGATGCCGCGAGTTGGGCATCGACTATTCGCAGGCGAAGGTATGCCCCAAATGCGGCGTGCAGTTTCGCTTCATGGCCTTGCGCAGTTCCAAGCTGGATGCGGGACGGGGAGCCGCCGCGAAACGCCTGAAAGACAGGCGTCCCGATTTGACGATGATCGATTACGATGATTACAAGGAAATAACGGGCAAAAACAGCGCCCGAGAGTTTTTTAAATAGGAGATCACATGAAAAAAACGACAGCACTCGTCATGGTGGCATTATTGCTCGCGGGACCGGTACTCGCGATGAGTCCCGAGGAAGCACGCAAGGCGCACCGCGAAGAAATGAAGAAGATCAAAAGGGCGGAGCGGGAAGCGAAGGCCGCGGGACAGGTTCCGGATCAGGAAACTTTTTGGGACCGCGAGTGGAAGCGCTCCGGTTTCTCGGACCGGTTCAGCGGAGATAAAACAAAATCGTTCTTTAAGAATATGAATCCCGTACCGTTCTTTAAAGCACAGTCTCAGAAGTATGAAGAGCGCAAAAGTTCCGCGGGTGCGAACTAGTCGCCTGCAACGGTCATTGATTCTGGCGCCCGCCATTTTTCTGGCGGGCGTTTTTGCATTCGCCCAAACGGAGATTCCCTTGGTAGACGTTCAATCGGTTCACCCGCGCATCCGCATCGATATTCGCTATGCCACGGCAGATAATTTCATGAAAGAGGTGCTGTACCCGTCGCCGAAATGCTTCTTAAGAAAAGAAGTGGCGGTGAAAATCGCGCGCGTGCAAGAACGGCTGGAGAAACAGGGATTGGGACTCAAGATATTCGACGCCTATCGCCCGCTGGCCGTTCAAAAAAAGATGTGGGCGCGCTTTCCCGTGGAAGGGTATATCGCCAATCCGGCCAAGGGGTC
>CAYUTV010000058.1:2817-4924 GCA_964447745.1 uncultured Planctomycetia bacterium | reverse complement strand
TCGCGCCAGGAATTGGTTTATTTTGAAGAATGGAGAAAGAGCGGCGCCCACGCGGCGTTGACGACACGCCACTGCCCGGTTTTTTTATCAAAAACAGAAGATCTTCGTAGTCCCGAGAAGCAAGCGGCTTTCAGAACATGGTTATTCAGCAATAAAATTGCCCTGGCGCACGGCATGACGGCGTCGGGAGAGTTTGTTTTTCTTAATCAGGTGCACGGAGATCATGTGGCGGTGCTGGATTCCATGCCGGAATTCAAAAACGGAGCCTTTCACGAGATCGCGTCCGCGGATGCGGTGGTCACGAATCAACGCGGTATTCATCTTCTCGCGATGACGGCCGATTGTCTGTCCATCTACTTGAAAGCCGGTGCATGGATCGGACTGGTTCACGCCGGGTGGAGAGGAACGAAAGCCGGTATCGGCGTCAAAACCGCGCTGATTCTCAGCCAAAAGACGGGGATTGCGCCCGATCAAATCGAAATCATCTTCGGTCCCGCCATCGGCAAGAAGGTTTATGACGTGGGCGGGGAGTTCCGGGACTATTTTCCGCACTCCGTGACCCGGAAAGGCGACCGTTACTATTTCGACCTCTTCGGGGAAAATAAACGGCAACTGCGGGAATTCGGCATTCTTCAGAAAAACATCGTGGAATCGGCTATCTGCCCGTTTGCCGATGCGCGTAATTATTATTCGTTTCGAAGGGAAAAAGACAAGGCAGGGAGAATGGTTTCCGTGCTGAAGCTGCCTTACTCGTAACGCTTCTTTTTCTTTTCTTTCTTCTCGGCTTCTTTTTGTTTGTCCGCGCGTTCTTCCTGCTGGGCCTGGATATAATCAAAAAACGGGTGAGCGGGATCCAGTTTATCCGGGTTCAACTCCAAGAATTCCAGCTTCGACAATTGCAGAACTTTTTGGACCTCGTTTTGTGAATCGTAGAGAGCCAAAACAGCCCCGAAGTCTTTGGCGGTTTTGATAAGACGTATGACGCTGCTTAGACCCAAGCTTGAAATGTAATCCACCTTCGCCATGTCGACGAGAATATATTTAGCTTTTCTCTCAAGCAGATCCACAGCCTCCTTTTCGAAGGTCTCATAGGTATAGGAGTCGAGAGACCCTTCCGGAGTGAGTACGTAGGAGTCGGCGTTCAGCGAGCGATGGCGGATATGTAGAGCCATGTTTGTATTTCTCCGAATTTTCTTTATAATAACACTTTATCAGTCGAATCCAAAGGAGCTCTATCTTGCCTTATCGCCGCCTGTTGTTGATCGTGTTCCCGGTCATGCTGCTGGCCTTATTGGGTCTCAGCGTTGCGTTGGCCGCGCTGGGACGCCCTGCACTTCCTGTATACCAGCCGATGCCTGAGTTTTCCGGTACGGATCATCACTTAAATGCCTTTTCTAACGCGGACCTCAGCGGGAAGGTATGGATTGCCGATTTTATTTTCACGCGCTGCGGCGCCCAATGCCCGCTCATGACCCAAAAAATGAAACAGATTCACGATGCCGTGAAATCGGCTACATTTGTTTCGTATACCGTGGATCCCAATTACGATACGCCCGCACGTTTATCCGAGTATTCGCAAACCCATGACGCCATATCGGCGCGCTGGTTATTTGTGGCCGGCGATGAGACATCCACCAATGCGCTCACCACGGCGCTCCATATGAATACGGTGGATAATCCGATGTTGCACAGCGTGAGTTTTGTGCTGGTGGATAAAAAAGGACAGGTACGCGGATTTTATAACGCGGAAGACCCTGAAAAAATGGAGCAGTTGAAGAAGGATGCGAAGCGTTTAAGCGCGTTCAATATTTTTAATCAGTGATTTCTGAATTCTGGTCGACCCCTCACCGTACTGCGTCTGAAATTTAATACGAATCTCCTGATCGTCCTCCGAGACGATCGTGCCGCTAACCTTGCCTCCGTTGGTCAAATACACCGTGGTCTGAGGGACTGACGGCTCTTCCACGGGTACTTCCATCGGAACGACGGGCTCCGCAGGAGTTTCCTCTTCTACGACGGAAACGGGGGTTGCGTTCGGTGTTAAAGGGATCTCGGGGTTAATCCGATTGTTTAACTGCGTGATCATTTGTTTTATTTCCTCGACCTG
>CAYUTV010000058.1:0-2717 GCA_964447745.1 uncultured Planctomycetia bacterium | reverse complement strand
CCCTCACGCGCATAGCAATTTGTTAAGAAATCTCTTTTGGTAGGCATTCCACTCATGGCATTATATTGCTCAGTTTAGTGATAAAAATCAATTAAAATTTGGAATTTTTGATTAAATGAGTTCCCGCGGTAATGGGTGCGTCAGGTGGACCTCTTTTGATACAATAATGCAACTGTCCATCGCGACCCAAGGAGCGTTATGCAAATCAAACCGATACTCAAAGCCATGCTGTTGTGTGACAAAACGCTCGTCGAGGAAGGGACGCGAAAAAGGTCTCTGATAGGCCTTTTTGACCGTATTCGCGGGTCTCAATTTCCTTTGGTACACGGAGCGATGAGCATTTACGTCCAGTTTCGTGAAATCGAAGGTGAATTTGACTTCGGTTTGGAGCTGTACGACCTGACACAGGGCAAACCCATCAACAAAGCGATCATTAAAAATTTCCGGGTTAACGAGCGCAACGCCGATTGTGAGCTCGTGTTTAACCTGCTGTCGGTCAAATTCGACCATCCGGGGGACTATGAATTTCGCATCTTCGTGAATGAAACTGTATTCGGACAAAAATCGTTCAAAGTTCTGAATTAAAAAGGAGGCGATAAGTTCCATGAGCACAGACATTAAGGCGGTGGCGGAAAGAGTGGAGAAGGAAGGCGTCAGTATTCGCGCGCTACAGTCGGAGATAGGAAAGATGATTGTCGGGCAAAGCTATCTCATCGAACGATTGCTGATGGGTCTTTTGGCGGACGGACACGTTTTGCTAGAAGGCGTTCCCGGATTGGCGAAAACACTCTCCGTAAAAACACTCGCCCAAGCGATCAGCGCGCCCTTTCAACGCATTCAGTTCACCCCCGATCTTCTGCCGGCGGATTTGCTGGGAACACTGATCTATAACCCGAAGACGGGCGACTTCACGACGAAAAAGGGCCCTTTGTTTTCCAACATCGTTCTGGCCGACGAAATCAACCGCGCTCCGGCGAAGGTGCAGAGCGCTCTTCTCGAAGCGATGCAGGAGCGTCAAATCACGTTGGGCGGACAAACGTATAAACTCGAAGAACCCTTTCTCGTTCTTGCGACGCAGAACCCCATCGAGCAGGAAGGGACTTACCCCTTGCCCGAAGCGCAAATAGACCGTTTTATGTTCAAGCTCCGGGTGACCTATCCCAGCCGGAGTGAAGAAATGGAAATCATGGAGCGGATGACCGCGCCCAATCCGGTGCAAATCCGCGCCGTTGTGTCTCCCAAGGATATTCTGACCGCGCGGGAAGTGGTCAAAAACATCTACGTCGATGAAAAGATCAAGAATTACATCGTAAATCTCGTGTGCGCGACGCGCGACCCGGAGGCATTTAAAATTAAAAATATGAAGGGATTGATCCGTTACGGCGCGTCTCCCCGAGCGACGATTTTTCTGAACGTGGCCGCGAAGGCCTACGCGTTTCTCAAAGGACGCGGCTATGTCGTTCCCGACGACGTGAAAGCGATCGGTCTGGATGTGTTAAGACACCGCGTCATCGTCACATACGAAGCCGAGGCCGAGGAATTGACGTCCGACCACATAGTTAAACGTATATTCGACGAAATCGAAGTCCCCTAAGAGGGTCATTCGATGATCTCCAAGGATCTTCTCAAAAAAATACGCTTTATCGAAATCAGCACGTCCCGTCTCGTGAACACGATCTTTGCAGGCGAGTATCACAGCGTGTTCAAAGGCAGGGGCATGGAATTCGATGAGGTCCGTGAGTATGACCCCCAGGACGACATGCGCGACATCGATTGGAACGTCACCGCGCGAATGGGTCATCCCTACACGAAGAAATTCGTCGAGGAACGGGAATTAACCGTGATTTTTCTCGTCGACGTGAGTTCCTCCGAACGCTATGGCACGCGCACCAAGACGAAATCCGAAGTGATCGCCGAGATCTGCGCGATCATGGCATTCGCTGCCGTGAAAAACAACGACCGCGTGGGACTTATCGCGTTCAGCGACCGCGTCGAGAAGTTTATTCCTCCCAAGAAAGGGCGTCTCCACGTCCTGCGCGTGATCCGGGAGATTCTCACATTCAATCCGAAACATAAAAAAACAAACCTCAATGCCGCGCTGGAGGTGTTGAACGGTGTGATCACAAAACGCTCCACCGTTTTTCTATTTTCGGATTTTCTCGCCGATAACTATGAAAAGCTTTTGAAGATTGCGTTTAAAAAACACGACCTTATCGCGGTCCGCGTCGGCGACAAGACCGAGAAAGAATTTCCGGTGTTCCTGGGGGCGGCTCAATTGGAAGACGCCGAGACCGGAGAGGTGATGTCCATCAGCGCCACCAAGCGCTTCAGCGGCCGTTTCAGGGAAGAAATGAGAAAACGCGATGAAAAACTCAAGCATCTGTTTGATCAGATCGGCCTGGATCATATCTCCATTGAGGCCGGCACATCCTATATCGACGCGTTAATAAGGTTTTTTAAGCAGAGAGCGAAAAAGAGCGTTGTTTAAAAGAATCATTCCCATTCTAATGGGGCTTGGTATCGCCGCCGTCTGTTATGCGGAAATTCCCGTCCGCGTGAGCGCGAAAGCCGAGCCTACGCGCGTGACACTGGGCGACGAGATACGCCTGGTGATCGAAATAGAGCGTCCGCAGAAATTTTCTATCGAGCCGCTGCCCTCCAGACTGCCGTTGGGACCCTTTGAGGTAAAATCCATGAACCGCGCCGAAGAACAAGCG
>CAYUTV010000057.1:0-7644 GCA_964447745.1 uncultured Planctomycetia bacterium | reverse complement strand
AAGGGAGCCGCTCTCAACGCGATTCAAATCGCTGAAATCCTGTGCGGACTGTCCGGCTCTTAATCGCTTTTCAAGGCACCCGGTACGAGGGCTGGCAGAGTCAGAAAAAGGGGAGCACGGTGCAGGAGATATTCGAGAAACACCTGCGCCGCATTTGCAAGGAGCCAGTAACCGTTATCGGCTGTTCCCGCACGGATAGCGGCGTTCATGCCCGCGGATTCGTGGCCCATTTTAAGACAACCTCCGCATTGCCGGACCCCAAAATAAAAGCCGCGCTTAATTTTTATCTTCCCAAGGATATCGCGGTGCAGAACGCGAAGACCGTTTCCGCCGATTTTCATGCGCGTTTTCACGCCAAGTCCAAAATCTATGTTTATCAAATCTACAATCATCCAACGAGACCTGTTTTTGAAGAGCCCTATGTTTACTGGTACCCCTTTGAATTGGACGTACCCGGGATGAAAAAGGCGGCTGCTTTTTTCAAAGGCCGCCATGATTTTGCGGCGTTCAGGGACGGCGACCGGGAGATGAAAACCACCGTCCGGACGATCAAAAAAATAACGGTCTCAAAAAAGAAAGATATTTTGGAAATCGCCGTGGAGGGTGACGGTTTTCTGATGCATATGGTTCGCATCATAGTGGGAACGCTGATTTGGGTGGGGCAGGGCAAGTTAGCCCCTTCCAAGATCCCTTCTATTTTACACGCGAAGAAAAGAGCTGTAGCCGGCCCCACCGCAAAAGCGCAGGGCCTGACCCTGCTTAGCGTGAAGTACTGATTCTCCTCTGGAGAGCCCTTTTAGAGCAGCCGCGCTAAGGACTAAAATACAGTTAATTTTGATTAGTACTTTATAGTTTCCTGGCATTGCAATAACCCCATTAAACACGTAAACTTATAACATACTAAAAAGATTTATAAATACGTATAGATACTAAATACTTTTTCAGTTCCTAGCATAAAACGGTTAGCAAACGTAACATTATAACTCGGTGGCAAATGCCAAAATGCTAAAAAAAACTATCTCCCTCGCCCTGGTGATGGCTTTTACGCTAACAAACATTCCGGTATCGCACGCTCTCCTTATAACCTCGAACGAGCAAAACAAGAACTCCAACTCCGGCAAACCCGCCGGCCAATTAACAATCACCACAAACAATCAGAATAATCAGGTAAATAATCAGAACGCCTTAATCGGTCTGACGGGCAGTGTTGTCCAGCCGGTAGTAGTTCCTGTCACACCTGTTAGCACGGTCCCAAGCAATACGTACGCTTCCGGCAACCTAAAAACCATTGTGAATGCGGATGGCTCCGTGAGCGTTCTGATGGATGAAGATTTCTACGGCAATCGCCGCGGCCGCATCGCCAAGAAGACCATGACCACCGGCAATGTTTTTGAATACACCTATTTTTCAGGCACCGACAAAGTGGAGATAGAAAAAGAGTTTGTGGGAGGAACGCACGGACGCACGAACGTCTACTATCGTTCCGGCGTCCTGAAGGAGCGTCACCTCATCCCGAGCGGCAGCATTCTAACTTACTACGAATCGGGTTCCATCAAATCGGCCTATGTCCCCAGTCTGAATCAGATGACGCACTACGACGAACAGGGGAATGTCATCGATCCGGACCGGGCTTCGGGTAAGGCCACCTACCACCCGTCCGGGAACCTCAAGACGATCGTGAATGACAATGGATCGGTTGATGAGTTCATGGATGAAAATTTGGACAACACGAAGAAGGGCCGCAAGATCAAGTCCACCATGTCGGACGGCACGGTTTATACATGGACGTACTACGGCGGCAGCCAATCAAACAAGATTTATAACGAGAAGAAATTTATCAATAACGTTCTGATCACCGAAAAGATTTACAACCCCCATACCGATGCGCTTGTTTATACGATTCATTTTCATTCCAACGGCCAACGCAAAGAAGTCATCAACCATGCGACGGGCGATAATCAGAGTTTTTATGAAAATGGAAATTATAAGACCATGTATTTTGCGGCAAGCAAGACGACATGGATCTATTCCGAAAATAACCTTGTCCTCCGGATCAACAAACCCGACGGCTCGTATGACATCACGGAATCGTGGTCCGAAGAGAATCGCCGTGCTAAATCTTACAAGCAATATGACAAAGACGGGAAGCTGATTCTATCAAAGCAATACGATGAGAACGGCCAGGAGATTGTCTCGGAAGACCCCAATATTACGCGTTATGCCTCGGGCAACCTCAAGACGCGCACCAACCAGGACGGTTCCATTGACGAATTTTTAGACGAGAATTACTACGGTGACCGGCGTGGCCGCTTGTCCAAGAAAACTCTGAGCACTGGCAACGCGTATAAAATGACTTACCACGGCAAGACGGAAACGATGATGTCGCTGGATCACCTGATTCAGGGAGTCATCAATGCGACGTTTCTTTATGACGCGACCGGCAAGAACATCACGACCACCTACTTCTATCCTTCCGGAGCGAGAAAAGCGTTTCATGATCATGTCTCCAAGAATGTGTTTACATATTACGAAAACGGACGCTATGAAACAATTACGACCGGCGACGGTACGAAATACGCCTTCACCAGCGACTATAGCGAACTGCGAGTGGACCGCGCTGATGGTACCTACGAGCTCTACACCTACTGGAATGCCAATTTTCAACTCAAGACCCAAAGCAAATTTACCAAAGACGGTCAGAGAATGTTCGCTAACGCGTTTGACCAGAAGAACCGGCTTATTCGCCATGACAAGGGTGACAATTCCTACGAGACCTATGAATATTGGGGCGACACAGGAAAAATAAAAACTCAAAACAACTACAATCCGAACGGCCAGCTACTTAGCACCAAGAACTATGACGAGCAGGGCAATGAGATCATTGAAGAGCCCGACAATACGCGTTATCCCTCCGGCAATCTAAAGATAAGAGAGAACGCCGACGGATCCATTGATGTGCTGATGGATGAAAATTTCTACGGAGATAACAGCGGCCGCGTTGCCAAGAAGTCGTACGGCACCAATTACTACCTATATACCTATCATCCCAATTCCGACAAGGCGCAAACCATAGAGTACTACCCTCTGGGCGGTCCCAAGCTGACGCTCACCACGCATGACACAACCGGTAAGAAACTCACCGAGACGGTTTTCTATTCCACCGGTGTAAAAAAGAAATACAGCGATTTCGCGGCCCTCGAGTTCATCAATTATTACGAGAGCGGCAAAGTCTGGACGTCCACGATACAAGGCGTGACATCCACGTTTAACGAAGACGGACTGATAACCAAAAAGGAGCAGGTTGACCGCTCCTACGAGACATTTGTTTACTGGCCGAACAAAGTTTTAAAAACGCACACAAAGTTTGACAGAAACAACAACGTGCTTTCCAAAAAAGAATATGACGAAACCGGCAAAGAAATCCTGCCGGGCCCCGCGCTTGATAAAGCGAAAGTATTAAAGAGCATCGAGCTCGCTATCCAGGACGCGATGGGCGCTTCCTCAACAGAATACTGGTTCTTCAATCTGAATAACGACACAAAGATCGATGCGCTGGATATGACGTTATTCAAGAATTGGGAAGCCCTGCCTCAGCAGGATTTCATCCGCATTTACACTATGATTTGGTCCGCTATCGATTCGCTCAAAATGGATGACAGCGGCGGTCACCACCACCACTCGAGCGGCACCGACCCCAGCCCGTTGGATCTGGACGGTGACGGCATGATCATGGAAGCGGATAAAAAAGCGCTCGAGATCATGATCTCTGCGGCGCAAAAAGATATTTTAACGGCGACGGTCAAAGCCCTTGAAAGCGCAACGGCGGCACATCATGCCGCGACCGCCGGGCATGCGCCTTATGTGTTTCAATCGGCAGCCAAGGCTAATCCCAACCTCAAAATTTTCGAAGTAGTTTTCAAAAGCGGCACAGATGAAGCCAAGTATCTCGTGATGCTCGGCAACACGCCTGATCAAATCAGCATCAAAACGCTCTCGCACGCTCATGCCGACAATGCACAAAAAGCGGGTGAACATGAAGCGCTTTTCAACCTCGTAAAAATTCAGGAGGCCACGAACGCGGTGGTTAAAAGCGGCAACTGGTCTGACGCCTCTATTTGGGCCGACGGTAAAGTTCCCGCGACAAATGCCAGAATCTGGATTCCTACCGGCATTACCGTAACCTATGATGTGGATAATGCCGACCTGCGGCTCGAAACCGTGCGTGTTGACGGTAAACTCAATTTTGCCACCGATAGGAATACGACGATGAAGGTGGAAACCCTGGTTGTGGATCCTGCGGGGGTTCTCACGATCGGTACATCGGCCACGAACCGTGTGGCGGCAGATAAAAAGGCGAGGATCATCATTGCCGACAGAGGAACTTGGGATTACACCACTGATACAATCGATATTGGCGGCGGCCTTATTTCGCACGGCCAATTGTTGATTTACGGCGCCGAACACACGAGCTTCATGGATCCTGTCACTGACTTGAAGGCCGGTGTCAAAGAAATCGCATTTGCGTCTGCGCCGAAGGATTGGAAAGTGGGAGATAAGATCATTGTTCCGTCGACTACGCTTGGTGGTACGGATGAGGAATACACGATTATTCAGATGAAAAATAACGGAACAATCATCGTTCTTGATAAGGCGCTGCTCCAGGACCGTGACGCGCCGGATGGAATCAAAGTTCCTATCGGTAATTTGACCCGCAACGTAGTCATCGAATCCGAGAGTCTCGAAACGTCCAGACGCGGACACGTGATGCTCATGCACAAACCGGGCAATCAGATCGACAGCGCGGCATTCAATAATTTGGGAAGAACAACTCACGAGCATCTGAACGATGTTCAGCTCGGTGAGGACGGCAAACCAATTGCCGGAACCAGCACCAATCAGCGTGGGCGCTATTCACTGCACTTCCATCGCAATGGCGCAACACCGACGGCAGCACCGAATATCGTAAGAAACGTCGCGATCGACGGCGGTCTAAAGTGGGGCCTGGTTAATCACGACAGCAACGTCGACGCCCAGTACAACGTTACCTACAACATCAATGGCGCTCACATCGCTTCTGAAGTCGGAACGGAACTGGGTATTTTTGCGCACAATCTTTCCGTCAAATCAAACGGTTCGAAAACCGAAACGAATATTCAATCCAGAATCCAGTTGGGTGATTTTGGTCATGCGGGTCATGGTATCTGGCTGCAGGGCACGCTGATCATGATGCATGATAACTTCGCGTTCGGTCATTCAGACGCGGCGTTTTTCCTCGGTCCTTGGGAGATGAAGGAAAACGGGCAATTGGCGCGCGTCAAAGTGGAACATCTGAGCGTCCTCGAGCCGTATATTCCCGGTTTGAAAGAATGGAAAGAAAGCTTGCTGGCCAAAGGAATCACCACCATATCCAATGCGGACGCACCACATTATTTTACAAATCTTTACGCCGCGGCTTCAAAGAACGGCTTTACGACATGGGATCACTTCAGAAGAAATTTCAATGATGATACGACACCCAATATCCTCGAAAACAGCGTGTTCTGGAATGTGGCGCATTCGGCGGTCCGTAATCATTATGGGAAACGTCTGACAATCAGAAATGTTAAAGTTTATAGAAATTACCCCGCATACCTCGGAAACAATAATAATGACCACGCGGCCGGATTTGAAATCAACGCGGTCACGGAAGACACGACCTACGACAATGTTCACGTCTTCGGGTTCATGTATGGAATTGGCATGAATTATATAGGGGACACAATCATTAAGAACAGTTATATCGATAGCTATCTCATGTTTTATGCAAGACTCGGCACCTCTCATGGCCGAAAGATGACGGTCTCGAATACGACGTTTGGGCCCAATATGAAGGCTGTGAGCGGTTACCACGTAGACTATGATCACGATCAGGCACAAACGAGACTCGATCTGATGTTCTCGATCAGGGACACCATCTTATTTGATAATATCTCATGGGCCGGCAAAGAAGTTAAATTCAATGACATGCAATTCTCCCAGGGAACGGTTCATCCTGACTGGGTTCCCGTAACGAATAGCTCGGTTCCTGAGCTTAACGGCAAAACGAACCAACAGTTGTGGGACGAATACGGTCTGTGGCTTGGCGGCGGCGCGCCTCGTACGGATGTCAACACGGGCGTTCTCTACACGAACCCACAAACGATCGGCGATAGATTTATCGGCCATGGTTTTACATCTGCTAAAATAGATACCGAAAAGTTCCCCGCCGTATACCTCGGAAAGTCCGAAACGGATAGCACGCATATTTTCAGCACGAACCAATTGAACGGCTTTGCGCCGAAAGTTTATGATGATAAAGGCAATCTTCTGGCAACCGGAGAAGCAAGAAACCTTAAAGAGGGTTGGAATATCGTCAGTGTTATGGTCAAAGGCCAAAAGAGAGGGTTTTTGATCTATGGTGATGTTACGCCGGGTAGGATAGAGCTTCGTGCGCCCATACGTGAAGATTATTATTATCCCGGCGCAGGCAGTAAGAATCCTGAGACGGGCAGAAGCTATGGAACTCCATTTTATCCTAATCTTGTCGACGTTATTGATGGCAAAGAACACGTGATTCAGTACGAGTATGTCATGGCTGTCCCATACCCGGCGCCTGGCAGAGAACTGACTCATGCGCGCATCGAGTTCTCTGTGACGGATGCCGCCGGTAATATCTCGCAGTTCTTCCAGGATGTCAGGTACCCTCAGTGGTACCTAGACTTAATCAAGGCAGGGAAGGTCAATCCGCTGACCATGAGCCGCGATACGCTCTAATAGCCCCTAAATAGCCCTCTCGCAGGATGGCATGCTATAATACTGGGCATGCGACTCACCAGGTTCAATGAGTTGAATATCGCTACACACACGCATAATGGTGTGTGGGAATTGACCCCCAATCATCAAATCCGCTATAAATCCGAAAATACTCACGAGGAATTACAATTTAAAGGATCGCTAGTTGCAGCAGAGCCTGAAGCGCTGGTGTTTTCCGTTCGGCGCAAACAATCGGACCATAAATCCTCGCTAAATTTATTCAAATTAACCGGCAAGTGGAAGCTCAATCTCCGTAACCAAATTGTTTTTGATGTCACGCGAAGGAACGGGGAGACGGATTCTCTGACCTTCAAGGGTGGTTGGCAGGTCGGCCCTAATCACGAGATCGTATATTCCTACAACGAAGAGAGCTTGAAGCGCAAGACCAAGGTTGCGAGGGAGCTCGTATTCTCCGGGTTTTGGGACATTTCCGAAAAGCACCGGCTGACCTATTTTGTCGGAGGATCGACGGAATCGGTGTTCCGTATTCGCGGCGCATTTCAGACACACAGCATTCTGGCCAAGAAGGGAGAAATTCGCTATCAGGCGGGACTAGAGGTGAACGGACGACGGCAGTCCCGCGAGATTATTTTATTCGGTAAGTGGCTTGTTTCGAGAAATCTCGCCTTATCTTTTGAAATTGAATATCCCCGGCACGAAAAGCGCACCATCACATTTGGCGGGCAATATGCATTGACTGAAAAGTCCGAAATATCCGTGGAGCTGAAGAGCCGCGACGGCAAGCCTCTCGCACTCGAGCTTATCCTCACAAAAGATATTTTTGGCAAAGACGGACAGGCCTTCGCGCGCCTT
>CAYUTV010000056.1:0-7746 GCA_964447745.1 uncultured Planctomycetia bacterium | reverse complement strand
AGCTTAAGATCGCGAATGATGCCGTTCGGCGTCAGGTCGAAATTCTTGACGATGAGCTTTTTGATTTCTTCGTTGGACAGCTTGCCGGTCTCAAACGTGTTGACCATGATAGATACGGGCTCCGCCACACCGATCGCATACGCGAGCTGAACCTCGCAACGAGATGCGATTTTAGCCGCAACGATGTTCTTGGCGATGTAGCGCGCCATGTAGCAGGCCGAGCGGTCCACTTTTGTGGGATCTTTTCCGGAAAATGCTCCGCCGCCATGCGAGGAGACGCCGCCATAAGTATCGGCGATGATCTTGCGCCCCGTCAGCCCGGTGTCCGCCTGAGGTCCGCCCACTTCAAAACGTCC
The DNA here is from genome assembly GCA_964447745.1 of uncultured Planctomycetia bacterium. Taxonomy (GTDB): domain Bacteria; phylum Omnitrophota; class Gorgyraeia; order 2-02-FULL-51-18; family 2-02-FULL-51-18; genus CAYUTV01. The sequence continues at coordinate 7,390 of CAYUTV010000056.1, read as the reverse complement.
CGTGGGATTGATGAAATATTTTGTCTTTTTATCGAGATACTTGGCGGGAATGCATTTGGGGATGACTAATTTTTTGACGTCATTGACAATATCCCGCAGCTTTGCGGAACGGTCATGGTGGACGCTGACCACCACCGTATCGACGCGCACGGGCTTGCCGTCATGGTACTCAACGGTTACCTGAGACTTGCCGTCTGGTCTTAAATAAGGAAGTGCCTTATTTTTGCGCAGATCCGCGACGCGACGCGTCAAGCGGTGAGCCAGGGAAATAGGCATAGGCATAAGCTCCGGCGTCTCGCCGGTCGCGTAGCCAAACATCATCCCCTGATCGCCGGCTCCTCCGGTATTAACGCCCATGGCGATATCAGGTGACTGGCCTTGAATGGAAGTGACCACCGCACAGGTCTGGTAATCAAAACCATACATCGGGCTGTCATAGCCAATCTCACGGATGGTTTTGCGAACGATTTTGGGAATGTCGACGTAGCAAGTCGTCGTCACTTCGCCCGCGACGAACGCCAACCCGGTAGTGACCAGTGTTTCGCAAGCAACGCGACCGTTGGGGTCCTTATCAAGGATGGCATCTAAAATGGAATCTGAAATTTGATCGGCGACCTTATCCGGATGGCCTTCCGTGACGCTTTCAGAAGTAAATAAATAGGTTTTTGATTTCATCGACACGCCTCTGACTAATTTTTTTGATTGTAAATGGAATTCGCCTCTTCAAGCGCTTTTAAATCCCCGATATCATACCACATGCCCGAAAACGTAAATGCGAAAATTTTGGCTCTCCCTACGAGCCACCTGATATAGAATCCGGGCGCGTCCGCGGCATCCTTTTGTTCCAAATAAGTGTCCACCAGCGGCAAAGTACTCTTCGGAAAGTAATAAACGCCCATACCGATGAAGCTTGATTTGGGAAGTTCGGGTTTCTCTTCGATCTGCGTGACCTCGCCGGAGGGAGCAATTTCGATCACGCCGAATTTCTTTGAAGCGAGCAGGGGGTCCTTGATGTCATAAACGGCGATCGAAACGGCGTCTTCGCGGGAATGCGCCGATTTCATGAACGCGCGCAGATCTTGGTCAAATAAATTGTCGCTCGCCATCATCAACACGTCCGCATCAACGCGACACTGCTTGATCGTAAACTGCAGATCACCGATGGCTCCGAGGCGATTATCGTTGGATGTGGTACCGTCGTTCAAAATACGCACTGAGGGCTTTCGCGGTGCCGTTTTACGCCATGCTTCCATCTGTTCGTAGAAACGGGCGTTCGTGACAATGAGGATCTCGTCGATTTCCGGAATCGCGGCAATTTTTTCGCATATTTGATCGAGGATCGTCTTGCCCCCGACCGTTAAAAGGCATTTCGGCTTGTCTTTGGTTAACGGGTATAGGCGTGTCGCATACCCCGCCGCGAGAATAACGGCCTTCATCGTACCTCCCTGCTTTATCTTGATTTTTGTTTCGTGCGCTTGAGGATCTCGTCGTTCTTGACCTTCAGATATTCGATGACATCCACGCCGGTGCTGAGTGTCAGCGCGTGAGACGCGATGTACTTGCACTCGTCATAGGTGATCGAACGGATGATTTTCTTGATTTCGGGGAGCATCACGGGAGACGTGGAGATTTCATCCAAACCCAGACCGACCAACACGGGTGTCAAAAGAGTATCACCCGACATTTCACCGCACAACCCAACCCAAATATTCTTGGAATGTCCCGTATCAATGACGGTTCTCAAAAGACGCAGTACCGCCGGATGCGCGGGTTCGTACAAATAAGCTATCTTTTCATTAATGCGGTCCACCGCCAATGCGTACTGAATCAAATCGTTCGTGCCGATGCTGAAGAAGTCCACCTCATCGGCCAAAATATCGGAGGTAAGGGCCGCCGAGGGAATCTCAATCATCGCACCAACTTCCATCTTATGATCAAAGGCGACATGCTTGGCCGTTAACTCGGCCTTCACCTCTTCGAGAATTTTATTGGCTTGCCGCAGTTCGCCGATTCCTGAAATCATGGGGTACATCATTTTTAAATGCCCGTGTGCGCTGGCGCGCAGGATCGCGCGAAGCTGGACTTTAAAAATATCGGGCCTCGCAAGGCAAAACCGGATGGCACGCCAACCCAAGAAAGGATTCATTTCTCTCGGCATTTCCAAGTGCGATAAAAATTTGTCGCCGCCTAAGTCAAAGGTGCGAACAATTACGGGCTTTGGGGCCATTTCTTTGGTCACACGTTTATAAGCGATGAATTGCTCTTCTTCATCCGGCAGGTCCGCGCGGTTCATAAACAGGAATTCACTGCGATAAAGGCCGATTCCGTCCGCGCCGTGAGATAAAACCGAATCGGTTTCCTCGGGCAATTCAATATTCGCCGCCAGTTCAATTCTTCGTCCGTCCATGGTGATACACGGCAAATCTTTGAGTTTTTTGAGTCCGCGGTTGAATTCCTGATGACGCAGCTGCTCTTGGCGATAACGCTGCAGTTCCGTCGGCGTGGGATTGACAATCATGACGCCCTGAATACCGTCGATAATCAGCATGTCGCCCGATTTGATCTGACGCGTCGCGGATTCAAGACCGACGACGGCCGGAATTTCCAGAGATTTGGCCATGATGGCGGTGTGAGACGTGCGTCCGCCGATATCCGTCGCGAAGCCGATCACATTCTTGCGGTGCATGACGGCCGTATCACTGGGTGAAAGGTCATACGCGACTACGATCACCTTTTCTTTAAGATCGCTCAGCGACGCGCGCTGACGGCCCACTAAATGGTGAATGATACGTTTGCCAACGTCATTGATATCACTGACGCGTTCGCGCAGGTACTCGTCGTCAATTTTCAAAAACGAAGTGATGTATTTTTTAAGAACCTGGGAAAAAATGTAATCGCAGGAAAGTTTTTCTTTTTTAATGCGGGTAAGAACTTCTTCGATCAACGCGCGGTCTTCGATAACCAATAAATGCGCGTTAAAAATATCCCCGTGCTCCTGCCCTATTTCCTGAGAAATTTTGTCGCGGATGCTCAGAATCTCGGCGCGTGTCATGGTCAGCGCGTCTTCGAATCGGCTGATTTCCTTGGGGATGGCGGATTCTTTGATGGGGCGCTTGGGGATAGCGAGTTCTTCGCTATCGATCAGGTATGCCTGGCCGATCGCGACGCCGGGCGAAGCCGCTATGCCTTTGAACGTCTTCATTCTTCGGATTCCTTGGCCAGAAAGGCCTCGAGCTCAGCGATCGCCTTTTCGGCATCATCGCCGTTCACTTCCAACTCTACCACACTGCCCTGACTGGCTGCCAGCATCAAAAGACCCATGATGGATTTCCCGTTCACGCATTCGGATCCTTTGCGCACGTTCACTTCGGATTCAAACTTGTTTGCAATCCTCACGAATAGAGAAGCCGGCCGGGCGTGAAGGCCTTGGGGGTTCATGATTTTGACTTTGCGTTTGATAAACATCAGCTCACCGACAATTCTATGCGGTATTCGAGGGTCTGCCCGGGACGCAACGAGAGAGGTTTTTGCAGCAAAACACCCAGCTCCTGATAAGTCCTCTCGAGCCCTGATTCCGATTCCGATACCGTTTCCACCGGAGACGCCAGGAGATCCACCGGCGAGGAACTCACCAGATGAATCCGGAATCCCCACCAAGAATCGTGAAAAGACCACTCACTAACCGCCTTTTCATTCAGACCGTTCCTTGCTTGATTCTCCCCTATGGAAAAATTAAACTCCACCCCGAAGTGGCACTGCACCGTCTGCTTACCGGGATTCTTGATGGAGTAACGCACCTCGAGCCCCGAGGCCGATTTCGGCAACACGGTCTTCGTGACCTCCAATGCGTAGGGCTTGCCGTTCAGACGAACGACACCCTTGCGCTGAAAGCAGAGCTGCGGAACTCCTTTGACCTTTTTCACGCTTCCTTTATAAGAGCCGTCCACAAAATCACCGGCCTCGACATAGGAGGACTGCGCAAACTGCTCCGCCGACACGGGCTCCGCCACAAAGTGATCCACGAAGGACAGGCGCCTGTTCAGGTCGTAGTGCAAATGTTTCTCGAGGTCTTTTTCTTTGGTACCCAACATCTGGTGAATCGACAGCGGCTGCGAGGCCTCCGCGGAATTGGGGTCGTGTTTCTTTAACACGGCGTCATGATAAGGCTCTTTGTGCCGTTGTAGATTACAGAGAATATTCACGGATTTACTCAACACATCCAGCTCTTCCATCGCCGCGCCGTATTTGGGATTAAATAAGGAGTTGATCGCCTTTTGCTTGATCTGCCAACGCACCCCGGATTCCAAATGGCGCTCGACAAACTCGGGCTGACCCTGTGATTTCTGGCTGCCGCGCGGCCGGTGACCCGGCGAGGCCGCGTCCATCCAATGTTCCGCCTGAATAAGATTTTCGAATACCGCCGAACGCAGGTGATGCAGGTAAAGGCCTCCGAAAACTCCGTGCCAATACGAACAATTGCACTGCGCCTTATAAAGCGCCTGATGGGCCTTCGCCACCTTCTCGGCGTTGCCGTTTCCGGCGCTTAGCTTGGCCAATCGCTCGCTGATCTCCCACATCCTGTCGCGCATAAAGCGGCTCTCAGGATAGCGGTCGAGAAAATTGTAGAACCTTCCCCCGGACCACTCCATCATTTCGCTGTAACTGGCGTGAGGGATTTTTAAAACAGCCTTGGGCTTGAACTGTTCGCGGTATTCGCGGAATGAATAGAGTCGTATTGTTTCGTCTTTTTCCAGCAGCTGAAACAGCGTGTCGAGCCAGCCCTGCGTGTACACCCAGTCAAACGTACCCGGCCACATTCCAAACTTTTCACAATCATCGGCAAAAACGAATACATCGGAGGGCTTCGCCGGCGTGGCGTGTATGAAGGCCAGTGTTTCCTCCGGTTTTCTGAACGGCATGAGGTAGCGGAGATCTTTCATCGTTGAAAAGAGATCCACGCTGCTTTTACCCTGAGAGGCCTGGTAAAGTCCTGTCACCGGAGCGTCGATCCCGGCCATTTCAAAATGCAGGTCATCGAGGATCGTGAACTGAACTGATGCCTTCTTCAGCGTGCCGACAAGATCCGGGTCCCACACCCGCTCGGTCAGCCAAGCTCCCTGAACATCCGCGCCGAACAATTGCTTCAGGCGTTCCTGCATGTAGCTTATCTGCCCCAACAAATCATTGCGCGGAATCAAACCATAGATGGGCTCGTAGTAGGCGCCGCCGATAAATTCGAGCTGGCGGCGTTCGTGCAGTTTTTTTAGTTTCAGAATGAACTCAGGGCGGTTCTTTTCAATCCAATCGAGCAGGCATCCCGAGAAATGCGCGGAGACAAGAATCGCCGGATGTTTCTCCAACACTTCAAAAAAGGGCCGGTAAGAGCGGTCAAAACCTTCGGCAAAGACGTTATCAAAATTGCCGATCGGTTGATGCGCATGAACGCATAAAATTAAACTCTTAGGCGCGTTGTCGCTCATAATTTCTCCGGCGCTTTTTCTCCTCGGCGCCTTTCTTTTTATGGGTGTTAATGATGTCCATGACTATCTTGGACATGCGGCGCGGATTATGACGGACGATATCGACACAATTCACGATATTATCCTCGATAACCGTGTAACCCAGATTACGAATCTTCTCTGTATCGGCCTCCACGGGAAAAGATCCTTCCTTGGCGTATCGCGTCAGAATATTTTTGGGTATTGGCCCATTATTCACGATCACATGGCTCAGAATCTCGGGCCGCGTGTGCTGTATGATCGCGTTGACATGACTGAACGCGCTGAGGTGATCCGTCTCATGCGGTTGAGTCATCACGTTGCAGACATAAATCTTGGGTGCGGTGGACTCCGCGATAGCCGCGCTCAAGTCTTCGACCAGGAGATTCGGCAATAAACTCGTGTAAAGACTGCCCGGGCCGATCATGATCGCCTCCGCATTTCGAATCGCGGTGATCGCGTCTTCGGTCGCCCCGCACCCTTGCGGCTTAAGGTACAGGCGTTCGATGGCGCTGGTCGCCTTGGAGATATTCGATTCGCCCTCCGTAATACCTCCGTCCCGATGGTGTGCCACGAGCGACACTTTTTTAAGCGTAGAAGGGATCACGCGTCCGCGGATGGCAAGAATCTTGCTCGATTCCTTGATGGCTTTCTCAAAATCGCCGCCATTGACTTTGAGCATCGCCAGAATGAAAAGATTGCCGAAGTTGTGCCCTTCGAATTCTCCGGACTCCTGAAAACGAAACTGAAACAGTTCGCTCATCATGGGCTCGGCATCGGCCAACGCGACAAGGCAATTGCGAATATCGCCCGGAGGCGGAATGTTGAATTGGCTGCGCAGGCGGCCCGAAGAACCCCCGTCGTCCGCGACCGTTACAATGGCCGCAATGTTGGACGTCACTTCCTTCAAACCGTGCAATAAAACCGACAGGCCGGATCCGCCGCCGATTGCGACAACACGGGGACCGCGCTCAAGATATCTTTTTTGATACATGATATTCACGAGTTCGTTTTCCCGCATGGGCAAAAGAACCGTGACGACAGACTTGATGATTTTACGGATGCTGACTGCAACAACGGCGGCGCCGAATAGAACGATGAGACTTCCGCTGGTCTTTTGGGCCTCTGTAATCGTCAGCACAAAACCCATCGCGCACAAAATGATACCGAAACAGCACAGGAGAACCCATCGCTTCACTCGCATGCCGGGGTAAAGCCACTTGAAAAGACCCATCGCTATTTGATCTCTCTTTTGCGCTTGGAAAAGCTAAAGCTGACGGCTAAAGCTTTTTGGCGTCTTCGTCTCGGATAAGTTTAAGAATGGTTTTTTCGTCAGTGAGCTGCTTGAGAGATTCTCTGAAATATTTATCTTTTAAGAGACGGGAGATGCGCGCCAGGGCTTTCAAGTGCGGTCCCGCGGAATCCTCAGGGGCAAGAAGAAGAAAAAAGATGAATACGGGTTCGCCGTCGAGTGCATCGAAGTTCACGCCTTGATGCGCGATACCAAATGCCGCGACCAATCGTTTGGCGGCGTTCGTCTTTCCGTGAGGAATACCGACGCCCTGACCGATACCGGTGCTGCCGAGGCTCTCCCGGTTCATGAGCACCCGGATCAGCTCTTCTTTGTTCTTGATGCCTTCGGCCTTGGCCAAAATGTCCACGAGTTCATTGATAATGCCTTCCTTCGTGGTGGCTTTAAGATTGGCCGTGATGGCCTTTTCGTTAAGAAATTCGCCTATTTTCATTCAAGCCTTTTTTCAAACATGTGCGCCGAGTAGGGATCGCCGCCCTCCGCGGCACTGTGTGTCCGCTTCGGGTCGGCCACTCGCCGCATTCGCTGCTCCTAGCCGTCGCAGCTCATAAACTTGCGGCTCACCTCGATCCCACCTGAA
>CAYUTV010000055.1:0-7768 GCA_964447745.1 uncultured Planctomycetia bacterium | reverse complement strand
AACCCGGAATGGGCGAATGTCCATTACCCGCCGATCGATTATGAAAATATTATTTATTATTCCGCCCCCAAAACGGTGGAGCAGAAAAAAAGCATGGATGAGGTGGACCCGGAACTGCGCAAAACATTCGAAAAGCTCGGGATTCCCTTGATGGAACAAAAAAAGCTCGCCGGCGTGGCTGTTGATGCGATTTTTGATAGCGTGTCGGTGGCGACGAGCTACAAACAGAAACTCTTGGAACATGGCGTGGTGTTTTGTTCTTTCTCCGAGGCCGTGGAGAAGTATCCTGACCTCATCAAAAAATATATGGGGTCGGTGGTGCCTTATACCGATAATTTTTACGCGGCGCTGAATTCGGCGGTCTTTACGGACGGCTCTTTCGTTTATATTCCCAAGAACACCAAGTGCCCGATGGAGTTATCGAGCTATTTCCGCATCAACACCGAGGGATCGGGCCAGTTTGAGAGGACACTCATCATCTGCGAAGACAACAGCTTTGTCAGTTACCTGGAAGGCTGCACGGCGCCGAAGTTTGACACCAATCAGCTTCATGCAGCTGTTGTGGAGCTCGTGGCGTTGGAAAATGCCGAGATCAAGTATTCAACCGTGCAGAACTGGTACGCGGGAGACCCCAAGACAGGCAAGGGCGGGATTTATAATTTTGTGACGAAGCGCGGCAAGTGCCAGGGCAAGAACTCGAAGATATCCTGGACGCAGATTGAAACCGGTTCTGCGATCACGTGGAAATATCCCAGCTGTATTCTTGTGGGCGACAATTCGGTGGGCGAATTTTATTCCGTGGCGCTGACCAATCATTACCAGCAGGCTGACACGGGAACCAAGATGATTCATATTGGAAAAAACACAAAGAGTACGATTATCTCCAAAGGTATTTCCGCCGGAGAGGCCGTGAATAACTACCGCGGCCTTGTGCAGATCAAGGCGTCCGCCAAAGGGGCGAGAAACTTTACGCAGTGCGATTCGCTGCTCATCGGTTCCAAGTGCTCGGCCAATACGTTTCCGACCATCGACGTGCAGAATAAGGCGAGCCAGGTGGAGCATGAGGCATCGACGTCCAAGATCAGCGACGATCAGCTTTTTTATTTTCAACAGCGAGGTGTTTCGTCCGAGGACGCCATGAGCACCATCATCAACGGATTTTGTAAGGATGTTTTCCGCGAACTGCCCGGAGAGTTTGCCGTCGAAGCGACGCAGCTTCTGGGCCTTAAATTGGAGGGGAGTGTCGGTTAATGTTAGAAATACGCCAGCTACACGCCAGCATCAACGGGAAGGAAATTCTGAAGGGTTTCAATCTTACGGTGAAACCGGGAGAGGTTCACGCCATCATGGGGCCCAACGGTTCCGGTAAAAGCACGCTGTCCAAGGTCTTGGCCGGAGACCCTCATTATGCGGTGACAAGCGGGGAAATATTGTTTCGCGGGAAAAATATTCTCGAGATGGAACCCGAGGACCGCGCACTCCAGGGGATCTTTATGGCGTTTCAGTATCCGGTGGAAGTCCCGGGCGTCAATAACGCGAGTTTCCTGCGAATGGCCTACAACGCGCGCCGCAAGTTTTTGGGTAAGACTGAGGTGGACCCTCTCGAATTCCAGGATCTCTTGAAGGATAAACTGAAGTTGGTCGATATGCCGGAATCGTTCATGACGCGTTCGCTGAACCACGGGTTTTCCGGCGGTGAAAAAAAGCGTAACGAGATCCTGCAGATGGCGGTGCTCGAGCCCGCACTCGCGATCCTCGATGAGACGGATTCCGGTCTCGACATTGATGCGTTGAGAGAAGTCGCGCGCGCCGTGAACAAACTGCGTTCCAAGGACAACGGGATTATCCTGATCACGCATTATCAGCGTCTTTTGAATTTTATCGTGCCGGATTATGTTCACATCCTGGCGGACGGCAGAATCATCCGCGAAGGCGGCAAAGAACTGGCCGGCGAACTAGAGGAAAAAGGTTATGAAGGCTTCATTGGAGCGGTTTCATCTAAATAAAACAGCACTCTCAAGGGTCGTTTTCCTTGACGGCGTTTATTCCGAGGAATTGTCGGCGGTAAGGCCATTGCCCAAATCCGTGGCGCTTATTACGAATTCCCCGGGAGAGAGTCTTTTGCTTGAGATTCCCGAAAAAATCATTTTGGACGAGCCGATTCACGTTATTTTTGCGCAGACCGGGAAGAAGGCCGTGGCTGACCAGAAGCTGCGCGTATTGGCCGGTTCTTGCACGCGTTTGCGCCTGATCTTGACGCACGCGGCATTGACCGACAAGTCGTACGCGAGCAACAGCAGCGCCGAAGTCCGCGTGGAAGCCGGGGCCTGCGTAGACTGGGATGAGGTGCATTTGGGTCTGCGCGGAGCGACGACGCACAAGAACCGCTTCCATCTCAAGAAACACAGCTCTCTCAATGCGCTGGCATTCGCCCAGGGAGGCGAGCGCTATGAGCAGGAGACGATAGTCGACTTTGAAGACGAACACGCCTTCGCGTCGCTGAAAGGGCTCAGTGTTTTATCGGGAAAGTCGCGGATTCTGCAGCGCGCGACGGCCAATCACCTGAAGGCGCACTGCGCGAGCCGCCAATTTTATAAAAACATTCTTTCAGACGACGCCAAGAGCGACTTTGACAGCATGGTATTCGTCGACAAAAACGCGGTGAAGTCGGATTCCAGGCAGCTGAATAAGAATCTTCTTTTGTCCGACAAGGCGCAGGCCAGCACGCGTCCTCAGCTGCGCATCGACAACGACGACGTCTCGTGCAATCACGGAGCCACGGTCGGACAGATGCAAAAGGACGAACTTTTTTATATGAGAAGCCGCGGGATCTCCGAGGAGCTGGCGCGCTTTATCATGACGTACGGTTTTGCCGAGGAAATTTTGGAAGAGCTGAAGCCCGACTATTTAAAGGAAAAATTGGATCAAATTGTGAAAGACGAGATCACGAGGGCGCTCAAATGATGACCGCGAACGCGTTGGACGTCAAAAAAATCAGAAAAGATTTCCCCATGCTGGAGAGCCGCATGAACGGGAAGCCTTTTGTGTATCTCGACAACGCGGCCAGTACGCAGAAGCCCAAGGCGGTGATCGAGCGGTTATCCAGGTTCATGACGAGCGAATACGCGAACGTACACCGCGGTGTTTACACGTTTAGCGTGGATTCCACCAAGCAGTGTGAAGTATCACGCGAGAAATGCCGCAAATTTTTGAATGCCGGTTCTGCCTCCGAGATTATTTTTACGCGCGGAGCCACCGAGGCGATTAACCTCGTGGCCTACGGTTATGGGCGCAAGTTTTTGAAGGCGGGGGACGACATCGTGATCTCTGAGATGGAGCATCACGCCAATATCGTTCCCTGGCAGGTTTTGGCCAAGGAAAAAGGATTGAATCTGAAGGTGATCCCCGTAAACGATAAAGGAGAGCTGTTGCTCGACGCGTTTGAGAAGCTCTTGGGTCCGCGCACGTATTTTGTGGCGGTCACGCATGTCTCCAACGCGCTTGGCACCGTGAATCCGGTTAAAGAGATTATTCGGATGGCCCACCATGCGGGGGCCGTGGTGCTGGTGGACGGCGCGCAAAGCGTGCCTCACATGAAAGTGGACGTGCAAGATTTAGACTGTGATTTTTATTGTTTCTCGGGCCACAAAATTTACGGCCCTACGGGTGTTGGTGTGCTTTACGGTAAGACCAAGCATCTCGAGGCCATGGATCCGTATCAAACCGGCGGCGACATGATTGAGTCGGTGAGTTTTGAAAAAACCACTTACGCGAAAGCTCCGGCGAAATTCGAAGCGGGGACGCCGGCCTTTGCCGAGATCATCGCGCTGGGAACGGCGATTGATTATTTGGAAAGCGTGGGGTTCGACGCCATCGCGGCCTATGAGCATGACCTTTTAGTGTACGCGACGCAGAAATTATCGGAAATACCGGGACTTCGTATTATCGGCAATGCCGCCGAAAAGGCGAGTGTGATCTCGTTCGTCCTGGACAACGTGCATCCGCATGATATCGGAACGGTTCTGGATCAGGAAGGCGTGGCGATCCGCGCCGGTAACCACTGTGCCATGCCGACGATGAAACGTTTTCAAGTCCCGGCGACCGCACGCGCGTCATTTGCCTTTTATAACACCAAAGAAGAAGTGGATGCTCTTGTCAAAGCGGTCAAAAAGGTTTGGGAGATGTTTCGATGAACCAGAACGGATATCCCAATCCCAAGCTTGACGATCTGTACCAGGAAGTAATCCTGGACCATAACAAACGGCCGAGAAATTTTTCAAAATTGGAAGGCGCTACCGCCTCGGCGCACGGACATAACCCACTCTGTGGAGACGACTATGAGGTATATTTGAGCGTGAGCGGCGACGGCGTCATTCAAAAAGTGACGTTTCAGGGCAGCGGATGCGCCATTTCCAAGGCCAGCGCTTCCATGATGACGACGTTCGTGGAAGGGAAGACAAAAAAAGAAGCCGAGACGTTAAAAGATCAATTTCTTCATGTGATCACCGAAGATAATGTTGCGGCTGCGGAACGTGATGCTGTAGGCCGTTTAAAAATTTTCGAAGGAGTGAAGCAATTTCCGGTACGAGTGAAATGCGCCGCGCTGGCATGGCGGACACTCGAGGAAGCTTTGAAGGACACATCGCAACGCAAAGAGGAGGTATCCACCGAATGAGCGACCAAGAACTTTATATCACCGCTGAAGTAACGCCGAACCCCAACACGCTGAAATTCAACGTGAACAAGGTGTTAGTAGAATCCGGCTCATTGAATTTTCCCGACAAGGAAAAGGCAAAGGGCTCTACACTGCCTGAACGGCTGTTTGATATTGAAAACGTTTTAGGTGTCATGGTTGGTCGCGACTTTATCACCGTGACTAAGGCGCCTGCCGCAAACTGGCAAACAATGGTGCAAGGTGTCACAGAAACGATTCAAGCCGCTTTGAAGTCCAAGGAAAGTCTTTTTGTCGGCAGTGCCACGGGTGGGCAGGCGACTGCGACGAGCGAAATCGAACAAAAGATCCGCGAAGTATTGGATAACGAAATCCGTCCCGCAGTGGCCATGGACGGCGGCGACATTCTTTTTCACGGCTATCAGGACGGCATTGTCACTCTGCATTTGCAGGGTTCCTGCAGTTCATGCCCCAGTTCCATCATGACGCTGAAGATGGGCGTAGAAAACCGCCTCAAAGCGCTCATCCCCGAGGTGCGGGAAGTGGTGCAAGTCTAGGATTGTTCCCCCGAACGTTGTATAATATTCACTTTTCAGGAGGATTTAAACATGGCGACATTGGAAATTCAATCTTTACCTAGAATCGGGGATAAGGCTCCTGATTTCGTTTCTCCGTCGACGCACGGGGAAATCAATTTCAGCCAATGGCAAGGCACTGATTGGGTGGTGTTGTTTTCTCATCCGGCGGATTTCACGCCGGTATGCAGCACCGAGTTGACCGAGTTTGCCCGTCGTGCCGACGAATTCAAGAAAAGAAGCACGAAGCTCATGGGTATCTCCATCGACAGCGTGCATTCCCATCTGGCATGGACTCAAAATCTTTCCAAGATCATGGGCGTGAAGATCCCGTACCCGTTGATCGCGGATTTATCCACCAACGTCGCGCAGAAATACGGCATGATTCATCCGGGCGAGAGCACCACCGTGACCGTACGCGCGCTTTTCGTCATCGATCCCAAGCACGTGATACGCGCGATTATTTATTATCCTCTGAACGTCGGTCGCAATGTCGACGAGGTGGTACGCTTGTTGGACGCGTTGCAGACAGCTGATAAGAACGGCGTAGCCTGCCCCGTGAACTGGAAGCCGGGCGATAAGGTTATTATCCCGCCGCCGAAATCCGAGGCCGAAGTCGAGGAACGGCTGAAAAGCGACCACGAAAAACTCGATTTTTATTTAATGAAAAAGAGTCTCTAAAGGGCAGTCATGGAACTCGAGCTTCTCGAAAAAGCCACAACGAAAGACGTCAAGGCGCGCCTGCGCGAGAAGGTGCTGCGTTTAAAAAAGGAACGCAACGCCTATATCGTGGCGCACAATTACCAGAACTATGAAGTCCAGGAAGTGGCGGACATTTTGGGAGATTCCCTGGCGTTATCAAAGGCGGCGATAGGAACGGGAGCGGATCTAATCGTTTTCTGCGGCGTGGATTTTATGGCCGAGAGCGCCAAGATCCTGAACCCCGAGAAAACGGTTATCTTGCCCGTGAGAGAAGCGGATTGTCCCATGGCGTTGATGGTGACCGGTGAACGTCTCCGGGAAAAGAAGAAAGAATATCCCGATGCTGCCGTGGTGTGTTATGTAAACAGCTCCGCCGAAGTGAAGGCCGAGAGCGACATCGCGTGCACATCCGCGAACGCGGTTCAGATCGTAAAGTCACTGCCCCACAAGCGGATTTTGTTCGTTCCGGATAAAAATTTAGGTCATTACGTTCAACGGTTTTGTCCGGACAAGGAGATCATTCTTTGGCAGGGTTTCTGCACCACGCATATTCGCGTGACCGCGCAGGATATTCTCTCGGCCAAACAAACGCACCCGGGGGCGCCCTTTATCGCGCATCCGGAATGCCCTCCTGACGTCATCGATCAGGCGGACTTCGTCTGTTCGACCAGCGGTTTTTCTCCGTACATCGCCAAGAGCAAGGCCGACACGTTTATCATCGGCACCGAAGTGGGGATGATTTATAAATTGAAGAAGGATCATCCCACAAAGCGTTTTATTATGCCCACCGAACAGTTTGTCTGTCAGACCATGAAGATGACGACTCTGGGATGGGTGGCTCACGCTTTGGAAGTCCTGGAGCACAAGATTGAAATTCCCGAAGATATTCGTCAGCGCGCCGAGCGGACGTTGAGGCGCATGATGGAAGTTTCAGGGGACCATCCGAATGCCGTCATCGCGAGCTATTAATCGTCTTGCGATCCTCTTAACCCTGAGTCTAAATTTTCCCATGCCTTTTGCCCAAGCCCAAGAAGTGAAATTGATCCCGAGAGAAACGCTCTTCGGGAACCCCGTTAAGACGGCGCCTCAGCTGTCTCCGGACGGCAAGCGGATCGCTTATTTGGCTCCGGTGAACAACGTATTGAACGTCTGGGTGAAAACGGTCGGCAAAGAAGACGACCGTCCTATTACCAACGACACCGACCGCGGCATTCGCAATTATTTCTGGGCGGACGATAACGCGCATCTACTCTATCTGCAGGATGTGGGCGGCAACGAGAATTGGCGGCTTTACGCGGTGAATCTCGCAAAGAAGGAACTGCGCGATCTGACTCCTTTCGAAAACGTTCAAGTGCGAATCCTGGACGTGGATAAGCGCCACCCCGACGATATTCTTATCGAAATGAACAAAGAGAATCCCAAAGCCCACGATGTCTATCACCTGTCGCTGGCCACGGGCAAGCTTGAGCTTATTGAAAAGAACCCCGGAGATTATTCGGGGTGGCTGGTTGACGTGAATATGCGGGTGCGGGGTGCGACGGTATCGCGACCGGACGGCGCGACGGATTTCTTTTTCCGCAAAGAAGGGGAGAAAGAGTTCAAGCTTCTGATCCAATGGAGTTTTGAAGACAGTATTTTAAGCGGCCCCTTATTTTTATCGATGGACGGCAAGTTTTTGTATCTAAAAGATTCGCGCGTTGCCAACACCGCGCGTCTTTTAAAGATGGATCTGAATACGGGTGCTCTTGAAACCGTCGCCGAGGATCCGCAGTACGATTTGAGCGGACTGACCGCCAATCCGGACACATATGAAATAGAA